>NZ_JBEYFE010000019.1:0-198435 GCF_040634235.1 Streptomyces sp. NPDC007157
AAACACCCCGCCCACCCCCCATAAAAAAACTCCCATCAACACCATCACCCCCCCCCCCCCCCCCAACCCCCCCCCCCCCCCGGCCCGCCCCCACAACATGGGGGCCCCCCCGGGGGGGGCCCCCCCCACCTCTCGATGGCCGGTACGGACCCGGTCAGGTCACGTCGTCGTAGCCGTTGACCCGCTCCGGGGTCTCGGGCAGCGCGCGGCTGGCGGAGACGGTCTCGATCTCGCCGATGTCGTCGGGCGTGAGGTCGAGGTCGGAGGCCTCGTCGTCGCCGGGGGCCTCGGCCTCGCGGCGGCGCCTGCGGCGGTCGTTGACCAGCGAGAAGAGGACCGCGCCGAAGTACAGCACCCAGATCGGCCCGGCCAGCGCCAGCATGGAGAGCGGGTCGGTGCTCGGGGTGGCGACGGCCGCGAAGACCGTGATCCCGAGGATCATCGCCCGCCACCAGCCGAGCATCCGCCGGCCGCTGACGATGCCGGTGAGATTGAGCATGACCAGCAGCAGCGGCAGCTCGAAGGAGAGCCCGAAGACGATCACCATGCGGGTGACCAGCTGGAGCAGGTCGTCCAGCGGCAGCAGGTTGCTCACGCTGTGCGGGGTGAACTGGAGGAGCACCTTCGCGGTGGTCGGCAGGACCTTGTAGGCGAAGTACGCGCCGCCGAAGAAGAGCGGGACGCCGGTGGCGACGAACGCGTAGGCGTACTTCTTCTCGTTCCGGTGCAGACCGGGCGCGACGAAGGCCCACAGCTGGTACAGCCAGACCGGAGAGGCGAAGACCACACCTGCCATCAGCGAGACCTGGAGGGCCAGCGTGAAGGGCGCGAGCAGACCGTTGATCGTGATCTGTGCGCAGGGATGCGAGTCGGACTTGGCCCTGGCCAGTTCCCCGAAGGCCTGCTCACAACCGACCGAGTCGAGGACCGGCTTGGTGAGGAAGTTGATGATGTCGTTGTAGAAGAAGGCGGCGACCACCGTCACGATGACGATCGCCAGCATGGCCTTCGCGAGCCGGTTGCGGAGCTCACGAAGGTGATCTCCGAGAGGCATCCGCCCCTCGGGATCCTTCTCCTGTTTGCGGGCAGACTTGGGCAACCCACGTCCTCATCTCGTGCGGCAGGCCGGGGGTCACCGGCCTTGCGTCAGCGCTGGGTGGTGTCCGACGGCTCGTTGACCGGGCGGGAGCTGGTCACGTCGCCGGGGGCAGCCTGGATGGTGCGCTGGGCCTGGGCCTGCTCGCCGGAGGCAGGCGCCTGGGCGGAGGAGGTCGTGTTGCCCTCTTCCTTCATCGCCTTGGCCTCGCTCTTGAGGATGCGCGCGGACTTGCCGAGCGAGCGAGCCATGTCCGGAAGCTTCTTCGCGCCGAACAGCAGGATGACGACGACAAGGATGAGAATGATCTCGGGAGCTCCGAGCCTTCCGAACATAAGTCTTTACCTTCTCACCGAGGCGGCTGGGTGGGGTGCTGTCCGATCAGTCAGACATGTGTCCGAGTAATCGTGCTGACAGCGATCGTAACGCTCGGGGGTAAACGTCAGGCAATCCCCGTGCGTACGCCCGGTCCGCGGTACGGGCCTCGTTCTCCGCCCCGCGATCGCCAGCGTACCTGCCGGGGTGGTCACCGTGACAGGGCGAAGTGACGCAAACCGCTTACGGCTCACTACTCACATCGGTTCCACAGCAGGTCTCAGAGGGTGTCCACAGCGCGGGCGGCACCGGCCGCCGCCCGCTCCAGGTCCTCGGCGGCCCGGTTGATACGCCGTGCGGAGTCCGTGACCTGCGCGCCGAGGCGCCGCGCCTCCAGGAAGACCCGGACGGCGAGCACGCCGAGTACGGCGAGCCCCACGAAACCCACAGCTACCGCGAACATCGGCCAGAACATGCGGGTGAGCCTAGACGGTGGGGTGCAGCCGCAGGGTCCTGACCCCGCCGCCGGTGAGCAGCTCGATGATCCGCTCGCCCGCGGGCTTGCGGACCAGGACATCGCAGTCGGGGCAGGTGAAGGAGTAGAACGTGGTCTTGCTGGTGGCTCCGATGGCCAGCCGCAGGGCGCTCGCGGTGAGCTCGAAACTGCCCCGGCAGTCCGGGCAGCCGGCCTTGAACACCACGGGGACCACTCTTCTCATCCCGGCGAACGCGGCCGCGACCGTCACGTCCCTCGCGCCTGCGACACCGGAACCCGAAGACTCGTTCAGAACCCCCGAAGACTCGTTCAAATCCCTCGTGCCTGCCCTTCCTCGTCGCCGTGCGCGGCATGGTCGTCGTACGCCGCCAGAGCCTCACGGGCCGCCCGGCGGGCGCTGTCGGCCAGCTCGGGCGGTGACGCGATCCGGCCGTCGCCGCCGAGCCTGAGTGCCAGCCGGCGCAGGGAGGCCGGATCGGGGGTGCGCAGAGTGATACGCAGCCCGCCGTCGGGAAGCTCATCCGCGCTGTCGTGCGGGTAGTACTCGGCGACCCAGCGGCCGGCCGGGCCGACCTCGACGACCACCTCGGGGTCCTCGGCGGCGGGCTGCACCAGGGCCTCGGACAGGTCGCGCAGCTCGATCTCGGGGGGCGCGGACGGCTCGTCGAGGATCTTGATCTCGGCGACGCGGTCGAGGCGGAAGGTGCGCCGGGCCTCGGAGCGGCGGCACCAGGCCTCCACATAGGTGTGGCCGACGCTGACCAGGCGGATGGGGTCGATCTCGCGCTCGGTGACCTCGTCACGGGCCGGCGAGTAGTAGCGGATCCACAGCCGGCGGCGCTCGGAGATCGCCCGGTCGACGTCGGCGAAGACCCCGCCCTCGGACTCGAAGGTCACCGACAGCCGGGCGCTGGCGCCGGCCGCCTCGCCGGCCGCGGTCTCCACCTTGGCGGTGGCCCGCAGCAGCGCCTGCCGGTCGCCCTCGCGCAGTCCGGGCAGGGTGGACACCGCGCGGGCGGCCACCAGCAGCGCGGTCGCCTCGTCGGCGGCGAGCCGGAGCGGCTCGGCGGCCTCCTCGCCGAGCGCGGCGGCGTTGTGCCACCAGATGCGCTCGCCGTCGGTGTCGATGTCCAGCAGATCGCCGCCCCGGAAGCTGGTGCCGCACATGGGCAGCACGTCGAGGTCGGAGACCAGCTCGTCCTCGGTGATGCCGAAGGCACGGGCGACGTCCGCGATCCGGGCGCCGGGGCGCTCGCGCAGATAGGTCACCAGGGAGAGCATCCGCCGGGTCTGGTCGATGGCGTTCACGGGCCTGACCGGTTTGCCTGCCACTGTCTTGCTCCGCTCCCCCTCAGCCCTTGGCCACGGCACGCAGCCGGTCCACCACGTCCGCGCGCAGCTCGGCCGGCTCCAGGACCACCACGTCCGGCCCGAACTCCACCAGCCAGGCGTCCAGGCCGTGCCCGTACGGAATCTCCAACTCGTCCCAGCCGTCGCCGAGTTCCCGCACCGCCGTGGCCTTCGCCCGAAGGGGGTAGCCGGCGCCGGAGCGCAGCCGGATCAGCGCCGAGCGGTCGGCGATCTCACCCGCCCAGCCCGCGACGGTCTCTCGGACGGTGACCACGTCCGGGACGGGCGCGGTGAAGCGGGTGCCCCGGGAGCGGACCCGGCCGGTGATCCGGGACAGCCGGAAGACCCGCTCGGCACCCCGGTCCCGGTCCCAGCCCGCCAGGTACCAGTGGCCGCGCCAGCACTCCAGGGCCCACGGCTCCACGTGCCGGGGCTCGGGGCGGGCGGCGGTGGCCTTGCGGTAGTCGAAGAGGACCGGGCGGCGGTCGCGGCAGGCCAGCATCAGCGGCTCGAAGGCGGCCTCGTGCACCGGGATGCGCGGTTCCAGGGCGCTGTGCGCCTCGTACGGGTCGACGTCCTCGGGCAGTCCGGCGGCGCGCAGCTTCTGCAGGGCGCCGCTGGCCGCGCCGGCGAGGCGGGCCTGCTGCCAGACCTTGGCGGCCAGCCCCAGGGCGGCGGCCTCCTCGGCGTCCAGCGTGATCGGGGGCAGGCGGTTGCTGTCGCGGCGGGCCAGATAGCCGACCTCGCCGTCCAGGTTCTCGACGGTCTCGATCACGAGTCCGAGCTCGCGCAGATCGTCCTTGTCCCGCTCGAACATCCGGTTGAAGGAGTCGTCGGACCCGGCTTCGAGGTAGGCCTCGATGGATTCCCGCAGCTCACGCTTGCTGAGCGGCCGTCTCGTCCCCAGCAGGCACAGCGCCAGGTTCATCAGCCGCTCGGCCTTGGCAATGGCCATCGACGCCCTTCGCCTTCCCTATGGTGCTTCTGACCGATGACCGTACCGCTCCGGAGTGTCACGGCAAAAGCCGGTACGAACAACGAGGACCGAAACGGACAGGACCCGACAAACAACAAGGGCCCGCGCACACGGCACGGGCCCTCGTCCAGCCGGTTTCCGACCGGGACCGATCAGCGCCGGAACGGCGCCGACCAGGCACGGGGCTCAGACCCCGAGCAGGTCCACGACGAAGATCAGCGTCTCGCCGGGCTGGATCAACGGGGTCGGGCTCTGGTTGCCGTAGGCGAGGTGGGCCGGGATGGTCAGCTGGCGACGGCCGCCGACCTTCATGCCCTCCACACCCTGGTCCCAGCCCTTGATGACACGGCCGCCGCCCAGCGGGAAGCGGAACGGCGTGCCCCGGTTCCAGCTGGCGTCGAACTCCTCGCCCGTGCTGAACGCGACACCCACGTAGTGCACGGTGACGGTCTGGCCGGCCTTGGCCACCTCGCCGTCGCCCTCCCAGATGTCCTTGATCTCCAGGTCGGCCGGGGGCTCGCCGCCCGGGAAGTCGATCTCGGGCTTGTCGATGCTCACGTCTCTCGCTCCTGCTTGTGTACGACACGGAACCCGGACAGTCTTTCATCCTCGCCCGGCTACCGCCCGCACGACTACATCGCCGCCAGGATGTCCACCGAGAACACCAGCGTCGAACCCTTCTTCACCACACCGCCGCTCGGCGGGTTGTTCCCATAGGCCAGGTCCGGCGGTACGACGATCAGCAGCCGGCTGCCCACCTTCTTCCCGGTGATGCCCTGCGCCAGCCCCTTGACGACCTCCTGCATCTGCGGGACCGCGAACTGGGCCAGCCGCCCGCTGTCGTAGGTCTGCTCGAAGGCCTTGCCGCTGTCCCAGACCTCGCCCTTGAACTGGCACAGGACCGTCTGCGAGGACTTCACCTCCTGGCCGTCGCCCTCCAGGACGTAGTTCGACACCAGCGTCTTCGGCGGGTCGGCCTTGGGGATGTCGATCGACGGAGCCTTCCCGTCGGTGTTGGTGCCGACCTTGGGCAGCGCGGCGTCGCTCTGCGCGACCACCTTGCCGGTGCTGGAGCTCTTGGAGTTGAAGGAGTTCAGCACATCCACCACGAACACCAGCGTGTCGGTGCCCTTGATACCCGCCTGCGAGTTGCCGGCCGTGCCGTAGCCCCAGGTCGGCGGCACCGCCATCAGCACCCGGCTGCCGACCTTCTTCCCGGCCAGCCCGTACCGCCAGCCGTCGATGATGCTGCCCTGGGCGAGCTGCATGAGCAGCGGCGTACGGTCGTACGACTGGTCGAAGACCTTCGCCGTGGACCAGATCTGCCCGAGGTAGTTGGCCTGGATGAAGTCGTTCTCCGCGACCGCCTTGCCGCTGCCCGCGATCACCGTCTTGACCGCCAGGTCCTTCGACGGCTCCCCGGACCCCTTGGCCACCGTCGGCTTCTCGTCGAACTTCACACCCGCCGTGATGGCCGGCAACGGCCCGTCCACGATCTTCGGCGGCGGCACCGAGGAGGCGGAACCCGACGGCGCCGCGCTGGCCTTGCTGGAAGCGGACTTGTCGTCGCCGCACGCGGCGATCGTGACCAGTCCTGCGGGTACGGCGGCAAGGAGAAGAGAGCGTCGGCGCACGGAAACAGCCTCATAATCGGTCGATCTTGCGGATGCGTGCGCGCAACTCTACGACGTGACACGGGCGCCGTACGGTAAACGTACGGCGCCCGTGTGGCGTTCGCTCACATACCGGCGATGAGCTTCTCCACCCGGTCGTCGACCGAACGGAACGGGTCCTTGCACAACACCGTCCGCTGTGCCTGGTCGTTGAGCTTCAGATGCACCCAGTCGACCGTGAAGTCGCGCCGCTGCTCCTGAGCCCGCCGGATGAAGTCACCGCGCAGCCGCGCCCGAGTCGTCTGCGGCGGTACCGACTTGCCCTCGAAGATCTTCAAGTCATTGCAGATCCGCGTGGCTTGACCCTTCCTCTCCAGCAGGTAATACAGACCCCGACGACGGTGGATGTCGTGATAAGCGAGGTCTATCTGCGCCACCCGCGGATGAGACATGGTCATGTTGTGCTTGGCCCGGTACCGCTCGATGAGCTTGTACTTCATCACCCAGTCGATCTCGGTGCCGATCCGGTCCAGGTCCTCGGCCTCGATCGCGTCCAGGGTCCGGCCCCACAGCTCCAGGACCTGGTCGACCGTGCCGGTACGGATACCGCGGCGCTCGACGAAGTCCACGGCCTTCTCGTAGTACTCCCGCTGCACCTCCAGGGCGGAGGCCTCACGGCCGCTGGCCAGACGCACCTTGCGCCGGCCCGTGATGTCATGGCTGACCTCGCGGATCGCCCGGATCGGGTTCTCCAGGGTCAGGTCCCGCATCACCGTGCCCGCCTCGATCATGCGCAGCACCAGGTCGGTGGCACCGACCTTGAGCAGCATGGTCGTCTCGGACATGTTCGAGTCGCCCACGATGACGTGCAGCCGGCGGTAGCGCTCGGCGTCCGCGTGCGGCTCGTCCCGGGTGTTGATGATCGGCCGGGAACGGGTCGTCGCCGAGGAGACGCCCTCCCAGATGTGCTCCGCGCGCTGGCTGACGCAGTACACCGCACCGCGCGGCGTCTGCAGCACCTTGCCGGCGCCGCACAGCAGCTGCCGGGTCACCAGGAACGGAATGAGGATGTCCGCGAGCCGGGAGAACTCCCCGTGCCGCGCCACCAGATAGTTCTCGTGGCAACCGTAGGAGTTGCCCGCCGAGTCGGTGTTGTTCTTGAAGAGGTAGACGTCGCCCGCGATTCCTTCCTCGTGCAGGCGTCGTTCGGCGTCCACCAACAGTCCTTCGAGAATGCGCTCGCCGGCCTTGTCGTGGGTGACCAGTTCGGTCACGTTGTCACATTCGGGTGTCGCGTATTCCGGATGTGATCCCACGTCGAGATAGAGCCGGGCGCCGTTACGAAGAAAGACATTGCTGCTACGGCCCCATGACACGACACGGCGGAAGAGGTACCGCGCCACCTCGTCAGGCGACAGGCGGCGCTGTCCCCTGAACGTGCACGTGACGCCGTACTCGTTCTCCAGCCCGAAAATGCGGCGGTCCATGACTGAACATTACGCCCGATCCCCTGAGCTGAAACGGGGTTCGGCAGCACGATTTGGATCATTTTCCGATGAAGCCGCAACCACCGCGCCCCCACCGGGAGCTGCGAGGACCCGCCCCGTGGCCATCAGGACCAGCAACGACACGCCCCCCGCCGCACCCGGCACCGCGAAGCCCCACAGCGCCCCGCCCGCCTCGACGACCGGGCCCGCCAGGCCCGTTCCCACCGACGCCCCCACTGTGAACGTCGTCACAAGCCAGGAGAAAGCCTCGGTAACCGTCCCCATCGGCGCATGCCGGTCCACCAGCACGAACGCACATGCGATCGCCGGTGCCAGGAACACCCCCGCCAGCACGGTGAGCAACACCATGGCCACCGCATCCGGCATCGCCATCAGCGGCAGATAACACACCGCCAGAAGCGCCACCAGGACCCGCAGTCGCATCGCCGGCTCCCCCTGCCACCGCCGCGCCCCGTACACCGAGCCACCGAGCAGCGCGCCCAGCCCCACCCCCGCCATCATCCAGCCGTACACCCCGTCACCGCCGTGCGCGTCCGCGTACGGCACCGACGCCACCGTGATGGAACCCATCGCGATCCCGACGAACAGGAACGCGCCCAGCAGCGCCAGCAGCCCGGACGAGCGCAGCGCGCCCAGCCAGTGCGCCTCGCGCGGCGCCGAACGCCACGCGCGCGAAGGCGGCGAGACGACCACGGAGAGGGCTCCGAGCACGCCCAGCGCGTTCACCACCAGCAGCGCCGCCTGCGCCGACCACAGCGACACGCACAACGTCACCAGCAACGGCCCCAGCGTGAACATGACTTCCTGGGCCACCGCGTCCATGGCATACGCCGTGTGCACCTGGTCCTCCTTGCCGAGCACACTCGGCCACAGCGCACGCAGACCGCCCTCCAGGGGCGGCGTGAACAGCCCCGCCGCGGCCACGCACCCGTAGGCGAGCGGCAGCGGATCGGTGCCGGCGAAGGCGAAACCGGCCATGGCGAGAGCCGACGCGACCGCCGCGGGCAACTGGACCCGGGGCTGCCCGTGCACATCCACCAACCGGCCCAGCACCGGCTGGCCGATCGCGTTGGCGACCCCGTACACGGCCGCGAGCACCCCGGCCAGGCTGTACGTACCACCCTGGGCGCGCACGAACAGCACGATCGCGAGCGCGGCCGTGGCATTCGGCAGCCGGCCCACCAAGGTCCCCGTCAGCAGACGGACCGCGTGCCTCGCCCTGAGGATCTCCAGGTATCCCGCGGCCATGATCCGCCTCCAAGTTTTACGTATAACTTCGACTCCCATACGTACCATGTGCGCAGTTCACACGTCCAGACGAAGGAGCCCACCCCCGGTGGCACGCAGCAGCACGCGCCCGACGAGCCGCGACGTCGCCCAGGCCGCCGGCGTCTCGCAGGCAGCCGTGTCACTCGTCCTCGGCGACAAATGGCGCGGCCGCGTCTCCGAGGCCACCGCCGAACGCGTCCGGGAAGCCGCCCGCGACCTCGGCTACCGCCCCAACCTCGCCGCCCGCAACCTCCGCCTCGGCCACACCCGCACCGTCCTCCTCGTGGTCCCGGCCCTCACCACCGAGTTCTTCGCGGGCGTCTACACCGGCGCCGCCCGCGTGGCCGCCGAACACGGCTTCGGCGTGGTCCTCTACCCCTCCCCCGAAGGCATCGGCCCCGCCCGCCCGTCGCCCACCACCACCCTCAAAGGAAGGCCCTTGCGGGCCGCCCCCATTCGCGACCCCTTCGCCTCCGCCCAGGCGGCCCTCGACGGCGTCATCGCCTCCTCCATGGCCGCCGACGCCCTCACCGCCATCCGCGGCGACCAGCTCCCCCTGGTGATGCTCGACAGCGACCCGGACGGCAGCCTCGGAGCCGCCACCGTCAACCTGGACATCGCCGACGGCGTACGCCAGGTGGCCGAACACCTGCTGGGCCTCGGCCACCGCCGCTTCCTCCACCTGGCCGCCGACATCGCCTCCTGGACCTTCGAGGTACGCGCCCGCGAACTGGCCGCACACACGGCCCAGGTGCCCGGCACCTCGGTACGCACCGTCCACGCACCGATCTCCATCGAAGGCGCCCGCACGGCCACCGAAGCCGCCCTCGCCGCACCCGGCCCCCACCCCACCGCCCTCGTCTGCGACGACGACAAACTCGCCGCCGGCGCCTACAAGGCCCTGCGCCGCCACGGCCTGCGCGTCCCCGACGACATCTCCGTGACCGGGCTCGACGACCTCGCCCTCGCCACCGCCATCGACCCCGAACTCACGACCGTCCGACTGGACGCCGAACTCTTCGGCGAACGCGGCATGCACGCCCTCCTCGCCGTCATGGAAGGCCGCGCACCGGAAGGCCGGGACATCCCCGTGGAGCTGGTCGTACGAGGCTCCACAGCGCCCCCACCGCAGCCCTAGCCGCACCTGGCCGCACACACCGGCGCCCCGCCCGGACGACTCACCGGGCGGGGCGCACAGAGCGGGTGGGAACGGGGGCTACTCGACGTCTCCGCCGGACTCCTCCGCCTCGTCGGTGGCCGCGGCCGTGGCCGCACCCTCCGACTCCAGCAACCGGGACAGCTGCGGTCCGCCGATACGCCTGAACTTGCGCTTCTGCGGACGCGTACGGTCCAGCACCGCGACCTCCAGCCGCTCCGACGGAATCTCCCGCTGCGTGCCGTTCGACTCCCGCGACAGAGCCGTCACCGCCAGCTTCAGAGCCTCCGCGAGAGTCATACCGTCCCGGTGCTCCCGGTCCAGATAACTGCTGATCTGCTCCGCATTGCCGCCGACCGCGACCGAACCGTGCTCGTCGACGATCGAACCGTCGTGCGGCAGCCGATAGATCTGGTCACCCTCCGGGGTCTCCCCGACCTCCGCGACCACCAACTCCACCTCGTACGGCTTCTCGGCCGCACTGGAGAAGATCGTGCCCAGCGTCTGCGCATAGACGTTGGCAAGACCACGCGCCGTCACATCGTCACGGTCATAGGTGTAACCACGCAGGTCGGCATAGCGCACACCACCGATCCGCAGATTCTCGTACTCGTTGTACTTACCGGCGGCCGCGAAACCGATCCGGTCATAGATCTCGCTGAACTTGTGCAGCGCACGGGAGGGGTTCTCACCGACGAACACGATGCCGTCGGCGTACTGGAGCACCACCAGACTCCGACCGCGCGCGATGCCCTTCCGGGCGTACTCCGCACGGTCCGCCATGGCCTGCTGAGGTGAGACATAGAACGGCGTCGACACCGGTATCCGTCCCCTTCCTTAGGGTTCCGTCGAAGTCACTGGGATCACCTTCACAACAAGCGCCGAGCGCCTCAGAGCAGCGCCGCGCGCGGGCCGTCCGGCTGCTCCAGACGGCGCGCCAGCACCGCGCGGGCGAGCTCGGAGGACTCGTCGTCGGTGAGCCGGCGGAACCCGTCCTCGGTGATCACGGTGATGATCGGGTAGATCCGGCGGGCGACATCGGGACCACCGGTCGCCGAGTCGTCGTCGGCCGCGTCGTACAGAGCCTGCACCACCAGTGTGGTCGCCTGCTCCTCGCTCAGGTCGTCACGGAACAGCTTCTTCATGGCGCCGCGCGCGAAGACCGAGCCGGAGCCCGTCGCGGAGAAGTTGTGCTCCTCGGAACGGCCACCGGTGACGTCGTACGAGAAGATCCGCCCCTTGCCCCGGTCCACGTCGAAGCCGGCGAACAGCGGCACGACCGCCAGGCCCTGCATGGCCATGCCGAGGTTGGAACGGATCATCGTCGACAGCCGGTTCGCCTTGCCCTCCAGCGACAGCTGCGCGCCCTCGACCTTCTCGAAGTGCTCCAGCTCCAGCTGGAAGAGCTTGACCATCTCCACGGCGAGGCCGGCGGTGCCGGCGATGCCGACCGCCGAGTACTCGTCGGCCGGGAACACCTTCTCGATGTCGCGCTGGGCGATCACGTTCCCCATCGTGGCCCGACGGTCACCGGCGAGCACCACGCCGCCGGGGAACGTCACCGCGACGATCGTCGTCCCGTGCGGCGCCTCGATGACCCCCTGCGTGGGCGGCAACTGCCGCTTGCCGGGCAGCAACTCCGGCTGGTGGTCACCGAGAAAGTCCATGAACGAGGAGGACCCAGGCGTCAGGAAGGCAGCTGGTAGACGCCCGGTGCTACGAGTGTTGGCTTCCACGCGTTTCCTTCCAGGTAGTCGGCTGCTCGGTTGATCGTCTCGGGGTCGTCCCTCAACAGACCGATGGCCGAATTGAAGTTGAAGCACAATACGCCCCGGACCCTACCCGTCTTGTGGCAGTGATCCACATGAACGGCGGGGGCGGATGGGCGGATACGGCAGACGCCCCGTCGCGAGGCGCTCAGGGACGCAAGGCGGTCAGCGACTTGCGCTCGGACTCGGACTCCGACTCGGCGAGGTCGTACAGGCGCCGAGGGTTCGACCGCATGGCTGCGAAGGCTGCGCGCGGCTTGGCGTCACCAGGCCGTGCGCAGCGCTTCACGCTCAGGTCCCCCGACACTTCCGATCTCCATCCACCTTCGATTCGAAGGAGAAAGGGGTCTACTGCCCACCCTTTTGCACGAAGGAGCGCACGAAGTCCTCTGCGTTCTCCTCGAGTACGTCGTCGATCTCGTCCAGCACCGAGTCCACGTCGTCGCTCAGCTTCTCGTGGCGCTCCTTGAGGTCCTCCGACGCCTGCGCTTCCTGCGTCTGCTCCTCGGCCTCCTCGGTGGAACGTGTGGCCTTCTGCTGTCCGCCGCCGGTGTCCTTGGTTGCCATAACCCTCACCCCGCTCAGTTCGCGTTCGCCCGACATGGTCGACAGGTCGGCATTCCTGCCGATCGGTGGTGATCAGACCCTACAAGCCGGGTCCGACATCGGCCCCGCAGTTTCTCCAACGTACGGGGGCCACCTCGATGATTCCCGGGCGGCGGGGTTTTGACCCCGGTCGCCCGGTCCGGTCCGGGTGCCCGTTCAGTTGCCGGAGAGGACCCTGACCAGGTCTTCTGCGGTGCGACAGCGGTCCAGGAGCTCCTTGACATGATTTCGCGTTCCGCGTAGCGGTTCCAGGGTTGGGACGCGCTGGAGGCTGTCCCGGCCCGGGAGGTCGAAGATGACCGAGTCCCAGCTGGCGGCGGCGACGTCGTCGGCGTACTGCTCCAGGCAGCGGCCGCGGAAGTACGCGCGGGTGTCCTCCGGCGGGCTCGTGCGGGCCTTGTCGACGTCGGCCTCGGCGAGCAGCCGCTTGATGCGTCCGCGCGCCGCGAGGCGGTTGTAGAGGCCCTTCTCGGCCCGTACATCGGCGTACTGGAGGTCGAGGAGGTGGAGCTTGGCGGCGTCCCAGTCGAGGTCGTCGCGGCGCCGGTAGCCCTCCATGAGTTCCTTCTTGGCCACCCAGTCGAGTTCACCGGAGAGACTCATGGGGTCGTTCTCCAGGCGGTTGAGGGTGTCCTCCCACCGCTGCAGGACGTCCCGGGTCTGTTCGTCGGCGTCGGCGCCGTAGCGCTCCTCGACGTATTTGCGGGAGAGCTCGTAGTACTCCATCTGGAGCTGGACGGCGGTGAGTGTGCGCCCGCTGCGGAGCGTGACGAGGCGCTTGAGGCTGGGGTCGTGGGAGACCTGGTGGAGGGTCCGTACGGGCTGGTCGACGGCGAGGTCGACCGCGATGAAGCCGTCCTCGATCATCGAGAGGACCAGGGCCGTGGTCCCGAGCTTCAGGTAGGTCGAGATCTCCGAGAGGTTCGCGTCGCCGATGATCACGTGCAGCCTGCGGTACTTCTCGGCGTCCGCGTGCGGCTCGTCCCGGGTGTTGATGATGGGGCGCTTGAGGGTCGTCTCCAGGCCGACCTCGACCTCGAAGTAGTCGGCGCGCTGGCTGAGCTGGAAGCCGTGTTCGTGGCCGTCCTGACCGATGCCGACGCGGCCGGCGCCGGTGACGACCTGGCGGGAGACGAAGAACGGGGTGAGGTGGCGCACGATGTCCGAGAACGGGGTTTCCCGCTTCATCAGGTAGTTCTCGTGCGTGCCGTAGGAGGCGCCCTTGTTGTCGGTGTTGTTCTTGTAGAGGTGGATGGGCTGGGCGCCGGGGAGCTGGGCGGCTCGCTCGGCGGCCTCGGCCATGATGCGCTCGCCGGCCTTGTCCCAGAGGACGGCGTCGCGGGGGTTGGTGACCTCGGGGGCGCTGTACTCGGGGTGGGCGTGGTCCACGTAGAGGCGGGCGCCGTTGGTGAGGATGACGTTGGCGAGGCCGATGTCCTCGTCGGTGAGCTGGCTGGCGTCGGCGGCCTCGCGGGCGAGGTCGAATCCTCGGGCGTCCCGCAGCGGGTTCTCCTCCTCGAAGTCCCAGCGGGCGCGGCGGGCCCGGTGCATCGCCGCCGCGTAGGCGTTGACGATCTGGGATGAGGTGAGCATGGCATTGGCATTGGGGTGGCCGGGGACGGAGATGCCGTACTCCGTCTCGATGCCCATTACTCGCCGTACGGTCATGCGGCCCTCCTTGCCCGGCGGAGCCCTCGGTCGTGGGCTCCGCTCGCGTACCGCTGGCGCTCCGGTGCGTGTGCGGTGCCCGTCCCCGCACTGCGCGACTCGGCGGTAGGAAAGAGCCTAGAACGCCTCTGCGCCGGTGGGGAGATCATTTGCGTCATTGCCTTGCTCGCCTCGGTTCCGGTTTTGGCCGGAAAAACAGTCGGCTGCGGGTACCCGGTGGGGGCACCCGCAGCCGCCCTGTGTTTTACAGGTACTGCCCGGTGTTCGCCACCGTGTCGATGGAGCGACCCGTGTCGGCGCCCTGCTTTCCGGTGATGAGGGTACGGATGTAGACGATCCGTTCGCCCTTCTTGCCGGAGATTCGGGCCCAGTCGTCGGGGTTGGTGGTGTTGGGCAGGTCCTCGTTCTCCTTGAACTCGTCCACGCAGGCCTGGAGGAGGTGGGAGACGCGGAGACCCTTCTGCTTGTGCTCGAGGAAGTCCTTGATCGCCATCTTCTTGGCGCGTCCGACGATGTTTTCGATCATTGCGCCGGAGTTGAAGTCCTTGAAGTAGAGGACTTCCTTGTCGCCGTTGGCGTAGGTGACTTCCAGGAAGCGGTTTTCCTCGGATTCGGCGTACATGTGTTCCACTGCCGTCTGGATCATGCTGGCGACGGTGGTGGCCTTGCTGCCGCCGTGCTCGCCGACGTCGTCGGAGTGCAGCGGGAGGCGCTCGGTGAGGTACTTGCCGAAGATGTCCTTGGCTGCCTCGGCGTCCGGGCGCTCGATCTTGATCTTCACATCGAGACGGCCGGGGCGGAGGATGGCGGGGTCGATCATGTCCTCGCGGTTGGAGGCGCCGATGACGACCACGTTCTGCAGGCCTTCGACACCGTCGATCTCGGCGAGCAGCTGGGGGACGATGGTGTTCTCCACGTCCGAGCTGACACCGGAGCCGCGGGTGCGGAAGAGGGACTCCATCTCGTCGAAGAAGACGATGACGGGGGTGCCCTCGCTGGCCTTCTCACGTGCACGCTGGAAGACGAGGCGGATCTGCCGCTCGGTCTCGCCGACGTACTTGTTCAGGAGCTCGGGGCCCTTGATGTTGAGGAAGAAGCTCTTGCCGGCGGCCTGGCCGGTGACCTCGGCGACCTTCTTGGCCAGCGAGTTGGCGACGGCCTTGGCGATGAGCGTCTTGCCGCATCCGGGGGGCCCGTAGAGCAGGACGCCCTTGGGCGGGCGCAGTTCGTGCTCCTTGAACAGGTCCGGGTAGAGGTAGGGGAGCTCGACGGCGTCGCGGATGGCCTCGATCTGGCCGCCGAGACCACCGATCTGCTCGTAGCCGATGTCGGGGACCTCTTCGAGGACGAGTTCCTCGACCTCGCTCTTGGGAACGATCTCGTAGACGTAGCCGGAGCGGGGTTCGAGCAGCAGGGCGTCGCCGGGGCGGATGTTCACGTCCAGCAGCGGCTCGGCGAGCCGCACCACCCGCTCCTCGTCGGTGTGCCCCAGCACCAGGGCGCGTTCGCCGTCCTCGAGGATCTCCTTGAGGGTGACGATGTCGCCGACGCGCTCGTACTTCATGGCCTCGACCACGTTGAGCGCTTCGTTGAGCATGACTTCCTGGCCGCGCCTGAGGTCGTCCAGGTCAACGCTTGGGCTGACGTTCACCCGCAGTTTGCGACCGCCGGTGAAGATGTCAGCGGTGCCGTCCTCGTTGGCCTGCAGGAAGACACCGAAGCCGGCCGGCGGCTGTGCGAGTCGGTCGACTTCCTCCTTGAGGGCCACGATCTGGTCGCGGGCCTCGCGGAGTGTGTTCGCGAGTCGTTCGTTCTGGGCGGACACGCCGGCCAGGTTCGTCTGCAGCTCGACGATCCGCTCTTCGAGAATCCTCGTGTGTCGCGGAGAGTCGGCGAGCTTGCGTCGCAGGACGGCGATCTCCTGCTCAAGGTAAGCGATCTGCCCGGCCGGGTCGTCGGACCCTCGTCCCGGGCGGATGCCGCGGTTCATGTCGTCGTCGTGGGCTGCCACGGTCCTCACCTCCTCCAAGGGGAGCTGGACGCTTCCAGACCCTACCTGGGTGGGTGTCGATTGAAACCCCTAGATCACAAAGACTGTCAAGGTGTGTCGTCGGTCACCCATTGCTTCTCCCTCGTGCCCGGTGGATACCCACTCAACGCGATTTAGAAGCTGCGTGTTCCGGGCCGGGAGCGGTCAAAACCCTTCGGGACTGACCGGAGTTGTCCGCTCCGATGCCGGTTCAGGGGTTGTGCCCCGGTCAGGGCTTCCTTACACAGAGCAACCGGCCGGGCGGCACGGGTGATCGCGGACCCGTGCCACGGGTTGGCTGAAGTCGATCGATCCGGTGGCCGAGCGCCGTCGTCCCGCGCGGCCGGGTGCGCCGTGTGCGCGGCCGGAAGGGGCGCCGGGGGGGCGGGTGGGTGCGCGGGTGGCGGGCACGGCCGGGGGCGGTTCGGGCGGGGGTAGGGTCGAGGGAGTTCAACACCCGCCGGGGCGGGACCGGGTGACCGCCGGGTCCGGCTGCCGGCGCTTTCGACGGCAGGAGAGATGACCGTGCAGCAGGAGGCCCTGGCCGGCGCGGAGGCGCTTGAGGTCTGGATCGACCAGGATCTTTGTACCGGTGACGGGATCTGTGCCCAGTACGCCCCGGAGGTGTTCGAGCTGGACATCGACGGCCTGGCCTATGTGAAGGGCGGGGACGACGAGCTGCTGCTGGCGAAGGGGGCGACGGTGCCGGTGCCGTTGCCGCTGCTGACGGACGTGGTGGATTCGGCGCGGGAGTGTCCGGGCGAGTGCATTCATGTGCGCCGGGTCACGGACCGGGTCGAGGTGTACGGGCCGGACGCGGAGTGACTTTCCGGCCACCCCGCGTGGCCTGTGGGTCGTGCGGGTGCGGCGGTTCAGACGCTGTGGGTGGCCGCGGGGGTGGAGCGGACGAACGTGTGGCCGTTCCACTGCCAGGTGGCGGCGGTCTTCACGTCCGGGCAGCAACTGGGCACATTGTCCGTGGAATAGCCGAGCAGGGTCGCGGTGACCGTTTTGGCGGCGAGGGTGAAGTCGGTGACCGTGAGCCGGTCCTTGGGGTCGACGAGCGTGGCGACGACACGGGGCCGGGTGGCGTCGGCGGCCTGGGTGAGGACGTAGACGCCGTCGGGCGGGGTGCCCATGGCCGCGTCGCAGTGGACCACCGCCACGGTTTCCGGTCTGCCGTCGCCGTCGAGGTCGCCGGTGGCTTTCTTGACGACCAGCTCCTTCACGGGGCCGCAGTCGAGGGGGAAGTCCACGCCGGTGGTGCTGGGCGGCGCGGTGGCCGCGGGGGTGGGCTTCGTCTCGGTGCCGGCCGTGGGCTGGGCGGCTTTGGCCGCGCCCGGCTGGAAGAGCGATGACAGCGCGATGACACCGGTCACGGCAGTGGCCGTGGCGAGCCAGTGCATGGGGCGGGTGTCGGTGTGAGCGAGCTCCGGGACCACGGATTGCTGCACTAGGAGTGTCTCCTGTGAGGCCTGTGCCGGTGGGGGATGGCCTGCATAGTGCCACACGTCACAGCGGGTGGGGAACGGCGGGGTGGGCTTCCGACGCCGAACGGCTTCCGCCGTGGCCGAGGAGGCTTCCCTGACGACGGAACCACCCCGCCACCGGGCGGCTGTCGCCCCGGACGAGGGGCCTCCCTGACGGCACGGAACCACCCCGCCACCGGGCGTTTACCGCCACAGACGGGGGGGCTTACGTGACGGCACGGAACCACCCCGCCCCGGGCGGCTACCGCCACAGACGGGGGGCTTACGTGACGCCGGGGAGCCACCGCGGCAGTGGGGTCCGGTCCCCTCCCTGACGATCGGCATCCTGCCGTGTCAACGCGTGAGCGTCGCCGCCGAGTTCCGGTCGGGTCGGGGGAACTCGGCGGCGACGCTCGTACGTTGATGCGGCGAGGGGATGACGGGACGGCTCAGCGGCCGGCGCCGCCGTCGGCGTTGGGACCCTCGTAGTCCTCGCCGTAGGCGCCCTTGGCGGGGCGGCGGCGGCGCATGGGCGGCTCGACGCCGTCGGCGAGGCGGCGGGCGGTGAGCAGGAAGCCGGTGTGGCCGATCATCCGGTGGTCGGGGCGGACGGCGAGGCCTTCCACGTGCCAGTTGCGGATCATCGTCTCCCAGGAGGTCGGCTCGTTGAAGCAGCCGATCTCGCGGATGGACTCCACGGTCCGCGCGAGCTGGGTGGTGGTGGCGACGTAGCAGCACAGGATGCCGCCGGGCACGAGCGCCTTGGAGACGGCCTCCAGGCACTCCCAGGGGGCGAGCATGTCGAGGATGACACGGTCGACGTCGGTGTCCGAGAGGTTGTCCTGGAGGTCGCCGACGGTGAGCTGCCAGGCGGGGTGCGGGCCGCCGAAGTAGCGCTCCACGTTCTGCTGGGCGATCTCGGCGAAGTCCTCGCGGCGCTCGTAGCTGTGCAGCATGCCCTGGTCGCCGATGGCGCGCAGCAGGAAGCTGCTGAGCGAACCGGAGCCGACGCCGGCTTCGACGACGCGGGCGCCGGGAAAGATGTCGGCGAAGGAGAGGATCTGCCCCGCGTCCTTGGGGTAGACGACGGCTGCCCCGCGGGGCATGGACAGGACGTAGTCGGGGAGCAGGGGGCGCAGCGCGAGGTAGGCCACGTTGCCGGTGGTGCGGACAACGCTGCCCTCGGGAGCACCGATCAGTTCGTCGTGCGGGAAGGAGCCCTTGTGGGTGTGGAAGTTCTTCCCTGCTTCGAGCGTGAACGTGTAGTGGCGGCCCTTGGGGTCGGTCAGCTGTACCTGGTCCCCGACCTTGAAGGGCCCGCGCCTGCGGGCGGCACCGGTCGGTTCGGACATGTGAACAGCCTACCGGGGTTTGTGGAGGGGTCCGACCACATGGGGCTGCCCTAGGACGGCCGCGCCATGGCCCTGACGAAGGCCCGTTCCACGTCCGCTGCCGAGAGGACGCCGTAGATCTCGCCGGTCTCCTCGACCACCAGGTACTCGGTGGCGGGGGTGGCGCGCAGCACGTCGAGGAGCTCCTCGCCCGCCAGTTCCGCGGAGACGCGCATGCCGTCGGTGAGGTCCTGGGCGAGGCCGCTGACGGCGACCCAGGGGCGGCGGTGCTCGGGTACGCCGACGATGGCGGCCTCGCGGACCAGGGAGAGCGGGGTGCCGTCGGCGTCCACGACGACCAGGGCGCGGGCCCCGGCGGCGTTGGCGCGGCGCAGGGCCTCGGACAGGGGGGTCCCGGTCTCGACGGGGACGGCGCGGCGGGTGAGGGTGCGGGCGCGCAGCTCCGGGAGGTGTTCACGCAGTCGTGCCACGCGCAGGCTGTTGCCGGCGCCGGTCCAGATGATCGCGGCGAGGACGGCGGCGAGCAGGCCGTCGGTGAGGGCGTCCATGCCGTTGGCGTTCTCGGTGCCGCCGCCGAAGGTGCCCGAGTAGTTGAGCAGCGGGAGGCCGATCAGGACGGAGACGGCGAGGGCGCGGCCGACCCAGGCGGCGGCGACGGTGCCGCTCATGGGTTTGCCGGTCATCTTCCAGACGACCGCGCGGAGCATCCGGCCGCCGTCGAGGGGCAGGCCGGGCAGCAGGTTGAAGATGGCCACGATGAGGTTGGAGACCATCAGGCCGGCGAGCAGGACGCCGGGGACGGTGCCGGGCTCGACGGTCTGCATGGCGAGGTAGAAGAGGCCGGAGAGGACGAGGGAGAGCAGGGGGCCGACGAAGGCCAGCACGAACTCCCGTCCGGGGGTCTCGGCTTCCTTCTCGATCTCGGAGACGCCGCCGAAGAACTGCAGCTGGATGCGGCGGACGGGGAGTTTGAAGCGGATCGCGGCGACCGTGTGGGCGAGTTCGTGGACCAGGACGGAGGCGTAGAAGGCGATGGCGAAGAAGAGGGAGACGAGGTAGCGGGCGGCGCCCAGTTCGGGCAGCACGCGGTCGAGCTGGCCGCCGAAGACCCAGGTGATCAGTGCGGCGACGACGAACCAGCTGGGGGCGACGTAGACGGGTACGCCGAAGGGCCGTCCCATGAGCAGGCCGCCGCCGGGTTCCTTGGGCCGCTGCGGCGGCCGCCCCTTGGCCATGCCGGAGTGCGCGAGGCCGCGCCCGCCGCTGTGGTCGGGGCCGCCGGCGCCGGTGTGATCGGGGCCGGGAGCGCCGCTGTGGTCGGGGCCGGGAGCGCCGGTTCCGTCAGGGCCGGAGGCCGGTGGCCCGGGAGGTGTCTTGGCGTTCTCGTTCTTAGGCGTGGGCGGTTCCGCGGACGGCTCCGGCTCCGGTTTCCCGGTGCCGGCGGGTGTCTCCGCCTGTGGGGGATCCGTCGGGGCGTCGGTGGGGTCCGGGCCTCCGTCGTTGGTCGGGGCCGTAGGACCTGCGGGCTGCTCGGCCGGTTCGGCGTCGTCCGACCGGGGCTGCCCGCTCCCGCCGCTCACGTCCACGGTGTCCCCTCGTTAGAAACGTCGTCTCCGGTCGATGGTATGCGGCCGTCGTGACGCGTTCCGCCCCGGCACCCCTTGTGTTGGCCGGGGCGTCGCGCGGGTTGGGTGACTGTCAGTGGCGGGCCGTATGGTCTGTGGTCATGGAGAGCAGCATCGAGGACGCCTCGCAGGCTCAGGACACGGCCGTCGCGCAGGGGGAGGAACCGGTCACGGCGGTGCGGGCGGCGCCGGCCGGTCCGCCGGCGTCGCTGTCGCCGTCGCGGGCCAGTGACTTCATGCAGTGTCCGTTGCTGTACCGGTTCCGGGTGATCGACCGGCTGCCGGAGAAGCCGAGCGAGGCGGCGACCCGGGGGACGCTGGTGCACGCGGTGCTGGAGCGGCTCTTCGACGCGCCCGCCGCGGAGCGGACGGCGCCGCGGGCCAGGTCACTGGTTCCGGGGCAGTGGGACCGGCTGCGGGAGAGCAGGCCGGAGGTCGGTGAGCTGTTCGCGGACGATCCCGAGGGCGAGCGGCTGGCCCGCTGGCTGGGCGAGGCGGAGCAGCTCGTCGAGCGCTGGTTCACGCTGGAGGATCCGGCGCGGCTGGAGCCGGTGGAGCGGGAGCTGTTCGTCGAGACCGAACTGGAGTCCGGCCTGCGGCTGCGCGGGATCATCGACCGGGTCGACGTGGCGCCGACGGGCGAGGTGCGGATCGTCGACTACAAGACCGGCAAGGCGCCGAGACCCGAGTACGCCGAGGGCGCGCTGTTCCAGATGAAGTTCTACGCCCTGGTGGTGTGGCGGCTGAAGAACGTGGTGCCGAGGCGGCTGCAGCTGGTCTATCTCGGCAGCGGGGACGTGCTGACGTACGACCCGGTGCTCGCGGATCTGGAGCGGGTGGAGCGCAAGCTGCTCGCACTGTGGGAGGCGATCCGGCAGGCGACGGAGTCCGGGGTCTGGCGGCCACGTCCGACGAAGCTGTGCGGCTGGTGCGACCACCAGGCGCACTGCCCGGAGTTCGGCGGTACTCCCCCGCCGTATCCACTGCCGGTGAGGTCGGCCGAGTCCGGGGACGCCGCGCAGGGCAGAATGGGCGCGGACTAGCGAAGGAGACTCACCGTGGCCATCCGCGTCCTACTGGTCGACGACCAGCCACTGCTGCGAACCGGGTTCCGGATGATCCTGGAGGCCGAGCAGGACATCGCGGTCGTGGGCGAGGCCGGAGACGGTCTGCAGGCTCTCGACCAGGTGCGCGCCCTCCAGCCGGATGTGGTGCTGATGGACATCCGGATGCCGCGGATGGACGGCGTGGAGGCGACCCGGCAGATCACCGGGCCCGGCCGGGACGGCCCGGCGAAGGTGCTGGTGCTGACCACGTTCGATCTGGACGAGTACGTGGTGGAGGCGCTGCGTGCGGGGGCCAGCGGCTTCCTGCTGAAGGACGCGCCGGCCAATGAGCTGGTGCAGGCGATCCGGGTGGTGGCGGGCGGCGAAGCGATGCTGGCACCGAGCATCACGCGCCGGCTGCTGGACAAGTACGCCACGCATCTGCCGTCCGGTGAGGAGCCGGTGCCCGACACCCTGCACACCCTCACGGACCGTGAGGTGGAGGTGCTGAAGCTGGTCGCGCGGGGACTGTCGAACGCGGAGATCGCCGCCGACCTGTTCGTCAGCGAGACCACCGTGAAGACGCATGTGGGGCATGTGCTGACCAAGTTGGGGCTGCGGGACCGGGTGCAGGCGGCGGTGTACGCGTACGAGAGCGGCCTGGTGCGTCCGGGCGCCCAGTAGGACGCGCCACGCGAAGCCCGGCAGGACGCGTTACGACGGGAAGGGCGCCCCACTCCACCGAGTGGGGCGCCCTTCCCGTCGTATGAACAGCGGGTGACCGGACGTCAGCTGCTGGAGCCGCGGCCGAGCTCCCACAGCTGGAGGCTGGAGGAGGAGTTGAGGGCGTAGGAGACGCCCGTGATGTCGTCGCGGGCGGCGACGTACTGCTTGCCCTGCCACAGCGGGAGCACCGGGACCTCGTCGGCGACGATGTCCTGGATCTCGGTGAGGCTGCCGGAGGCGCTGGCCCGGTCGGCCTCGCGGCGGGACTCGGGGATCAGCTTGTCGTTGATCTTGCTGTTGGTGTACGGCGAGGCGAGGAAGTTGTCCTTGCCGAGGAACGGCGCCAGGAAGTTGTCGGCGTCCGGGAAGTCGGGGAACCAGCCCATGCCGTAGACGTCGTACGCCTGCTTGCGCTCGGCGGTCTGGTACGTCGACCAGGGGGTGCCCTTGATGTCGACGTCGAACAGGCCGCTGTTGTTGAGCTGCTGCTGCAGGACCTCGAACTCCTCCTTGGTGGCGGAGCCGTAGTGGTCGGTCGTGTAGTGCAGCGTCAGCTTCACCGGGGTGGTGATGTTCGCGGCGGTCAGCAGGTTCTTGGCCTTGGCGACGTTGGGGTCGCCGTACTTGTTGAAGAAGGAGTTGGAGTGGCCGGTCACGGAGGCCGGGACCAGCGAGTACAGCGGCTCGGCCTGGGAGCCGTACACCTTGGCGACGAGTGCGGCGCGGTCGATGATCTGGGCCATCGCCTGGCGGACGGCCTTGGTCTTGACCGTGGGCGCGTCGGTGTCGAAGCCGAGGTAGCGGATCTCCAGGCCGGACATCTCGACGAGGTCGACGTTGGAGTCGTCGCCGGCGTCGAGCTTGTTGATCTGGGACGGCGACATGGTGCGGGTCATCACGTCGATGTCGCCCTTGTCGATCGCCTCGCCCATGGCGTCGGCGTCCTTGAAGGAGCGCATGACGACCTTGTCGTTGTTCACCGTCACGCTGCCCTTGTAGTTCGGGTTCTTGGTGAAGGTGGCGGAGACGATCTCGTTGTTCTGGACGTCGGCCTTGAAGGTGTAGGGACCGGAGCCGTCGACGTCGAAGCCGTCGCGGAGCTTGTCCTTCGCGTAGTCCTTCGGGTTCAGGATGCCCGCGACCGGAGTGGACAGCTTGTACGGGAAGGTGGCGTCGGCCGACTTGAGGTGGAAGATGACCTCTCGGTCGCCCTGGGTCTCGATGGTGTCGATGTTCGAGAGCAGGGCGAAGACACCGCTCTCGGACTTGATGCGCAGGGCGCGCTCCATGGACCACTTGACGTCCGCGGCGGTGACGGCGTTGCCGTCGGAGAACTTCAGGCCCTCACGCAGCTTGCAGGCGTAGCGCTCGCTGCCGCTGTCGGTGAAGGAGCAGCTCTCGGCGGCGTCGGGAACCGGGTCACCGTCACCCTTGGGCTGGGACATGAGGGTCTGCACGGTCTGGCGCAGGATGTTCCAGCCGCCGACGTCGTAGGAGTAGGCGGGGTCGACCGGCGCCGGTGCGTCCTTCGTGGCGGTGAACCGGTCGGTGGTGCCGACGACGATCGCGCCGTCACTGTTGCTCCCACTGTCGGATCCACCGCACGCGGCGAGAACCGGAGTGAGCAGACCGATGACGGCCGGCAGCACCAAAGTCTTGCGGTTCATGCTCGAAGTTCTCCAGAGCTGTTCGTGTCCGTGTATCCGGCATGCAGGGGTGTCGAAGCGGATCACGGGGGTAGCGGCGATGTTCTCGCGACGAGATTAGTCCGCACCCGCAGGAGGGCTCGCAGGCGCCTGAGTTGAGGTCCCATCACGCAGCGGAACCGGCTGCGGACAGACCGAAAACCCGACGGCGGCAGGATTAGTGCAGCCTCTCCCCAATCGGGACACAAGGGCGCCTGAATTCCCCCCGATCAGGGGGGAAGCGGCACACCCGGGCAACGTTGTCGACCCCCGTGCACGTGGGGAACGTCACACACGCAATCACCGGGAGCGGCAACGCAATTCAGCCGGTTGAACACTTGCGAATTCCGTTGAATGAGCTCCGCCGGGATTTCGCCCAATGCCCTTTGCACGCTGGGTGAACGGCTAGCGCATTTCCGTCATCAGCCCGCGCAGAAATGCCAGGTCGACCTCTTCCAGGGAGCTGACCACGGTGCGCCGCTCGGCCGGGGCGATGGGCGCGACGGACGGTACGGCGACCACCTGGCAGCCGGCGGCCTCGGCGGCGGCGACACCGGTCGCGGTGTCCTCGACCACCGCGCACCTGGCCGGATCCGCGCCAAGTCCCGCGGCGGCGAGCAGATACGGGTCCGGATAGGGCTTGGTGCGGGAGACCTCGTCGCCGGCGACGGAGAGGGCGAAGTGGTGGGGGCCCAGTGAGGTCAGGACGCGGTCGATGATGCGCCGGTGCGAGGCGGAGACCAGGGCGGTGGGGATCTGCTGTTCGTGGAGTTCGGCGAGCAGCCGCTTGGCGCCCGGCATCAGCGGCAGGGCGGTGCCGATGCGCTGTTCGAAGCCGTCGTTGAGGAGCACGCTGAGTTCGGCGAGCGTGATGGCCGCGCCGGTGGCCTCGATGAGGAACCCGGCGCTGCGGGTCATGGGGCCGCCGACCACGACATGCCGCCAGGACTCGTCGAGGGTGTGGCCGAGGCGGGCGAAGATCTCGACCTCGACGTCCCACCAGAAGCCCTCGGTGTCCACCAGGGTGCCGTCCATGTCGAGGAGCACCGCCTGAAGCGCCGAGCCTTCCGCCGTACGGGTTCCGAGCGCGGGGACCGTACTGGTCATCCGGGCGCACCTCCTTGAGGGACGACCAGGCCGGTTCCCATGCGGGAACCGGCCTGCTGTGGACCGACCAGTGTACGACTTATCCGATCAGTGTGCTCTGTGGCACGCGTCTCGGCGCCGCACCGCACACGTACGGCTCAGTGCCGCACGTCCACGGGCTCAGCGCGCGTTGAAGTACTTCGCCTCCGGGTGGTGGATGACGATGGCGTCGGTGGACTGCTCGGGGTGCAGCTGGAACTCCTCGGACAGCTGGACGCCGATCCGCTCGGGCTGCAGCAGGTCGGCGATCTTGGCGCGGTCCTCCAGGTTGGGGCAGGCGCCGTAGCCCAGCGAGAACCGCGCGCCCCGGTACTTCAGGGCGAACATGTCCTCGACGTCGCTCGGGTCCTCGCCGGCGAAGCCCAGCTCCGCACGGACGCGCGCGTGCCAGTACTCGGCCAGCGCCTCGGCCAACTGGACGGACAGGCCGTGCAGTTCGAGGTAGTCGCGGTAGGAGTTGGCCTCGAAGAGCTTGGCGGTCCGCTCGCCGATGCGCGAGCCGACGGTGACGACCTGGAGGCCGACCACATCCGTCTCCCCCGACTCCTCCGGGCGGAAGAAGTCGGCGAGGCACAGCCGGCGGCCGCGGCGCTGGCGGGGGAAGGTGAACCGGGTGCGTTCGTTGCCGCGTTCGTCCAGGATGATCAGGTCG
Source organism: Streptomyces sp. NPDC007157 (assembly GCF_040634235.1). Classification (NCBI taxonomy): domain Bacteria; kingdom Bacillati; phylum Actinomycetota; class Actinomycetes; order Kitasatosporales; family Streptomycetaceae; genus Streptomyces; species Streptomyces sp. NPDC007157. The sequence continues at coordinate 25,553 of NZ_JBEYFE010000019.1, forward strand.
TCGTCCTTGGAGACGCACGGGAAGTAGCCGTAGACCACGGCCGCTTCCAGCAGGTTCTCGGTCTGGAGCTGGTCCAGCAGGCCGCGCAGCCGGGGGCGGCCGTCGGTCTCGACGAGTTCCTCGTACGACGGTCCCTCGCCGGTGCGGGCCTGCTTGAGGCCCCACTGGCCCTTGAAGAGGGCGCCCTCGTCGAGCCAGCTCGCGTACTCCTTGAGCTGGATGCCCTTGATGACGCGGGTGTCCCAGAACGGCGGGGTGGGCACCGGGTTGTCGACGGCGACGTCGGAGCGGACATGGCCCTCCTCGGGCCGTTCCTCGACCTCGGCGGTGGCGGTGGGCCGCACCCGGCGCTGCTTCAGCTCCGGCAGGCTGGCGCCGGGCACTCCGCGCTTGACGCCGATGAGCGCGTCCATCAGGCGCAGGCCCTCGAAGGCGTCGCGGGCGTAGCGGACCTCGCCCTCGTAGATCTCGTGCAGGTCCTGCTCGACGTAGGCGCGGGTGAGGGCCGCGCCGCCCAGGATCACCGGGTAACTGGCCGCCAGGCCGCGCTGGTTGAGCTCCTCCAGGTTCTCCTTCATGATCACCGTGGACTTGACCAGCAGGCCGGACATGCCGATGACGTCCGCCCGGTGCTCGTCGGCGGCCTCCAGGATCGCGGAGACGGGCTGCTTGATGCCGAGGTTGACGACGTTGTAGCCGTTGTTGGACAGGATGATGTCGACGAGGTTCTTACCGATGTCGTGGACGTCGCCGCGCACGGTGGCGAGCACGATGGTGCCCTTGCCCTCGGCGTCCGACTTCTCCATGTGCGGTTCGAGGTGGGCCACCGCGGACTTCATGACCTCGGCGGACTGGAGGACGAACGGCAGCTGCATCTGGCCGGAGCCGAACAGCTCGCCGACGACCTTCATGCCGTCCAGCAGGGTCTCGTTGACGATGTCGAGGGCGGGGCGGTCCTGGAGGGCCGCGTCCAGGTCGGCCTCCAGGCCGTTCTTCTCGCCGTCGATGATGCGGCGCTTGAGCCGCTCCTCCAGCGGGAGGGCGGCCAGTTCCTCGGCCTTGCCGGCCTTGAGGGACTTGGCGGTGGCGCCCTCGAAGAGGGCCATCAGCTTCTGGAGCGGGTCGTAGCCCTCGGCGCGGCGGTCGTGAACGAGGTCGAGGGCGGTCCGCACCTCCTCCTCGGAGAACCGGGCGATCGGCAGGATCTTGCTCGCGTGCACGATCGCCGAGTCCAGGCCCGCCTTGACGCACTCGTCGAGGAAGACGGAGTTCAGCAGGATGCGGGCGGCCGGGTTGAGGCCGAAGGAGATGTTGGACAGGCCCAGGGTGGTCTGGACGTCCGGGTGGCGGCGCTTGAGTTCGCGGATCGCCTCGATGGTGGCGATGCCGTCGCCCCGGGACTCCTCCTGGCCGGTGCAGATGGTGAAGGTCAGGGTGTCGATGAGGATGTCCGACTCGTGGATGCCCCAGTTCCCGGTCAGGTCCTCGATCAGCCGTTCGGCGATCTCGACCTTCTTCTCCGGGGTGCGGGCCTGGCCCTCCTCGTCGATGGTCAGCGCGATCAGCGCGGCACCGTGCTCGCGCGCCAGCGCGGTGACCTTGGCGAAGCGGGACTCCGGGCCGTCGCCGTCCTCGTAGTTGACGGAGTTGATGACGGCGCGGCCGCCGAGCTTCTCCAGGCCGGCCCGGATGACGGGGACCTCGGTGGAGTCCAGGACGATCGGCAGGGTGGAGGCGGTGGCGAAGCGGCCGGCCAGCTCCTGCATGTCGGCGACGCCGTCCCGGCCGACGTAGTCCACGCAGAGGTCGAGCATGTGGGCGCCCTCGCGGATCTGCTCGCGGGCCATCTCCACACAGTCGTCCCAGCGGGCGTCCAGCATGGCCTCGCGGAACTTCTTGGAACCGTTGGCGTTGGTGCGCTCGCCGATGGCCAGGTACGAGGTGTCCTGGCGGAACGGGACGGTCTGGTAGAGGGAGGCGGCGCCGGGCTCGGGGCGCGGGCTGCGCTCGGGCGGGGTGACGCCGCGGACCCGCTCGACGACCTGGCGCAGGTGCTCGGGGGTGGTGCCGCAGCAGCCGCCGATGAGGGAGAGGCCGTAGTCCCGTACGAAGGTCTCGTGGGCGTCGGCCAGCTCCGAGGGGGTGAGCGGGTAGCTGGCGCCGTCCTTGCCGAGGACGGGCAGGCCGGCGTTGGGCATGCACGACAGCGCGATACGGGAGTGCCGGGAGAGGTAGCGCAGGTGCTCGCTCATCTCGGCGGGGCCGGTGGCGCAGTTCATGCCGATCATGTCGATGCCGAGCGGCTCCAGCGCGGTGAGCGCGGCGCCGATCTCGGAGCCCAGCAGCATGGTGCCGGTCGTCTCGACGGTGACGGAGACGATGATCGGGACGTCCAGGCCGGCGATCTCGCGGGCGCGGTGGGCGCCGATCACGGCCGCCTTGGTCTGGAGCAGGTCCTGGGTGGTCTCCACGATCAGCGCGTCGGCGCCGCCCGCGATCAGGCCCTCGGCGTTCTGCTGGAAGGCGTCGCGGATCGTGGTGTACCCGATGTGGCCGAGGGTGGGCAGCTTGGTGCCGGGGCCGATGGAGCCGAGCACCCAGCGCTGGCGGCCGTCGCGGGCGACATAGCCGTCGGCGGTCTCCCGGGCGATGCGGGCGCCCGCCTCGGACAGCTCGTAGACGCGCTCGGGGATGTCGTACTCGGCCATCGCCGCGTAGTTGGCGCCGAAGGTGTTGGTCTCGACGCAGTCCACGCCCGCGTCGAAGTACGCCTCGTGGACCGAGCGGACGATGTCGGGGCGGGTCAGGTTCAGGATCTCGTTGCAGCCCTCGAGCTGCTGGAAGTCGTCCAGGGTGGGGTCCTGGGCCTGGAGCATGGTGCCCATGGCTCCGTCGGCGACCACCACACGGGTGGCCAGCGACTCTCGGAGCGCGGACACACGGGTCCGGCTGTCGGCGGAAGGGGACGGTGGCGACGAGGCCATGAAGGGCTCCCTTGGATGCGACGGCTGTCGGCTATGCGGTCCGCCGGGCCGGGCCCGGACATGGACGCACTGCGCCAGCCTAACCGGGGGTGGGCTTGGATGTGCAGGGCGTCCATGTGGCGGACGGGTGAGGGGCTGGTGAGGCGGTGGATGGGCGAGTATGTCGCCCACCACGGCAGCCGCGCCGGGCACGGGAACCGCACGTGACGTGAGCCACGGGGACCACACCTGCGGTGAGCGCGGACCACGCCTGGCGTAACAGGTGTCGACCAACCATTAGCGGAGAGTCGACACGGACCGGTAGTGTTCGGCATTGCCGAACGATGGTTACGGCAGTCTTACGGCGAGGGTCGTAGGGGACGGAGGCAGGACTGCGATGGCACGGAACATCCAGTCGCTCGAACGGGCGGCCGCGATGCTGCGGCTGCTCGCGGGCGGCGAGCGACGGCTCGGCCTGTCCGACATCGCCTCGTCACTGGGTCTGGCCAAGGGCACCGCGCACGGCATTCTGCGCACCCTCCAACAGGAGGGGTTCGTCGAGCAGGACGAGGCCTCGGGGCGCTACCAGCTGGGCGCCGAGCTGCTGCGGCTCGGCACCACCTATCTGGACGTGCACGAGCTGCGGGCCCGGGCGCTGGTGTGGACGGACGACCTGGCCCGGTCCAGCGGGGAGAGCGTCTACCTGGGCGTTCTCCACCAGCAGGGCGTGCTGATCGTGCACCACGTGTTCCGGCCCGACGACAGCCGGCAGGTGCTGGAGATCGGGGCGATGCAGCCGCTGCACTCCACCGCGCTCGGCAAGGTGCTGTCCGCCTACGACCCGGTGGCGCACAGCGAGGCCCTGGAGGCCGACCGCAAGCCCTTCACGGACCGCACGACCTGTGACCTGGACGCTTTCGAACACGTCCTCGACATCACCCGCGCGCGGGGGTACGCGGCGGACGTGGAGGAGACCTGGGAGGGCGTGGCGTCGATAGCGGCGCCGATCCACAACCGGCGCCGCATGCCGGTGGGCGCGGTGGGCATCACGGGCGCGGTGGAGCGGCTGTGCAAGGACGGGGAGTTGCAGCCCGAGCTGATCGCCGCGGTGCGGGACTGCGCCCGCGCGGTGTCGCGGGACCTGGGCGCGGGACGGTTCTGACCGCGTACCACTGATCACCACCTGAGGCCGGTCCGCCTGTCGGCGGACCGGCCTCAGCCGTACCCTGATCTGGACAAAACAGAACAAAAGTGGAGTTCAGTGGGCTACCGCAGCACATCCGACCCACGATCCCGACAAAGATCGATAACTCACAGCAATCAATAACGATCGCACTTTCGATAACAGAACTCTTGACGCACACGTAACGCCGGGGCGAGACTCCCGTCCATCGGTCGGCATTGTCGAACACCTACCGGCAATACGCGCTAGAGTGTGGCAACGCCAAGGGCCGGATTCGCTCTCACCCACGAGGGCGCCAACACCCCGACGGGACTCGGGGTTCGGCTTCCCTGGACGAAGGACAAAGGAGTCGCGGGTGTCCAGCTCCGACATCTTCATCGGCGAGACCATCGGTACCGCCGTACTCATCCTGCTCGGCGGCGGTGTGTGCGCCGCCGTCACGCTCAAGGCCTCCAAGGCCCGTAACGCCGGCTGGCTCGCCATCGCCTTCGGTTGGGGCTTCGCCGTCATGACGGCGGTCTACATCTCCGGACCGCTGTCCGGCGCCCATCTCAACCCGGCCGTCACCGTCGCCCTCGCGATCAAGAACGACGACTGGAGCAACGTTCCGGTCTACTTCGCCGGCCAGCTGCTCGGCGCGCTGATCGGCGCGACCCTGGTATGGGTCGCCTACTACGGCCAGTTCCACGCGCACCTGACCGACAAGGAGATCGTCGGCGGTCCGGGCGCGCAGGCCACCAAGGTCAAGGCCGTCGAGGCGGAAGAGACCGGCGCCGGCCCGGTCCTCGGCATCTTCTCCACCGGTCCCGAGATCCGGAACGTGGTGCAGAACCTCGCCACGGAGATCATCGGCACCATCGTGCTGATCCTGGCGGTCCTCACGCAGGGCCTCAACGACAAGGGCAACGGCCTCGGTGTGCTGGGCGGCCTGATCACCGCCCTGGTGGTCGTCTCCATCGGTCTCTCGCTCGGCGGTCCGACGGGCTACGCCATCAACCCGGCCCGTGACCTCGGTCCGCGTATCGTGCACGCGCTGCTCCCCCTGCCCAACAAGGGCGGTTCCGACTGGAGCTACGCCTGGATCCCGGTGGTCGGTCCGCTGATCGGCGGAGCGATAGCCGCGGGCATCTACAACGTCGCTTTTGCTTAGAAGCAGACCTCCGCTACCGGCAGAACTCCGCTGAAGCAGCAGACGTACCGCCACACACCACGGATCTTCGAGGAGCACACAGTGACCGACGCCCACACCGCAGGCCCGTTCATCGCCGCGATCGACCAGGGCACGACCTCCAGCCGCTGCATCGTCTTCGACAAGGACGGCCGTATCGTCTCGGTCGACCAGAAGGAGCACGAGCAGATCTTCCCCAAGCCGGGCTGGGTCGAACACAACGCCAACGAGATCTGGACCAACGTCCAGGAAGTCGTCGCCGGGGCCATCCAGAAGGCCGGCATCACCCGCGACGACATCAAGGCCATCGGCATCACCAACCAGCGCGAGACCACCGTGCTGTGGGACAAGAACACCGGTGAGCCCGTCTACAACGCCATCGTCTGGCAGGACACCCGCACCGACGCCCTCTGCCGGGAGCTCGGCCGCAACGTCGGCCAGGACCGCTTCCGCCGCGAGACCGGCCTCCCGCTGGCCTCCTACTTCGCCGGCCCCAAGGCCCGCTGGCTGCTCGACAACGTCGACGGCCTCCAGGAGCGCGCCGAGGCGGGCGACATCCTCTTCGGCACCATGGACACCTGGGTCATCTGGAACCTGACCGGCGGTGTCAACGGCGGCAAGCACGTCACCGACGTCACCAATGCCTCCCGCACCCTGCTCATGAACCTGCACACCATGCAGTGGGACGACAAGATCGCGGAGTCCATCGGCGTCCCGCTCCAGATCCTCCCCGAGATCCGCTCCTCCGCCGAGGTCTACGGCGACGTCACCGGCGGCAAGCTGGGGGACCTGCTCGGCGGCATCCCGGTCGCCTCCGCGCTCGGCGACCAGCAGGCGGCCCTGTTCGGCCAGACCTGCTTCGCCGAGGGCGAGGTCAAGTCGACCTACGGCACCGGCACCTTCATGGTGATGAACACCGGTGAAAAGATCATCAACTCGTACGCGGGCCTGCTGACCACGGTCGGCTACAAGATCGGCGACCAGCCGACGGTGTACGCGCTGGAGGGCTCGATCGCCGTCACCGGCTCGCTGGTGCAGTGGATGCGCGACCAGATGGGCCTGATCTCCACCGCCGCCGAGATCGAGACGCTCGCGCTCTCGGTCGAGGACAACGGCGGCGCCTACTTCGTGCCGGCCTTCTCCGGTCTGTTCGCCCCGCACTGGCGCTCCGACGCCCGCGGTGTGATCGCCGGCCTGACCCGGTACGTCACCAAGGCGCACCTGGCCCGCGCCGTCCTGGAGGCCACCGCCTGGCAGACCCGCGAGATCGCCGACGCCATGGTGAAGGACTCCGGCGACGAGCTGGTGGCCCTCAAGGTCGACGGTGGCATGACCGCCAACAACCTGCTGATGCAGCAGCTCGCCGACGTCCTCGACGCACCGGTGGTGCGCCCGATGGTCGCCGAGACCACCTGCCTCGGCGCCGCCTACGCCGCCGGCCTCGCCGTCGGCTTCTGGTCCAACACCGACGAACTGCGCGCCAACTGGCGCCGGGCCGCCGAGTGGACCCCCCGCATGGACGCGGAGACCCGCGACCGTGAGTACAAGAACTGGCTCAAGGCCGTCGACCGGACCATGGGCTGGATCGACGACGAGAGCTGACGAGAGCGCGCACGCTCTCACGATCGAGCTCTGACGAGGAGTAAGAACCCGACATGACCAGTCAGTCCACCCTGCAGTCCGTGCCTGCCCTGGGAACACACCCGGCCTCCGGCTCGCTTCCGAGCCGTGCCGAGACCAGGGAGCAGCTTTCCAAGGCGTCGTACGACCTTCTCGTGATCGGCGGCGGCATCCTGGGCATCTCCACCGCCTGGCACGCCGCGCAGTCCGGCCTCAGGGTGGCCCTGGTCGACGCCGGCGACTTCGCCGGTGCCACCTCCTCCGCCTCCTCCAAGCTCCTCCACGGCGGTCTGCGCTACCTGCAGACCGGCGCGGTGAAGCTGGTGGCGGAGAACCACTTCGAACGCCGTGCGGTCTCCCGCCAGGTGGCTCCCCACCTGGCGAACCCGCTCACGTTCTACCTCCCCGTGTACAAGGGCGGTCCGCACGGTGCGGCGAAGCTCGGAGCGGGCGTCTTCGCCTACTCCGCGCTCTCCGCGTTCGGTGACGGCGTCGGCCACCTGCTCTCGCCCGCCCGGGCCCAGCGGGACGTGCCGGAGCTGCGCACCGAGAACCTCAAGGCCGTGGCCGTGTACGGCGACGACCAGATGAACGACGCGCGCATGGCGCTGATGACGGTCCGCGCGGCCGTCGAGGCGGGCGCGGTCGTCCTGAACCACGCCCAGGTCAGCGGTCTGCGCTTCACCAACGGCCGGGTGACCGGCGCCGACCTGAAGGACGCGGTCTCCGGCGAGGAGTTCGGCGTCAACGCCCGTCTGGTGCTCAACGCGACCGGCCCCTGGGTCGACCACCTGCGCCGGATGGAGGACCCGAACGCGGCCCCGTCCATCCGCCTGTCGAAGGGCGCGCACCTGGTCCTGAAGCGGACGGCCCCGTGGAAGGCCGCCCTCGCGACCCCCATCGACAAGTACCGGATCACCTTCGCCCTCCCCTGGGAGGACATGCTGCTGCTCGGCACCACCGACGAGGAGTACGAGGGCGACCCGGCGGATGTCTCCGTCACCGAGAAGGACATAGCCCAGATCCTGGACGAGGCCGCGTTCTCCGTCCGGGACCAGCAGCTCCAGCGCGATCTGATCACCTACGCCTTCGCGGGCCTGCGGGTGCTGCCGGGCGGTCCCGGCAGCACCGCCAAGGCCAAGCGGGAGACCGTGGTGACCGAGGGCAGGGGCGGCATGCTGTCCGTCGCGGGCGGCAAGTGGACCACTTTCCGGCACATCGGCCGTACGGTGATGGAGAAGCTGGAGGCGCTGCCGGGGCACCCGCTGGGCGACGACTTCGAACCGATCTCCTCGCTGCCGAAGAAGCTGCCGCTGCCCGGTGTCGCCAACCCCCGCGCGGTCGCCCACCGCCTGCTGGTGGACAACCCGGCTCCCGGCCCGCGCATGGCCGCCGACACGGCCAAGCACCTGGCCACCCACTACGGTTCGCTGGCCTTCGACATCGCCCGCCTCGCCAACGAGGACCCGCAGCTCGCCGAGCGCGTCCACCCGGACGCCCCGGAGATCTGGGCCCAGGTCGTCTGGGCCCGCGACCACGAGTGGGCCGAGACCACGGACGACGTGCTGCGCCGCCGTACCACCCTGACGATCCGCGGCCTGGCCACGGACGACGTCAAGGCGAAGGTCCAGGACCTGCTCGACAAGAAGTGAGCCAGGCGGCTCCTCTCCCCTGGGGAGCCGCCCCTTCCGCGCGCCCGTTGTCAGGGCCGGGTGCGGACCCTGACCTGGTCCCTGGAGGCGCTGCGGCTGCCGGCGGCGCGGAGCGGAGCGCGCACCGGTCCCGGCCGGTGCCCGGCACCACGGTCTGCCCCCGGCCTGACCAGGTCGCATAATGTGGCTGAGACATCGGATGTCTCAGCGACAAGGAGGCCGGTATGGCAGTCACCGATGAGGCGATCGAGAAGATCAAGGACATGATCGTCTCCGGTGCGCTGCGCCCCGGTGACCGGTTGCCGAAGGAGAGCGAACTCGCCGCCGAACTCGGCCTGTCCCGCAACTCGTTGCGGGAGGCGGTGCGCGCCCTGTCACTGATCCGGATCCTGGACGTACGGCAGGGCGACGGCACCTACGTCACCAGCCTGGACCCGCAACTGCTCCTGGAGGCGATGAGCTTCGTCGTCGACTTCCACCGCGACGACACGGTCCTGGAGTTCCTCGCGGTGCGCCGGATCCTGGAGCCGGCCGCCACCGCGATGGCCGCCGCCCGGATCAGCGAGCAGCAACTGGACGCACTGGCCGCCCAGTTGGACGCCCTGGGCGCCGCGCCCTCGGTGGAGGAACTGGTCGCCTGTGACCTGGAGTTCCACCGGGGCATCGTGCAGAGCTCCGGGAACTCGGTGCTCTGCTCGCTCCTTGACGGGCTGTCCGGGCCGACCACCCGGGCCCGGATCTGGCGCGGGCTGACCCAGGAGGACGCGGTCGCCCGGACCCTGCGCGAGCACCGGGCGATCGTGGCCGCGCTGCGCGACCGGGACGCGGAGGCGGCCCGTTCCTGGGCGACCGTGCACATCGCGAGCGTGGAGCAGTGGCTGCGCAGCAGCCTGTGAAGCGCTTACTACCGGTGAGCGGTTCCTTGTCGAATCGGGGTGTTCGAGGAGGGTGAACGGGGCAGTGATCCGTTCACTCCCCCGTGCAAGGGGGCTGCGGGCGCCCCCGCCGGACGCCGTAAGGTTGGGGCGTACGCGAGGGTACGTCGGAAGGAGGCGCTGGGTGATCGAGCTGGAGGGGGTTCCCGAGCTGATCGACCCAGTCATGGTGGCCGCGTTCGAGGGCTGGAACGATGCCGGCGACGCCGCCTCCACCGCGGTCGCGCATCTGGAGCGGGAATGGAAGGGCGAGGTGTTCGCGGCCCTTGACGCCGAGGACTACTACGACTTCCAGGTCAACCGCCCCACGGTGTGGATGGACGCCGGCGTGCGCAAGATCACATGGCCGACGACACGCCTGTCGGTGGTCCGGGTCGGCGGCGACAAGCCGCGCGATCTGGTGCTGGTGAGGGGCATCGAACCGTCCATGCGCTGGCGCTCGTTCTGCAACGAGCTGCTCGGCTTCGCCCACGAGCTGGGCGTGGAGCTGGTGGTCGTCCTGGGCGCCCTGCTGGGCGACACCCCGCACACACGTCCGGTGCCGGTCAGCGGAGTCACCTCCGACCCGGACCTGGCCCAGCGGATGGACCTGGAGGAGACCAAGTACGAGGGTCCGACGGGCATCGTCGGCGTCCTCCAGGAGGCCTGCACGCACGCGGGCGTCCCGGCGGTCTCGCTCTGGGCGGCCGTTCCGCACTACGTCTCCCAGCCGCCCAACCCGAAGGCCACGCTGGCGCTGCTGAACCGCCTGGAGGACCTGCTCGACCTGCGGATCCCGCTGGGCGAGCTGCCCGAGGACGCGCGTGCCTGGCAGGTGGGCGTGGACCAGCTGGCCGCCGAGGACACCGAGGTCGCGGAGTACGTGCAGACGCTTGAGGAGGCCCGGGACACCGCCGAGCTGCCGGAGGCGTCGGGCGAGGCGATCGCCCGTGAGTTCGAGCGCTATCTGCGGCGCCGGGACGTGAATCCGCCGCCCGGCGGCCACGCCACGGCGGACGGCACCGATAGCGCCTCCTACCTGCGGGACAACCCGAGCGGCAAGACCCGGCCGCCCCGACCGCCGAAGCCCGACACGCCCGGGAGCGCCGGCAATGCCGGGGAGGGCGAGGACTCCGGGCCGGACGGCGAGGACACCTCCGAGGACTGAGACAGGGGCGGTACGCGTAGTGCGTACCGCCCCTGTTCGTCGGGTGTCGGCCGTCGGGTGTCGGTCTCGCGCCGGTGGGGCTTGGCGCGCGGTTTCCCCGCGCCCCTTTCGGGGCGCGGGTGCCGACGTCTGTCTACAGGGCCACGCCCATCAGCGCGTCCACCGCTCGTGACACGACCCCGGGCGCGCCCGTGTCCGTGCCGCCCTCGGTCTGCTGGAGTGCGGCCCAGCGGTCCACCGCCGCCAGGGCCGCCGGGGCGTCCAGGTCGTTGCTCAGGGCCTCGCGGATCTCCTCCACCAAGGCCTCGGCCGGCGGGCCGTCCGGGCGGGAGACCGCTGCCCGCCAGCGGTCGAGGCGGGTCACCGCGTCCGCCAGGACCTGGTCGGTCCACTCCCAGTCGGCGCGGTAGTGGTGGGAGAGCAGGGCGAGGCGGATGGCGGCCGGGTCGACGCCGTCGCGGCGCAGTTGGGAGACGAAGACCAGGTTGCCCTTGGACTTGGACATCTTCTCGCCGTCCAGGCCGACCATGCCGGCGTGCACGTACGCCTTGGCCATCGGGAACTCGCCCGTGAGCACCTGGGCGTGCGAGGCGCCCATCTCGTGGTGCGGGAAGGCGAGGTCGGAGCCGCCGCCCTGGACGTCGAAGGTCATGCCGAGGTGGTCGAGGGCGATGGCCACGCACTCGATGTGCCAGCCCGGCCGGCCGCGGCCGAGCGAGCCGCCGTCCCAGCTGGGTTCGCCCTCGCGGGCGGCCATCCACAGCATCGGGTCGAGGGGGTTCTTCTTGCCGGGGCGGTCGGGGTCGCCGCCGCGCTCGGCGGACAGCAGCCGCATGGCGGCGGCGTCGAGGCCCGAGACCTTGCCGAAGTGGGGGTCGGACTCGACGGAGAAGTAGACGTCGCCGTCGAGTTCGTAGGCGGCGCCGAGGTCGCGCAGCCGCTCGACCAGCGGCACGATGCCGGGTATCGCCTCGACCGCGCCTATGTAGTGCCGCGGGGGCAGCATCCGCAGGGCGGTCATGTCCTCGCGGAAGAGGGTCGTCTCCTGCTCGGCGAGGGCGACCCAGTCGACGCCGTCGCGCTCGGCGCGCTCCAGGAGCGGGTCGTCGACGTCCGTCACGTTCTGGACGTAGTGCACCTGCCGCTTGGTGTCGAGCCACACGCGCTGGACCAGGTCGAACGCGTTGTAGGTCGCCGCGTGCCCCATGTGGGTCGCGTCGTACGGGGTGATGCCGCAGACATAGATACGGGCGACGGGACCGGGGTCGAGGGTGACCGGACCGCCGGTCGCGGTGTCGTGGATCCTCAGGTCGCGGCCCTGACCAGGCAGGGCGGGGACCTCGGAAGCGGGCCAGGCATGCATGTACATGAGCGTAACCGGACCCGAGTTCGGTATACGAACCGGACCAGGCCAGATGGCCGGGAAGGCACTCTTGATCTTGCGTCCGCGATGTGCTGCGGACCGGTCACACGGGCGGCCAGGGGATGGCCGGCCACTCTCCGCTCGGTTCCGGGTGCTTTCCGGTGGTCAGCAGCGCGTCGACCCGCGCGCGCGTGGCGTCGAGTTCGGCCGCGGTGATCAGCTCGGCCAGCCGGACCCCCAGCGCCCCGCCGAGGGCCTCCCGCAGCCCCTTGAGGGCCTCCACGGCCTCACCGGTGAGCGGCTCCCCCGCCCAGCCCCACAGCAGGGTGCGCAGCTTGTTCTCGGTGTTGAAGGTCACCCCGTGGTCGATGCCGTAGAGCCGCCCGTCGGCGGTGGGCAGCAGATGGCCGCCCTTGCGGTCGGCGTTGTTGATCACGGCGTCGATGACGGCGAGCCGGCGCAGCCGTGCGTCGTCGGCGTGCACGAGCAGCGCGGTCTTTCCCTCGCCGACCTCGGCGAACCCGATCGCCTTCCAGCCCGGCTCCGGCTCCTCGGCGTCGACCAGGGCGAGCAGGTCGGCGCTCTCGGGGTCGACGTCGATCCAGAGCTGGCACATGCCCTCGCCGTAGGGCCCGTCGCGCAGCACGGTGGGCGGGACGAGGTCCCAGCCGGTGGCCGCGGCGACCTCGTAGGCGGCCACCTCGCGCTGGGCGAGGGTGCCGTCGGGGAAGTCCCAGAGCGGGCGTTCCCCGGCGACCGGCTTGTAGACGCAGGACGCTTCCTCGCCGTCGTACGCGACCGTGCAGAACAGGGCCGCGTTGGAGGCGTCGCGGATGCGTCCGCGTACCTTCAGCTCACCCTGGGAGAGCAGTTCGGCGGCGGTCACGCTCCGCGGCGGTATCCGTTCTGGCGCGGACATACGTGTCCTTCCGGGTCGAGCGGGAGGCTGCACAGCGGGCACGGCGGCCGCCCGGCGTTGACGACGTCCAGGGCGCGCTTGGCGAAGGCCCTGGCCTGCGCGCCGGTCAGCCGGACCCGCAGCATCGGGGGTCCGTTCTCCTCGTCCTGGAGGAGCCGCTCCTCGGCCTCGGCGAGGTCCTCCTCGGAGTCGGCGTCCAGCTCCACGAGCGCCTGCGCCTCGACGATCATGCGCTCTTCCTCGCCGTCCCAGGCGAGCGCCATGGTGCCGACGCGGAACTCCTCCTCGACGGGGGTGTCCAGCGGGGCGCTGTCGGCGATCTCGTTGGGTGCGACGGCGGGGACGGCCGCGTTGCCGCCGCTGCGCCGGACGACCTCGTCGAGGAGTTCGTCCATGCGTTCGGCGAGCGCGGCGACCTGGGTCTTCTCCAGGGCCACGCTGGTCGTCCGGGGGCCGGCCGTGGCCTGGAGGAAGAACGTACGGCGTCCGGGCAGTCCGACCGTGCCCGCGACGAAGCGGTCCGGCGGATCGTAGAGGAACACCTGACGGGACACGTCCTGTCTCCATGGGAATCGAGAGTGCGTGGGCTCGGAAGGGCGACTGACCGCGCGGGTTGCCGGTCGGCGACTACGTGGATCGCTTCACCCTACTGCGGCTGACGATCACGGCGCGCCGGCGCCGCCACCGACCGCGGCGTCTTCCCCGGGAGGTTCCTCGCGGGGGGCGAGGGAGGCGAAATCCCCGGTGTCCCCGAGACGAACGAGAAATGGCCGCAGACGGGTGTAACGGATCGCGGTGATGGAACACGGTTCGACGGAGATCCGCTGGAAGAGGTCGAGATGCAGACCGAGCGCGTCCGCGACGAGCGACTTGATGATGTCGCCGTGCGAGCACATCAGGTAGACGGCGTCGGCGCCGTGGTCGCGCTCCACGCGCGCGTTCCACTCGCGTACCGCCTCGGCGGCGCGGGTCTGCATGGCCCGCATGGACTCCCCGCCCGGGAAGGCGGCCGCCGACGGGTGCGCCTGCACCACCTCCATCAGCGGCTCGTCCTTGAGCTCGGCGAGCTTGCGGCCGGACCAGTCGCCGTAGTGGGCCTCCCCGATCCGCTCGTCGGTGTGGGCGGTGAGGCCGGGACGGGCGTCCAGCAGCGGGCGGATCGTCTCCTGGCAGCGCTGCAGCGGGCTGGCGACGACCTCGGAGATCGGCAGCCCGGCGAGCCTGCCGGGGAGCGCGGCGGCCTGGGCGGCGCCGCGCTCGTCGAGGGCGACACCGGGCGTCCAGCCGGCGAGCAGCCCGGAGGTGTTGGCGGTGGACCGTCCGTGCCTTACGAGGATCAGCGTGGGCATGCGGCCCAGGGTAGGCGTTTGCCCGCCCGAGGAGTGCGCCGGTGTCGAGGGGCCGCACGCGCGCAGACCCGAAGCGGCGGGCGCGTGCGGCCCCTCGGCACCGGCCGGGGCGGCCCGGAGGTGAAGAACGTCACGGAATGCGGTGCGGGCCGGGCGACGGGAGAATACTCTCCGTGATCGTCGACTGCGCCATCTACCGGGACGGGGAGCGGACGGAGACCCCGCAGGACTTCTCCGACGCCCTCGCGGAGGCACGCGCGCGTGGCGACAGTTTTCTCTGGATCGGTCTGTACGAGCCGACGGAGCACGAGTTCGACCTGGTCACCGATGAGTTCGGGCTGCATCCGCTGGCCGTCGAGGACGCCCTGACCGCCCACCAGCGGCCCAAGCTGGAGGTGTACGACGACTCGCTGTTCGTCGTCCTGAAGCCGGTGACGTACGAACCGAAGAGCGACACGGTGACCTCAGGCGAGCTGATGATCTTCATCGGGGACTCCTTCGTGGTGACGGTGCGCCACGGGACGCCCTCGCCGCTCGGGGACATCCGGCGGCACCTGGAGGAGCAGCACGAGCTGCTCAAGCACGGGCCGACAGGGGTGCTGTACTCCATCTCCGACGCGGTCGTCGACAACTACCTGGAGGTCGCGACCGAGTTGCAGAACGACCTGGAGGAGCTGGAGGCCGGGGTGTTCTCGCCGAGCGGCGGCGGCTCCCGGCACACCGCGTCGCGGATCTACACCTTCAAGCGGCAGATCCTGGAGTTCCGCCGGGCCACCGTGCCGCTGGCCATGCCCATGACCAAGCTGGCGGGAGTGGGCCCCTACGGCAGCGGCATGACGGTGCCCTTCGTGCGCGAGGACGCCCGCCCGTTCTTCCGGGACGTCAACGACCACCTGCTGCGGGTGAACGAGGGCGTGGAGGCCCTGGACCGGCTGGTGTCGGACGTCCTCAGCGCCCATCTCGCGCAGATGAGCGTGCGGCAGAACGACGACATGCGGAAGATCTCCGCGTGGGCGGCCATGGCGGCGGTCCCCACGCTGATCGCGGGGATCTACGGCATGAACTTCGACCACATGCCCGAGCTGCACTGGCTCTGGGGGTATCCGGCGGTGATCCTGGTCATGGCCTCCCTGGAGCTGGTGCTGTACCGGCTGTTCAAGCGCCGCGGCTGGATGTGAGGCGCGCGGCGGCCGGGGCCTCGCTCCCGCTCAGGCGAACTCGGGGGCGGAGGAGGCGGGGCCGCCCAGGGCGTTCCTGCGCTCCGGCATCCGCAGCGAGACCATCCGGCGCCAGCCGGCGGCGCGCTCATAGGCGTAGACGGCGTGGACGGCAACCGCGAGGAGCGCGGACCTGCCCTTCGGCCAGCCGAGGATGCGGCCCATGTGGGCCATGACGGCGAGGCTGACGTCCCGGTAGATCCGGATCTCGGCGAGCGCGCACGCGCGCAGGGTGCGCTGGATCGCGCGGCCGTGCCCGGCGGCGGCGTACCGCAGCAGTTCCTCGTGGCAGTAGGCGAGGTGGTTGTCCTCGTCGTCGGAGATCATCCGCACCGCGCGGCCGACGTCCGGGTGGTCGGCGAAGTGCCTGCGCAGCAGCTCCATCTGCTCCGAGGCGCGCTGCTCGGTGACCCGGCTGTGGGCGAGGTAGGTGACGATGTCCCGCACCGTGAGCGGCCGGTCGGCCCGGAGCTTGTCGTGGGCGAGCCCGATGCCGTGCCGCTCCAGGAGCATCGTGTAGTCGGTGTCGGGCGGGACCGGGACGGGGGTGAGCCCGCGCTTGTTCATGAGGGCGTGGAAGATTCGCCCGTGCTTGTCCTCGTCGGCGCCGTGACGGGTGATCTTGGGGGCGAGGTCGCGTTCGCTCTTCGGTACCAGTGCGGCGATCCGCGCGTTCTCCCAGCCGCCCTGCGACTCCCCGCTGGCCGCGATGGAACAGAAGAGCCGGAAGGACTCGTCGTTGTCGAGGATCTCCAGGAACAGACTCTTCGCCGAAAGCATCGTGGGCACCCCTCCGGAGAACTCACCAGACCCGCAGAGAACGAGTCAAATGCCGCATCCGGACGGCTGCAACAGCTGTGTGGACGGACTCGGCCGAAAGGAGGAGCACCGGGGTCACACCGAGGGCGTAACCGGGCGGGCGTGGGCGCGTTGTTCCGCGTGACGGCCGTGGCGGGGAAGACCCCCGAGCCCCCACCACGGCCGCGGACTTCTCTCGCCGGGGCTTACGCGAGTCCGGCACGCTCCAGGGCCTCGGCGCCGGCCCGCAGCGAGGCGAGCCGCTCGTCCAGGGCGAACCCGGCGGGCGCGAGCGACAGCGTGGTGACCCCGGCGGCCGCGTAGGCCTTCATCCGGTCGGCGATCCGGTCCACGGAACCGAGCAGCGTGGTCTGGTCGATCAGCTCCTGCGGTACGGCGGCGGCGGCCCCGTTCTTGTCCCCGGACAGGTACTTGTCCTGGATCTCGGCGGCCTCCTGCTCGTACCCCATGCGCTGGGCGAGCTGGTTGTAGAAGTTCTGCTTGCGGCTGCCCATGCCGCCGACGTACAGCGCGGTGTACGGCCGGAAGGTGTCGGCGAGCGTGGCCACGTCCTTGTCCTCGCCGACAGCGAGCGGCAGCGTCGGGCAGATGTCGAACCCGTCGAGGCTCTGGCCTGCCTTCTCCCGCCCCGCGCGCAGGTACTTGACGGCCGTCTCCTCCAGGTGGTCGGCGGAGGGGAAGATCAGCAGCGCGCCGTCGGCGATCTCGCCGGTCTGCTCCAGGTTCTTCGGCCCGATGGCGGCGATGTAGACCGGGATGTGCTCGCGCTCCGGGTGCACGGTCAGCTTGATCGGCTTGCCGGGACCGCCCGGCAGCGGCAGCGTCCAGTGCTCGCCCTCGTACGACAGCCGCTCGCGGCTCATCGCCCTGCGCACGATCTCTACGTACTCGCGGGTGCGGGAGAGCGGCTTGTCGAACTTGACGCCGTACCAGCCCTCGGAGACCTGCGGCCCGGAGACGCCGAGGCCGAGGCGGAAGCGGCCCTTGGAGAGCGAGTCGAGCGTCGCGGCGGTCATCGCGGTCATCGCGGGCTGCCGGGCCGGGATCTGGAAGATGGCCGAGCCGACGTCGATGCGCTCGGTCTGGGCGGCGACCCAGCTGAGTACGGTGGCGGCGTCGGAGCCGTAGGCCTCGGCGGCCCAGCAGACGGCGTACCCGAGCCGCTCGGCCTCCTGCGCCACGGCCAGATTGTCCCCGTCCATCCCGGCACCCCAGTAGCCGAGGTTGATCCCGAGCTTCATGGCCGATCCCCTTACCGATCAGTAACGTCGCTGTTGCGGAGACCTTAGCGCGGTCATCGGCGGGTGGGAGATCGGTCGTGGTCCGACTGCGCGTCGTGGGGGCCGGTCGCGCCCACGCGGCGGAGCCGCACATCGGCATTGCCCCGCGCCCCTGGCCAGGTCGGCTCCCGCCTCCTGCAACGCACCGCTGCCTTGTGAAATCGGTTATCCACAGGCAACCCAACGCACCAGCTCTGGCCAGTAATCTCGCGGGCATGGAGCAGAGGCATCTCGGCCGTACCGGCCTGCGCGTGTCCCGCATCGGGCTCGGCACCCTCACCTGGGGCCGGGACGTCGACGAGCACGACGCCGCGGACATGCTGAAGGCGTTCTGGGAGGCCGGCGGAACCCTCGTCGACACCGCGGACGTGTACGGCGACGGAGAGGCCGAGTATCTGCTCGGGCAACTCATGGAAGGGCTGGTGCCGCGCCGGGACCTGGTCATCTCGACGAAGGCGGGCAGCGTCCCCGACCCCGACCGCCGTTTCGACGGCTCCCGCGGCCATCTGCTCGCCGCGCTCGACGCCTCCCTGGCCCGCCTCGGTACCGACTACGTCGACGTCTGGCACGTGCACGCCTACGACCCGGACACCCCGCTGGAGGAGACCCTCCAGGCCCTCGACCTGGCCGTGAGCAGCGGCCGCGCCCGGTACGCCGGGGTCTCCAACTTCTGCGGCTGGCAGATCGCGAAGGCGGCGACCTGGCAGCTCGCGGCGCCGGGCACCCGCACCCGGCTGGCCAGCACCCAGCTGGAGTACTCGCTGCTCCAGCGGGGCGTGGAGCGCGAGGTGCTGCCCGCCGCCCTCGACCTCGGCATCGGTCTGCTGCCGTCCTCCCCGCTGGGCCGGGGCGTACTGACCGCGAAGTACCGCCACTCCACTCCCCCGGACTCCAGAGGCGCCTCGGAGCATCTGGCGCCGTTCGTCGCGCCGTATCTCGACGACACCGCGACCCGGATCGTGGACGCGGTGCAGACGGCGGCGGACGGGCTCGCCGTGACACCGCTCCAGGTGGCGCTCGCCTGGGTGCGGGACCGGCCGGGCGTGGCCGCGCCGATCGTCGGCGCGCGCAACGCGCAGCAGCTCACGGGGGCATTGTCAGTGGAGGCGCTTAGTCTTCCTGACGAGATCTGCCGGGCGCTCGACGACGTGTCGGCGCCCGTGCACCGCTATCCCGATCACGACTGGAGCACGCTGTGAGCACGGAGCCGGGGCTGGGCGCCACGCCCGAGGCCGACGAGGGCACGACGTCCGGGGGCACGACGGAGACCGAGGCCCTCGCCACCACCACCGCCGCGGCAAGCGACACGCAACCCGGCAACTCCCGCGCGGGCGACGGCAGCGAGCGGGCCGAGGGCGGCAGCGCGAGCGCGGGCGGTGGCCCGGAGGGCGACGCGGGCGACGGCAGCGACCGGGCCGAGGACGGCATCGCGGGCGTGGGCGGTGGCGCGGAGGCCAGTGCAGGCGGAGAGGGCGAGACGGGCGACGGCGGCGATCAGGCCGAGGACGGCATCGCCGGCGCGGGCGTAGGCCCGGAGGGCGGCGCGGAGGTCGGGGAGGTCGGCTCGGGGGGTGGTGCGCGGCTGTCCGAGGCCGAGGCCGAGCTGGCCGCCCAGCGGGTCGAGCGGGAGCGGATCGAGCGGCGGAAGGCCGAGAAGGCGGGGCCGGTCGAGGCCGGGACCAAGCTCAGTGGCAAGGCGGCCGACCTGCTCGCGGCGATCCGGGCGGTGGAGAGCGGCGAGAAGCCCGCGGCCACCGTGTTCGCCGCCCCGGAGCCCGCCCCGCGGCCGGCGTCCGTACCGGAGCCGGCCCACCGGCCCCAGCCCGCACCTGTCACCGCCGCGCCCGCGGCACCCGTGGCACCCGCGGCACCCGCCGTGGAGACGGTCGCGGCGGTACGGGCGGTGCTGGCCGAGGGCGGTGCGCCCGAGTCGCTCGCCCCCCAGGTCGCCGCCGCCCTCGGTGAGGGCGCGGACACGCTGCTGCGGGAGGACCCCTGGCAGTTGCTCCGGGTCACCGGCGTACGGCCGGACCACGCGGACGGGTTCGCGCGGGCGCTGCTGGGCGCGGAGTGCGGTCCGGACGACGAGCGGCGCGGCCGGGCGGTGACCGGCTGGCTCCTGGAACAGGCCGCCCTGGCCGGGCACACCGCGCTGGAGATGCCGGCGCTCACCGCCGCCCTGGCCCAGCGGGCGGTGCCCGACCCGGAGGCGGCCGTGCAGGACGCGCTCGCCGAGGGAGACGCACTGGTCTTCCAGGACCTGCTGGATCCGGGCGCCCCCGAGCCCGAGGACGACGAGGAGGAGCGGCCGGTCCGGGTCCTGGTCGGTCTGGAGCGGTACGCGCTGGCCGAGGAGAGCCTCGCCGACGGGCTGGCCCGGTTGGTCAACTCGCTGTCCAAGGACGCCTCGCAGCCCTGGGAGGCGGCCGCCGCGGCAACCTCCGGCGGTGTGGCCGAGCTGGCGGCGGCGGTCGCCGGACACGGCCTGGTGCTGCACACGGGCGGCGAGGCGGCCCGCGCCGAACCGGCGGGCCTGCTGACCGCGGCCCGGGGCGCCGGACTGCGCGCCTTCGCCGCCGTCCACACCCCGGAGGGACACCGCCGCCTGGCCGCCCTGGCGGCGGACGGCGAAACGGCCGTCGCCACGGTCGCCGGTCTGCTCTCCGGCACCGAGGGGCCGGGCCGGGACGCGGAGGGTGCCCTCGATCTCGACCTGCTGATCGTGCTGGACGCGCCCCAGCTGGACGTGGAGGGCGCGGCGATGCTCGTGGAGGCGCTGCCCGACGGGGCCCGGCTGGTGCTCAGCGGAGATCCGGCGGTGCTGTGGTCGGCGGGCCCCGGGCGGGTCTTCGCCGACCTGCTGGCGGCCCGGGTGTGCCCGCAGATCGCCTCGCGCACGCCCGACCCCGGACCGCTCGGTGAGCTGGTCTCCGGGATCGGTGCCGGTGAGCTCAGCCAGGTCGAGGCGCCCGGCAAGGAGATCGTGATCGTGCCGGTGCGGGACGCGGGCGAGGCGGTGCACCGGACGGTGCAGCTGGTCGCCGACTCCGTCCCGCGCGCCATCGGCGTCCCCGCCGAGCAGACCGTGGTGATCACCCCGGGCCATGGCGGCGCGGTCGGCACCCGTGCCCTCAACACCGCCCTCAAGGAACGGCTCAACCCGGGCCCCGGCCGCTTCGGCGGCTTCGACCCGGGTGACCGGATCGCCTACTCCCCCACGCCGGGCCGTACGGTTCCGGGCCGGGTGGTGAACGCCGACGCCGACGGGCTGCACCTGTCGTGCGCGGGTACGCCCGTGGTCGTCCCGAAGGAGCGGGTGGAGCAGGCCGTACGGCACGGCTGGGCGCTGACCGCCCACCAGGCGGTCGGCGGCCGCTGGCCGGCGGCGGTCGTGGTGCTCCCCGGCGACGCGGCCCAGTCGCTCAGCCGCCCCTGGGTGTACACGGCGTTCAGCCGGGCGGAGCGGCATCTGTCCGTGGTCCACGGCGTGGACCAGGCCCTGCCGAAGGCGGTGGCCGAGAGCCTGCCGAAGCCCCGGACGACCCGCCTTCCGCTCCTGCTCAAGACACAGGTACCGCCGACGGCCGGAGCCTGACCCGGCGCTGCCTCTCTGCTCCGCTGCCTCTCCGCTGTCACCCCGTCTCCGCCGCCCGGCGGTGCCGAACCGGCCGCAAGGCCCGCAAGGCACCGCCGGGTGGCCGGAGGGTCAGCGCTCGGCGTCCAGCGGCTCCAGGTCCTCGTCCTCGTCGAGGTCGAGGTCGAGGTCGTCCGCGTCCTCGCCGCGCGCGGTGTCAGCACCGTCCTCGCCGTCCTCGCGGTCCTCGTCGTCGAACACCGCGCTGACGTCGAACCGGCACACGACCCGCTGCGGATCGACCCCCTCGAACGGGGCCTCCAGCCACTCTCCGGGCTCGGCCGGCTCGTCCGCCGCGGTCACCCACAGTGTGGAGTCGCCCTCCTCCAGGCCGAACTCCTTGTGCCGGGAGGCGATCTCGTCCGGCTCGAACTCGCCGAACAGGATCCCCAGCGCCCCGTGGATCGTGCCGGCGGCGTCCTGGTCCGCGCCGGGGCCGTCGTCGTACTCCGCCGCCTCGACCCGCTGGGCCTGCGCCAGTAGCCGCTGAGGTTCCGCCACGGCGTAGTCGCGGCGGATCAGCACGCTGATCGCGTTCGGTTCCTCGGGCCCCGCGTACGGTGGCAGCGAGTCCTCGGTACCGGGGATCTCGAAGGGGGTGACCTCGTCATAGCGGTCGTAGAGCAGCTCGTCGTAGACCTCGGCGGCCGCGGCGAGCTGGTTGAACGCCTCGTAGACAGCCGGGTCGTCCTCCCCCGACCTGCGTTCGACCGCGGCCAGATGGCGGTCGAGCGCGGTCTTGACCGCCTCGGCGGCGGCGCGTACCTCGGCAGCGGTGGGCTGCGCAGCATCAGACATAGTGCAGACGCTATCCGTACCGGGCACCAGCCCGCACAATAGATGCGATGCCGGAATACGAATTTGTCGACGTGTACGTGCCTCGCGGGGTCTCCCGCAAGGAGGCGACGCGTCTGCTGACGGACCATGCCGAGTACGGACACTGGGAGTTGGACCGACTGAGCCTCATGCGCGACGGCAGCCGCAGGGTGCGGTTGCGCCGGCGGATCATCCGCCAGGTGCGTGCCACATGGTGAGACTCTCCGAATGACGGAAGGGGCCCCGCATCGACGGGGCCCGCTCCGTTCCACGCACCGCTGCCGGGGGCGCCCCCACTGGGGGAGCGTCACCGCCTGTGCACTACGCCGAGGCGCGCGCCTTGCGGTACAGCACCGCACCCGCGAGCAGCGCGCCGGCGCCCGCCGGAAGCGCGAGGCCCAGCGGGAGATCACTGCCGGTGTGCGCGAGCTGCGCGGTGGCCGGGCCGGGCTGGGTCACCGACGGGCTGCCCAGCGGTTCGACGAGGCTGGAGCCGTGAGTACCGGTCGTGACGGTCCGTCCCCCGGAGTGACCGGGCGGCGTACCGGTGTGCTGGCCCGGGTTGCCCGGATGTCCCGGGTGTCCCGGCTGACCCGGGTGTCCTGGCTGGCCCGGAGTCCCGGGGTGACCCGGCTGGCCCGGGTGTCCCGGCTGCCCCGGAGTCCCCGGGTGTCCCGGGTTGCCTCCGTGCCCTCCGTGCCCTCCGTGCCCTCCGTGCCCTCCGTGTCCCGGAGGCGTCCCGTGTCCCCCGTGCCCGGGAGGGGTCCCGTGGCCGTGCCCCCCGTGCCCCGGAGGTGTGCCGTGGCCGTGACCTCCGTGACCCCCGTGTCCGGGCGGCTGCGTGCAGTGATCGCCACCGGAACCACCAGAGCCACCGGAATGTCCGGAACTCCCCCCGTTGGCGCACTCGTCGCCCACGGCGGCGTTGCCGATCCCGATGACATTGACGCTGTTCCCGCACACGTTGACCGGAACGTCGATCGGTACCTGCACGGTGTTGCCCGAACCGACCCCGGGCGAACCCCCGGTGTGCCCCCCGGCGTGCGAGCCGCCGTGGCCTCCGTGTCCGCCACCGTGCCCCGTGTGCCCCGCGTGTCCCGTCTGTCCCCCATACCCGCCGTGGCCCGTGGAAGCACCGCCCCCGCCGCCGTGGTTGGCACACTTGTTGCCCATGGACGGGTTGAGGGCGCCGACGACGTTCACGGTGTTGCCGCAGACGTTCACCGGCACGTGCACCGGCGCCTGCACCGTGTTGCCGGACAGCACGCCGGGTGAGTCGGTGGCGGAGCCGACGGCCCCCGAGTCGGCGTGGGCGTAGCCGCTCGCCGCGGCGATCACGCCGGTCGCCGCGGCCACTGTCATAAGGCCCTTACGGGTGCCCTGTCGCATTTCTGAATTCCCCCCTGCCTTGGATCCTGACCGTTGCATTTCTCGCGGAAAGAGCCCGCGGAAAAACCGGTCGGCCCCGGAGCGCATGGCGCGCACTCCGGGGCCGACGGAAAGACGCCCCTCAGGGAGTCGGCGTCACTTGTTGATGCAGGTGTTGCCGAAGGCGGGGTTCAGCAGCCCGATCACCGAGATCGTGTTGCCGCAGACGTTCACCGGGACGTGCACGGGAACCTGGATCACGTTGCCGGAGATGACACCCGGGGAACCCACGGCAGCACCCTGAGCACCCGAGTCGGCGACGGCCAGGCCCGCACCCGCGAGAACCAGACCACCAGTGGCAGCCGCAGCAGCGACGACCTTCTTGAGCATTATTCCTCCTTGTTGGCAATGCGATCCCAAGTAGCGGATCGCATTAGATGTAACGAGGAGGGAGTAATCGAGCTACGAGCTTATCGTCGCATTCACTCTTTTCAGTCGGTCTCGTACAGCCGCCCGATTACCTGAAGCCAGGACTTCACGACGCGTACCGCTTCACGACGCGTCGATGAACCGGTCCAGCACCCGCACGCCGAACTGCAGACCGTCCACCGGCACCCGCTCGTCCACGCCGTGGAACATGCCCGCGAAGTCCAGCTCCGGCGGCAGCTTCAGCGGTGCGAAACCGAAGCCCCGGATGCCGAGGTCGTCGAAGGACTTGGCGTCGGTGCCGCCGGAGAGCATGTAGGGGATCGCCTTGGCGGTGGGGTCCTCGGCCAGCAGCGAGGACTGCATGGCCTCCACCAGCGCCCCGTCGAAGGAGGTCTCCAGCGCCTTGTCGGAGTGCACGTCCGCGCGGACCACGTGCGGGCCGAGGATCCGGTCGACGTCGGCGAGGAACTCCTCCTCGTGGCCGGGCAGGAAACGGCCGTCCACGTGCGCGGTGGCCTCACCGGGGATGACGTTGACCTTGTAACCGGCGTTCAGCTGGGTCGGGTTGGCCGTGTTGCTGAGCGTCGCGCCGATCAGCTTGGCGATGCCGCCGAGCCGGGCCAGCGTCGACTCCATGTCCTCCGGGTCCAGTTCGGTGCCGAGCGCGTCGCCCAGCTCGTCCAGGAAGGCCCGGGTGGTCTTGGTGACCCGCACCGGGAACTTGTGCCGGCCGAGCCGGGCGACGGCCTCGGACAGCTCGGTGATCGCGTTGTCGCGGTGGATCATCGAGCCGTGCCCGGCGGTACCGGCCACCTTCAGCTTCATCCAGTGCATGCCCTTCTCGGCCGTCTGGATCAGGTAGAGCCGGCGCTCCTCGTTCACCGTGAAGGAGAAGCCGCCGACCTCGCTGATCGCCTCGGTGACGCCCTCGAAGAGGTCCGGGTGGTGGTCGACGAGGTGCCGGGCGCCCCAGGTGCCGCCGGCCTCCTCGTCGGCGAGGAAGGCGAGCACGATGTCCCGGGGCGGCTTCCGGCCGCTGCGCAGCCGGTCACGCACGACCGCCAGGGTCATCGCGTCCATGTCCTTCATGTCGACCGCGCCCCGGCCCCACACGCACCCGTCCGCGATCTCGCCGGAGAACGGGTGGTGGGTCCAGTCGTCGGCGTTGGCCGGCACGACGTCGAGGTGGCCGTGGATCAGCAGAGCGGGCCGGGTCGGGTCCGCGCCCTCGATGCGGGCCACCGTCGAGGCGCGGCCCGGGTGCGACTCGAAGATCTTCGGCTCGAGGCCGACCTCGGCGAGCTTCTCGGCCACCCACTCGGCGGCCTTGCGCTCGCCGGGCCCGGAGTGGTCGCCGTAGTTGCTGGTGTCGAAGCGGATCAGCTCGCGGCAGAGGTCCACGACCTCGTCCTCGCCGGTGACGCTCCTGGCCGTGTCCGTCTCGCTCACGCTGCTTCCTTCCGCTGTCCCTACCGGCCGGTCCCTGTCATCCTCTCTCCCTTCCCGCCCGAGCCCAAGACCGGTCCAGGTCCGTCACACGCCGTTCACGCCCGCCCGTCCCCGGAACGGGGTGTGATCGGCCACCTCCGAAAGCCTGGTAATGTTTCCTTCGTCGCCGCGAGGGAGACTCCGCGCGACAGACACCTTGTCCGGGTGGCGGAATGGCAGACGCGCTAGCTTGAGGTGCTAGTGCCCTTTATCGGGCGTGGGGGTTCAAGTCCCCCCTCGGACACCACGAAGAAACCCCTGCTGAGCAGGGGTTTCTTGGCTTTCGGGGGAGGTGCGGGGGTCAGCCGAGGCGGCCTATTCGGCCGTACCCGAGGTTTCCGTGGGGCACGGCCGAGGTGAACGCGGAGAGTGCCGCCCGGCCCAGCAGCAGCGCGGGACCCGAGGGTCGCTTGCTGTCGCGGACGGCCACCGTCGCCTCGTCGACGATCCCGCATTCCACGCAGTCGGACTGTGATGCGGACGCCGAGGACTTCCACCAGGTCACCGGCAGAGTCGACGCGTCGTCAACGTGCTTCATTCGCTATTCGTTCTTCCTTATCTGGGTGATCAGTTCCACCGACGCCTCGACGGACTCGGCGGCAGACGTGAGGCGTTGCCACGCGGCCCGGTGCGTGGAGACCCGATCACGTTCCTCGATGTACAGGGCGGAGGTCAGCCCTTCCTGGTGGACGACGTCCAGGTCCGCGTGCGGACCGAAGCCCAGGATGCTGAAGGTGCCGGTCAGCCCGGCGTGGAGGGGGGCGTCCGAGCGCAACACCTGGATGTTGATGTTCGGACGCCGCCCCATCGTAAGCAGGCGCCCCAACTGCTCGTACATCAGGGCGGGATCCTCGGTGGTGCAACGCAGGGCCTGTTCGGAGATGATCGCCCAGAGCGCCAGCGGGTCACTGTCGCGGGTGAGCACGGCCTGACGTGCCAGCCGTACCTCGACCAGCGCGTCGACCCGTGCCTCGACCGCCTCGGACATGGCGGTCGCCCGGATGATCTCGCGGGCGTACTCGGCGGTCTGGAGCAGTCCGGGGATCATCCCCAACTGCCAGGTGGAGACCGTCTCTGCCTCGGCCTCCAGACTGATCAGGTCCTCGTACACCGGAGTGAGGACACCCCGGTACGAGTGCCACCAGTCGCGGCGGCCTGCGTCCTTGGTGAGTGTGATCAGGGCCGCGCGCAGTTCGTCGCTCACGTCGCGGCCGAGTGCGGTGTACAGATCGAGCAGCGCCTGGATGTCCGCTGCCTTGGGGGCGGTCTTGCCGGTCTCCATCCGGGACAGCTTGGAGGAGACGAACGCGCCTTCGGAGTGCTCCGCGACCTCGTCGAGGGTGAGTTCGCCGCGCAGTTCGCGCAACTTCGCACCGAGTCGTCGCCGGCGCACCGTGGGCGTGCTCACGGGTTCCCCCTTCTGTCCGGTGAACTGCCCGACAGTCTGCCGTGCCGCCCCAACCCTCGCCACCGGCTGGCGGCTTGTGCCGCAAGACTCTCGCAGAGGTGCGCAATTTTTCACATCACGTGGGACGTATTGCGATCGACTGTGCTGTGAAGGCACCATGAATCCGGGAAATACGAAAGTGACCGCACTCGCATGGCGAACCACCGTGCCTGCGTTGGGACATGCCCGTGAGGGGATCTACATGATCGAACGCCAGCGGAGCACCACGACCGAAACCCGTGCACTGCAAGTCGCCCCGCCGCCCGTCCTGTTACTGGCGAGCGAGCCCCAGTCGGCCAGGGCGGCACGGATGTTCGTGAGCGACTTCATCACCCATCACACCCCGGACGCCTCCCGTGACCACATCGAGGCCGTCGCGCTGGTCACCTGCGAGCTGGTCACCAACTCCCTGCGTTACGAGACCGACCCGGACGACCCGGTCAGACTCCTCATCGACACCGACGGCTCCCGGACCCGGGTCGAGGTGCACGATCCGCTCAACCACCGTCCCCGGCTGCGCCCCATCTCCGTCGAACGTGACCGCGGGCGCGGTCTGCTGATCCTGGACGCACTGTGCTCGGGCCGCTGGGGAGTGGGCAATCTGCCCTGGGGCAAGTCCATCTGGGCCGAGGTCACCGCCGCCTGATCCACACCCCTCCCCCCACGACGACGGCCGGTTCCGTGGCGTGCTCCCCTCCCTGCCACGGCACCGGCCGTCGCCGCGCGCGCCGTCGGGCCCGTGGAGTCGGCCCGCCTCACGCCGCGTTGACGTTTCTCACACTGCGTTGGCCGGCCTCACGCTGTGTGTCCCATCTCTCGTCACACTCGGAGAAGGCCTGGTCAGAGGTGCCTTAAAATTCAAGCGACTGCCCCGAACGGCCGCTTCCGAGTGGCCACAAGATGATCGGGAGCCTAGCGTCGTACTAATATTTCCGGCTTGTTACCCAGCCGGAGCCGGACAACCCCAGGCAGACCTGGGGACCCGCCGGCGCCCCGGATGTTCCGGGAACGAGACGCGAGGACCGGATGGCAGCGATTGACGAGAGCAGTGCTCTCGGCCTGCTCGACGAGGAGATCCGCGAGGAGTTCGGGGACACGGCACGCTTCTCGGCGGGAGCGGCGGCCTCGCCGCGCACGCTCGTGGACGTCTTCGAAGCAACGGTACGGACCCACCCCGACGAGCCCGCACTGGACGACGGCACCGCCCAGCTCACCTACCGCGCCCTCGCGGTAGAGGTCGGGCGGCTGCGGCGACGGCTCCACGAGGCCGGGGTGGGGCTCGGCGACCGCGTGGGCGTACGGGTGCCGTCCGGGACCAACGACCTGTACATCGCCGTGCTCGGCGTGCTCGCGGCCGGTGCGGCCTATGTCCCCGTGGACGCCGAGGACCCCGACGAGCGGGCCACACTGGTGTTCGAGGAGGCGGAGGTCGCGGCCGTCCTCGGCGCCGGACTGGAGATCGACGTACGGAACCCCGAGGCGCACCACGCCGCCCGGCGGCCCGGCGTCGAGCACGACGCCTGGATCATCTTCACCTCCGGTTCCACCGGCAGGCCCAAGGGCGTCGCCGTCACCCACCGCAGCGCCGCCGCCTTCGTGGACGCCGAGTCAGCGCTGTTCCTGACCGAGGACCCGATCGGCCCCGGCGACCGGGTCATGGCGGGCCTCTCGGTGGCCTTCGACGCCTCCTGCGAGGAGATGTGGCTGGCCTGGCGCTACGGGGCGTGCCTGGTGCCCGTGCCCCGCTCCCAGGTCCGCAGCGGCGCCGACCTCGGCCCCTGGCTGGTCGAGCAGGAGATCACCGTCGTCTCGACCGTGCCGACCCTGGCCGCGCTCTGGGAGCCCGAGACCCTCAACGACGTCCGGCTCCTCATCTTCGGCGGCGAGGCCTGCCCGCCCGAGCTGGCGCAGCGGCTGGTCACCGAGGGCCGCGAGGTCTGGAACACCTACGGGCCCACCGAGGCCACCGTCGTCGCCTGTGCGGCCCTGCTGAGCGGCGAGGAGCCGATCCGCATCGGGCTGCCGTTGAACGGCTGGGAACTCGCCGTCGTGGACGACGCGGGCGAGCCCGTGGCGCTGGGCGAGAGCGGCCAGCTGGTGATCGGCGGGGTCGGCCTGGCCCGCTACCTCGACGCCGAGAAGGACGCGGAGAAGTACGCGCCGCTTCCGTCGCTGGGCTGGGACCGGGCGTATCGCAGCGGTGACCTGGTGCGCGCGGACCGCGAGGGACTGGTGTTCCTCGGGCGCGCGGACGAGCAGATCAAGCTCGGCGGCCGCCGTATCGAGCTGGGCGAGGTCGACGCGGCCCTCCAGGCGCTCCCGGGCGTCGCGGGCGCCGCGGCGGCCGTACGGACCGCGCGCGGCGGCAACCAGCTGCTTGTCGGCTATGTCGTCACCCAGGACGGCTGGGACCACGCGGCCGCCGTCGAGAAGCTGCGCGCCGAGCTGCCCGCGGCCCTCGTCCCGCTGCTCGCGCCCGTCGAGGAGCTGCCCACCCGCACCTCCGGCAAGGTCGACCGCAACGCGCTGCCCTGGCCCCTGGAGGGCCTGGAGACGGCCGGCAAGGCCGAGCAGCTGTACGGCACCGAGGCCTGGCTCGCCGAGCAGTGGACCGAGGTCCTCGGCATCCCGGTGGGCAGCGCCTCCGACGACTTCTTCGCGATCGGCGGCGGCAGCCTGTCGGCCGCCCAGCTCACCACCCGGCTGCGCACCCGCTACCCGAGCGCGGCCGTCCTCGACATCTACCAGCAGCCGGTGCTGCGCAAGCTCGCCCGCCACCTGGAGGAGTCCGCGCAGGACGACAGCGCGCAGCGGACGATCGCGCCGGTGCCGCGCGCCGCCCAGCTGGTGCAGCTCATGGTGCTGTTCCCGCTGTTCACCCTGCTCGGGCTGCGCTGGACGGTCGTCCTGGCCGCGCTCGGCAACGTACTGAACGGCTACGGCTGGCTGCCCACCGCACCCTGGTGGCTGGTCGCCCTCGGGGCCCTGGTCCTGTACACCCCGCCCGGCCGGATCGCGATCGCCGCCGGTGGCGCGCGGCTGCTGCTGCGGGACGTGAAGCCGGGCCGGTACCCGCGCGGCGGCTCGGTCCATCTGCGGCTGTGGACGGCGGAGCGGCTGGCCGAGTTCACCGGGGCGACCGCACTGACCGGGTCCTGGCTGGAGCGGTACGCGCGGGCGCTCGGCGCCAAGATCGGCCCCGAGGTGGACCTGCACTCGCTGCCGCCGGTCACCGGCCTGCTCAGGGTGGGGCGCGGCGCGGCCGTGGAGTCCGAGGTGGACCTGTCCGGCCACTGGCTGGACGGCGACCGGCTGGTGATCGGTCCGGTCCGGATCGGCGCCCACGCGGTGGTCGGCACGCGCGGCATCCTCTTCCCTGGCGCCCGGGTCGGCAAGCGCGCCGAGGTGGCCCCCGGCTCGGCGGTCACCGGGCAGATCCCGACCGGCCAGCGCTGGGCCGGCGCCCCGGCCATCAAGCTGGGCAAGGCCAAACGGAACTGGCCCAAGCAGCGGCCGCAGCGCGGCACCTACTGGCGGGTGATGTACGGCCTGACGGGCGTCGGGCTCAGCGCACTTCCGGTGCTGGCGGGCGCCGCCGCACTACTGGTCGCCGGGCGTTTCGTGGCTCCCGGAGACGGCCTGGCCACGGCCCTGCGGGGCGCGGTGGTCGCGCTGGTCCCGGCCACGCTGGCCTTCGGGCTGGCGTACGCGCTGCTGATCCTGGTCTCCGTACGGCTGCTCAGCCTGGGCCTGCGGGTCGGCACGCATCCGACGCACAGCCGGATCGGCTGGCAGGCCTGGACGGTCTCCCAGCTGATGGACCGCTCCCGCGACACCCTGTTCCCGCTGTACGCCGGTCTGGTCACGCCCGTGTGGCTGCGGCTGCTCGGGATGCGGATCGGGCGCGGTGCCGAGGTGTCGACCGTGCTCGCGCTGCCGAGCCTGACGACGGTCGGCGAGGGCGCGTTCCTGGCCGACGACACGCTGACCGCGCCGTACGAGCTCGGTGGCGGCTATGTGCGGATCGGGCGCGCGGAGATCGGGCGGCGGGCGTTCCTCGGGAACTCCGGGATGACCGCGCCGGGCCGCAGCGTGCCGGACGGCGGTCTGGTGGGCGTGCTGTCCGCGACGCCGAAGAAGGCGAAGAAGGGCACGTCGTACCTGGGGCTGCCGCCGGTGAAGCTGCCGCGCAGCGCGTCGGACGGTGACCAGAGCCGGACCTACGAGCCGCCGGCTCGGCTGCTGTGGGCGCGCGGTCTGGTGGAGCTGTGCAGGATCGTGCCGGTGCTGTGCTCGGTGGCGCTGGCCGGGCTGACGGTCGCCGCGCTGTGCGCGCTGGGCGGCTGGGCGCCGGTGCTGTCGGGGCTGGTGCTGCTCGCCGCCGGTGCGGTCGCGGGCGGGGTGTCGGTGCTGGCCAAGTGGCTGCTGGTCGGGCGGCACCGCAGTGGGGAGCACCCGCTGTGGAGTTCGTTCGTGTGGCGCAACGAGCTGGCGGACACCTTCGTCGAGGTGCTGGCGGTGCCGTGGCTGGCCGGCTCGGTTCCGGGTACTCCCCTGATGACGGCCTGGCTGCGCGGCCTCGGCGCGCGCATCGGCAAGGGTGTCTGGGTGGAGAGCTACTGGCTGCCGGAGACGGATCTGGTCACACTCGAGGACGCGGCCACCGTGAACCGCGGCTGTGTCCTGCAGACTCACCTCTTCCACGACCGGATCTTGCGGACGGATACTGTGGTTCTCCGTGAGGGCGCCACACTGGGTCCTGGCGGGATCGTGCTGCCCGGCAGCACGATCGGGGCCCGTACCACCCTGGGTCCCGCGTCGCTCGTCATGGCGGCGGAGTCGGTTCCCGACGACACCCGCTGGCTCGGCAACCCGATCGAGGCATGGCGTCCCTGAGCGCGGGCCGTTCGGTGGCCGCGGGCATCGGCGCGCCGAGAGACGGTTCGAGCACAGCGCAGGGAGCGAACGCGGAAGTGGCAGTGCAGCAGTCAGCGGGTCCGGACCCGTACTTCCCGGACAACGGCGATCCCCGGTACCGGGTGCATCGCTATGAGCTCACGCTGGACTACCGGCCCGGCCCCAACCGACTGACCGGCTCGGTACGGATCAACGCCATAGCGGGCCGGGCGGCGCTGCCCGAGTTCCAGCTGAACCTGGCCGACTTCAAGATCGGCCGGATCCGGGTGGACGGGCGTCAGCCGCACTGGACGCACCGCGGCGGCAGGCTGCGGGTCAAGCCCGCCAAACCGCTGCGGGCCGGGGCCGCGTTCACCGTGGAGATCCACTGGTCCGGCAACCCCAGGCCGGTGAACAGCCCCTGGGGCGGGATCGGCTGGGAGGAGCTGACGGACGGCGCGCTGGTGGCGAGCCAGCCGGTGGGCGCGCCCTCCTGGTTCCCGTGCAACGACCGGCCGGCCGACAAGGCGTCCTACCTGATCTCGGTCACCTGCCCGTCCGCGTACTCGGTGGTGGCCGGCGGCCGGCTGCTGACCCGGACCACCAAGGCGTCCACGACGACCTGGGTGTACGAGCAGGCGGCGCCGACGTCGAGCTACCTGGTGGGCCTCGCGATCGGCAAGTTCCAGACGGTGATCCTCGGCGACCCGGGGTTCGGCGGGATCCCGATGCACGGGCACATACCCGCGCATCTGCTGCCCGAGTTCTCGCGGGACTTCGCCCGGCAGCCCGCGATGATGGACCTGTTCCAACGGCTCTTCGGGCCCTACCCGTTCGAGGAGTACGCGGTCGTCGTCACCGACGAGGAGTTCGATGTCCCCGTCGAGGCACAGGGGTTGTCGCTGTTCGGCGTCAACCACGTGGACGGTGCCCGGGGTTCGGAACGGCTGGTGGCGCACGAACTGGCGCACCAGTGGTTCGGCAACAGCGTGTCCATCGCGGACTGGCGGCACATCTGGCTGAACGAGGGGCTCGCCAAGTACGCGGAGTGGCTGTGGTCGGAGCGGTCCGGTGGCCGCAGCGCCCAGCAACTGGCGGCCATCGCGCACCGGGCGCTGTCCGGGCTGCCGCAGGACATCCGGATCGCCCATCCGGGCCGCAAGGCGATGTTCGACGACCGGCTCTACGAGCGCGGCGGGGTCGCGGTCCACGCGCTGCGCTGCGCACTCGGCGACGAGCGGTTCTTCCACATGCTGCGGGCGTGGGCCGGCCTGCACCGGGGCGGGACCGTGACGACCGCCATGTTCACGGCGCACGTCAACCGATTCGCGGACGAGCCGCTCGACGCTCTCCTCGACGCCTGGGTGCACGGCGCGGCACTGCCCGCGCTGCCCACCCTGACCGTGCCGGCCCGTCCGGTGCAGCCGCCCACCAACGCCGAGTCGGCGTAGGGGGGCGGACTCTTGGCAGCGAAGCGATCCCGGCGGCAGCCCGCCGCCGACTGCCCGTGCGGCCTGGCGGAGACGTACGAGCAGTGCTGCGGCCGGTTCCACCGCGGTGCGGCGGCGGCGCCCACCGCCGAGGCACTGATGCGCTCGCGTTACAGCGCCTTCGTCAAGGGTGACGAGCCGTACCTGCTGCGCACCTGGCATCCCCGGACCCGCCCGGACCGGCTCGACCTGGACCCCGGGATGCGGTGGACCGGCCTGGAGATCCTGGCGACGACCGACGGTACGGCCTTCCACGCCACCGGCACGGTGACCTTCCGCGCCTCCTTCCGGGGCGGGTCCCTGCACGAACTCAGCAGGTTCGAGCGGGTCGACGGCGCCTGGGTGTACCTGGACGGCGACTTCCCGGAGTAGGGCGGCCCGGGGCGGCCTAGGGCGCCAGGATGTCCAGTTCCTGGAGGGCGCCGACCGTGATCTCGCGGGTCAGCTGCTCGGCGCGGTCCGCGTCGCCCTCCCGTACCGCCTCGGCGACCCGGACGTGGAGGGTGACGGCGGCCGGGTCGGGGTCCTCGAACATCACCTCGTGGTGGGTACGGCCCGCGAGGACCTCCGCCACCACGTCGCCGAGTCGGGCGAACATCTCGTTGCCGGATGCGTTGAGGATCACCCGGTGGAACGCCATGTCGTGGATCAGGTACTGCTCCAGCCGGTGGCCGCGTGAGTTGGCCACCATGCCGAGCGCGCACTCGGTGAGTTCGGCGCACTGCTCCGCCGTGGCGCTCTTCGCCGCCATCCGCGCGGCCACCGGCTCGATCGCCGAGCGCAGCACGGTCAGCGAGCGCAGCTGGTGGGGGCGGTCGGCGCCGGCCAGCCGCCAGCGGATGACCTGCGGGTCGTAGACGTTCCACGCGGCCTTCGGGCGGACCGTCACGCCGACCCGGCGGCGGGACTCGACCAGGTGCATGGACTCCAGGACCCGGACCGCCTCGCGCATCACCGAGCGCGACACCTCGAACTGCTGGGCCAGTTCGTCCGTGCGCAGGACGCTGCCCGGCGGGTACTCGCCGGCGGTGATCGCGGGGCCGAGGGAGTCGAGTACGCGGCCGTGCAGCCCGCGGCCCATGGTGCTCATGCACTCAGCGTACCGAGCGGATCACAGAGCCAAAAAGTCAGACTTATTTGTCACAGACTCTTGAATTCGTCGTACCTAATGGGTTTCAGTGAGGCCGACGCCGGATGTCGTACACCGGTGTCTCTCGTCGAGGAATCCCGAGGAAGACAGCGAGGCAGTGATGCGGACCCCCCATGTCGTCGTGGTGATGGGCGTCGCCGGCACGGGCAAGACCACGATCGGTCCTCTGCTCGCCGCCCGGCTCGGCGTCCCCTACGCCGAGGGCGACGACTTCCACCCGCCGGCCAACATCGCCAAGATGTCGGCCGGGCACCCGCTGGAGGACGCCGACCGGTGGCCGTGGCTGGACGCCATCGGCTCCTGGGCGCACGGGCGGGAAAGCCTGGGCGGAGTGGTCAGCAGTTCCGCGCTGAAGCGGTCGTACCGTGACCGGCTCCGCGCCGCCGCCCCGGGGGTCGTCTTCGTGCACCTCACCGGTGACCGGAAGCTCATCGAGGACCGGATGTCGCATCGGCAGGGTCACTTCATGCCGACCGCGCTGCTGGACTCCCAGTTCGCCACGCTCCAGCCGCTGGAGGCGGACGAGCCGGGGGTCGCCGTGGACGTCACCGGCAGCCCCGAGGAGATCACCGCCCGGGCCGTGCGGGCCCTGGACGCGCTGCCCGACCTCACCCGGCGGTAACGCCCCCTCTTCGGCAGTACCCCCCCTTTTTTTTGCCCCGTATCCGCAAGTTCTCCGTCCCCGTATCTCCAAGGAACCACCGTGACCAGACTCAGCGTCGAGATGCTGGCAGCGGACACCGTCGCGCCCATCACCTCGGCCGGACATGCCCAGCTCGGCATCGCCGTCCTTGCGGCCTTCGCCGTCATCGTCCTGCTCATCACCAAGTTCAAGCTCCACGCCTTCCTGGCGTTGACCATCGGCTCGCTCGCGCTCGGCGCGTTCGCCGGGGCACCGCTGGACAAAGTCATCACCAGCTTCACCGCCGGCCTCGGCTCCACGGTCGCCGGCGTGGGTGTCCTGATCGCGCTCGGGGCGATCCTGGGCAAGCTGCTCGCCGACTCCGGCGGTGCCGACCAGATCGTCGACACGATCCTCGCCAAGGCCGGCGGCCGC
The DNA here is from genome assembly GCF_040634235.1 of Streptomyces sp. NPDC007157. Taxonomy (NCBI): domain Bacteria; kingdom Bacillati; phylum Actinomycetota; class Actinomycetes; order Kitasatosporales; family Streptomycetaceae; genus Streptomyces; species Streptomyces sp. NPDC007157. The sequence continues at coordinate 60,943 of NZ_JBEYFE010000019.1, forward strand.
TCCATGCCGTGGGCGATGGTGCTGATCGCCTCCGTGGTCGGTCTGCCGCTGTTCTTCGAGGTCGGCATCGTGCTGCTGATCCCGGTGGTGCTGATGGTCGCCAAGCGTGGCAACTACTCCCTGATGCGCATCGGCATCCCGGCACTGGCCGGTCTGTCCGTGATGCACGGCCTGGTGCCGCCGCACCCCGGCCCGCTGGTCGCGATCGACGCGGTCGGTGCCAACCTGGGCGTGACCCTGGCCCTCGGCGTCCTGGTGGCCATCCCGACCGTGATCGTCGCCGGTCCGCTGTTCTCCAAGGTCGCCGCCCGCTGGGTGGACGTCCCGGCCCCCGACCGGATGCTCCCGCAGCGTCCCTCGGAGGAGCTGGAGAAGCGCCCCGGCTTCGGCGCCACCCTCGCCACCATCCTGCTCCCGGTCGTGCTGATGCTGGCCAAGGCGCTGGTGGACATCGTCGTCGACGACCCGGCGCACACCGTCCAGCGGGTCTTCGACGTCATCGGCTCCCCGCTGATCGCCCTGCTCGCGGCCGTGATCGTCGGCTTCTTCACGCTGGGCCGTCCGGCCGGGTTCTCCAAGGAACGGCTCCAGCAGACGGTCGACAAGGGTCTGATGCCCATCGTGGGCATCCTGCTGATCGTCGGTGCGGGCGGCGGCTTCAAGCAGACGCTGATCGACTGCGGTGTCGGCCAGATGATCCTGGAGATCTCCAAGGACTGGTCGATCCCGGCGCTGCTGCTGGCCTGGCTGATCGCGGTGGCGATCCGGCTGGCGACGGGCTCCGCGACGGTGGCGACCGTCTCGGCGGCGGGCCTGGTGGCCCCGCTGGCGGCGGACATGTCGACGGCCCACACGGCCCTGTTGGTCCTGGCCATCGGCGCCGGCTCGCTCTTCTTCAGCCATGTCAACGACGCCGGTTTCTGGCTGGTCAAGGAGTACTTCGGGCTGAGCGTCGGACAGACCGTCAAGACCTGGTCGATCATGGAGACGATCATCTCGGTGGTCGCGGGCGGCCTGGTCCTGCTCCTGTCCCTGATCATCTAGAGGCACTGGGAGCACGGCGCCGTCCGGCGGCGGACCGGAGCCGGTCGTCCAGGGTGGCGCCGGCCTTCGAAGGTGCGGGGCGGACCGTCGGTTTTCCGGCGGTCCGCTACCGTTCGGCCATGTTGCGGACGAGATTCACCGACATGTTCGGACTTTCCCATCCCGTCATGTGTGCCCCCATGGCCTTGCACAGTGGCGGGACACTGGCTGCCGCGGTCTCCGCCGCCGGCGGACTCGGCTGTTTCGGGGGTACGCATCCCTGGCGGGGGCCCGACTGGATCCGTGCGGAGATCGCGACCGTCCGCGCCGCGACGGACCGGCCCTTCGCGGTCGGGTTCATCACGCCGTTCCTCCCTCTCACCGAGGCGCTGTTCGACGCCACGCTGGAGGAGCGGCCGGCGGTCGTCGCGCTGTCGTTCGCCGATCCCCGGCCGTGGCTCGCCCGGGCCAAGGACGCGGGAGCCCGGGTGATGTGCCAGGTCCAGGACTACGAGGACGCCGCGGCGGCCGTGGCCGCGGGGACCGATGTCCTGGTGGCACAGGGCAACGAGGCCGGCGGTCACACCGGGACGATGGGCCTGCTGCCGTTCCTGGCCGGCCTCGTGCGCCGGTACCCCGATGTCCCGGTACTGGCCGCGGGCGGCATCGGCGACGGACGCACCCTCGCGGCCGTCCTCACCGCCGGTGCGGACGGCGCCTGGCTGGGCACGGCGTTCCTCGCCACACCCGAGGCGGTCGAGGTGCACGACATCCACAAGCGCCTGATCGTCGAGAGCGACGGCGGCGACACCGTATGGACCCGGGCCTACGACATCGTGTCAGGTCTGCCGTGGCCGACCGGTATCGGCGAACGCGTCCGCCGCAACCGGTTCACCGACGAGTGGTCGGAGCGCGAATCGACGCTGCGGGACCGCGCGGAGGAATTCAGGGATGTGGCGGGCGGCAACCCCTTCGGGGCCCCACCCGACCCCGGCACGAGCGAGATCCTCTACGGCCAGTCGGCGGCCTTCGTCGAGGGCGTGCGCCCTGCCGCCGACGTGGTCCGCGCGATCAGCGATGAGGCCGAAGCGATCCTGGACTCGCGGCCGCGCTCGCTGCTCGGCCGGCCGCCGGCCTGATCGACGTCCCGGCGGGGAATCAGGGCCGCCACAGCGGATGCTCCCGCTTCGCCCACTCCTTGCTCACCTTCCCGGTGCGCAGCCCCCGCCTCGCCTCCGGGTCGGCCATGGCCATGCCGATGTGGCCCGCCAGGACGACGCCGATCGTCAGGGCCAGCCAGTCGTGGACGAAGGTGGCCGAGGTGCGCCACATCAGCGGGGTGAGGTGGGTGAACCACATCAGCAGGCCGGTGGCGAGCATGACCAGGGTGGCGCCGGCGATCCAGTTCGCGTAGATCTTCTGACCGGCGTTGAACTTGCCCGCCGGGCGGGAGGACGGGCGTTTGTCGCGGCTCAGGGCGGCCCGCAGCCAGAGCCTGTCGTGCGGGCCGAAGCGGTTCAGGAAGCCGAGGTCCCTGCGGAAGGCGCGGGAGGCGAGGCCGAGCAGGACCGGGACGGGCAGGGCCAGGCCCGCGCACTCGTGGACGCGGACGACCAGTTCGCGGCGGCCCACCAGGACCGCCAGCTGCGGGATGTAGAGGAAGGCGGCCGTCAGGACACAGATGCCCATCAGCGCCGCCGTCGTGCGGTGGATCCAGCGCTCGGCGGGGGTGAAGCGGTGCAGCCGCCCGGTGGCGGCCGGTGCCTCAGCTCGTAGGCTCATCGTCGCGTCCGTTCGAACGGCCGACCCAGGCGTCGACGTCGTAACCGAGGTGTTCCCAGTATCCCGGCTGCACCTTGTCGGTCACCGTGATGCCGGAGAGCCACTTGGCCGACTTGTAGAAGTACATGGGGGCGACATAGAGGCGGACCGGCCCGCCGTGGTCGTGTCCGATGGCCTTGTCCTGCATGCGCAGGGCGACCAGGATGTCCGGCCGCCGCGCCTGGTCGAGGGTGAGGCTCTCGGTGTACGCGCCGTCGAAGCAGGTGAAGCGGATCGCCTTCGCGGTATCGCTTACTCCCGCCAGATCCAGCAGGTGCGAGAGGCGGACCCCCTCGAACGGGGTCTCCGGCACCCGCCACCCGGTCACGCACTGGACGTCCTTGACCAGCCGGGTCTGCGGCAGGCCGCGCAGGTCGGCCAGGCTGAACGTGCGCGGCCTGTCGACCAGGCCGTCGATCTTCAGCTGGTAGTCCGCGGCGGTCTTGTTCGGCACCGACCCGGTCACCGAGTAGTAGCGGAAGCCGCCGCCGTTGGGGAGCAGGCCGGTCAGGCCCGTGGGGTCCTTGCCGGAGAAGGTGCCGAGGACCGACTCGGTGACGCGTTGCAGCACCGGCGCGGTCACGACACCGAGGGCGCCCAGGCCTACGGTGCCGAGGAACACCCGACGGCCGATCGGCCGACCCTCCTCGGGTCGTTCAGAGTTCACTTACTCATTCGAACACCCTCGGGGCGGGCCCGGCCAGGGAATCCGGCCGCCGTAAGAAATCCACAACATCTTCTTATCGGCCGCCGAGCGCGCGCTCCCGGGCCGCCCGGAACGCCTCGCACGGGTCGCGGTCCGGGTAGGACCAGGGCGCCGGGGTGGCATGCCGGCCGATGCGCTGGAACAGGGCCGCGGCCTCCGCGTACCGGCCGGCGCCGGAGGTGGCGTGGGCGAGGTGGTTGAGGTCGACATGGCGGCGCGGGTGCTCCTCGATCCCCCACTCCAGCCACCAGTCGAAGGCCGCGCTCAGGGCCCGCCGGGCGGACGGCTCGGCCCAGTGGCCGGCCGCGGCCGGGTCGGCGGGGGCCCGGCCGGTGGCGGCGAGCACCCGGTGCCGCTCGGTGTAGGCGACGACGGGGAGGACGGCGAGCGGGGAGTCGGCCGGGGCCGCGGCGGCCGAGCGTTCCGCGAAGGCGCACAGTTCGTACGTCCCCTCGGTCTCGGTCTCCGCGATACGGGCGGCCATCAGGTGGTGGGCGTGGTGGTGCTCGGGATGGCGGTCGCGCACCTCGTGGAACATGCGGCGCGTCTCGTCGTCGGTGCCGAGGCGGCGGGCGAGCAGCAGGAGGCCGAGCCACGGGGTGGGGTCGGCGGGGGCGAGCGCGGCGGCGCCCGAGCAGGCCTCGCGGGCCCGGTCGGGGGGTTCCTTGCCGCGCAGGGCGCGCCGGACCAGGGTCAGGGCGTAGAGGGTGGCGGCACCGGCGGAGCCGGGCTCGGCGAGCAGCCACTCGCGGGCCCAGGCGATGGCGTAGGGCTCGCGGGCGAGGGCGGTGACCCGGTGGCCCCGACGGTCCCAGTCGTCACCCGTGTGGAGCAGCAGGGAGCGGGCGGCCTGCCAGCGGCCCTGGGCCAACGCGGCTCGCGCGGAGATGAGTTCGGCGTCGTCGAGGGCGTCGTCGGGGCAGTGTTCGCACCCGCGGTGCGCTGCGGCGCGGGGACCTTCTGCGACGGCCCGGCCTGGGCCTAAGAGGGGCGGGGTTGTGGGCACCGCGGAACTTCCTGGTTGTCGGGCTGCCATCGGCCGATCACGCACAGCAAACCCCCAGCCAAGACTTTGCGTCAAGCTGAACGGGGCTGGTACCCCGTTCAACTACCCCGAACGCAGCGGAACTTGACGCGCGCCGGGGCCCGTTGGGCGTACCGTGGCCGTGGGGCTCCGGGTTCCGGCTGTGGCGTACGCCATGGCGCGGGCCGCCCAGGCATCGGACCATGGCCGTACCGGTCCCACCGCCGCCCTGATCCACCTGCCGTGTTCGGCTCGGGCACGTGACCGAGTCAACCGCCCGGTTCCGGGTACTCCCGGGGCAACACCCATCCGCGAGCGCTACAGTCGGCCACTACGCATCCCGTAGCCCGGCCGCATGATCGAGGTACGCAGCGTGTCCGTTCTGGTACTGATTCTCGCCGTGAGTGCGGCCTGTTGCCTCGGCTTCGGGTTCGTGCTCCAGCAGAACGTCGCCCAGAAGGCCCCGCTCAGCGACTTCCTCTCCTTCCGGCTGCTGCTCGACCTGATGAGGGTGCCGCGCTGGCTCGGCGGGATCGGCCTGATGGTGGCCGGCATGGTGCTCGGCGCGATCGCCCTCGGCAAGGGGGAGATCTCCCTGGTCGAACCGCTGCTGGCGACGAACCTGCTCTTCGCCCTCGCGCTCTCCCGGCACCAGACCAAGCATCCCCTGAGCCACCAGGGCTGGGCCGGACTCGGCCTGCTCGCCGGCGGGGTGACCACGTTCATCCTGGCCGGCCAGCCACGCGGCGGTGACGCCATCGCCAACCCGCTGCGCCACTGGCTGATCATCGGCGTGGTGGTGGGCCTCGCCCTGGTGCTCACCACCTATGCCAAGCGGTCCCGGCTCAGCGCGGGGCCGACCCTGCTCGCCCTCGCCGCCGGCCTGCTGTACGGCGTACAGGACGCGCTGACCCGGGTCACCAGCACCCGCTTCTCCGAGGGCGGCATCACCGAGGTACTGACCGGCTGGCAGCCGTACGGCGTGCTGGTGCTCGGGGTCAGCGGGCTGATCCTCGTCCAGAGCGCGTTCGAGACGGCGGAGCTGCGCAACTCGCTGCCCGCGCTCACCGCCGCCCAGCCGCTCGCCGGGATCCTGTGCGGCGTCGGCTTCCTCGGGGACCGGCTGCGCACCGACACCGGGGCGCTGGCCTGGGAGGCGGCCGGGCTCGCGGCGATCGTGGCGGGCATCGTGCTGCTCGGGCTGCACCCCGCGATGCCGCGCGGTCCGGCGCCGAAGGAGCCCTCGCTGGACCTCCAGCCGCGCTGACGCCCCGGGGCTCCGGCCTGCTTGGATGGCGGCATGAAGCCTGCTGACGAAATCCTCGACATCGTCGACGAGCACGACCGGGTGATCGGACAGGCCCCCCGCGGTGAGGCGTACGCCCGGGGCCTGCGCCACCGCTGTGCCTTCATCCTGGCCCGCGACGCCGCCGGCCGTGTCTTCGTCCACCGCCGCACCGCGACCAAGCTGGTCTTCCCCTCCCTGTACGACATGTTCGTCGGGGGCGTGGTCGGCGCGGGCGAGTCCTACGACGACGCGGCGCTGCGGGAGGCGGAGGAGGAGCTGGGCGTGTCCGGGCTGCCCCGGCCGACGTACCTCTTCAAGTTCCGGTACGACGACGGCGCCGGCCTCAGCTGGTGGTCGGCGGTGTACGAGGTCCGCTGCGAGCTGCCGGTACGGCCGCAGGTGGAGGAGGTGGCCTGGCACGACTTCCTCACGGAGGAGGAGCTGACGGGGCGGCTCGGGGAGTGGGAGTGGGTACCGGACGGACTGGCGGCGTGGGAGCGACTGCGGGAGTGGCGCGGCTGAGGTGGGGGGCTCACCGGCGCCGGCAGGGTGCCTCCCCCAGGGGGTACCCCCAGCGCCCACCCGACCCGCCCGGGGGCACCTCCCAGACTCTTGAAGGCGCGACGGCCCGCAGCCGGGACGTGCCCCGTAAGGGGTGCGGGGAACTGCGCGAGCAACCCCGCCCACCCGCAGCCGAACCCCCGGCCTTCCCCCGGTAGGGTCCCTGCACGTGATCGAATTCGCGCGGAACGTCCGTTTGTGGTTCGCCCCCGAGGTGGTGCGTGAAGAGGGAACGACCCCCGACTACCGCTTCTCCCTCGCCAACGAGCGGACCTTCCTGGCCTGGTTGCGCACCGCCCTCGCCCTGATCGGCGGCGGTTTCGCCGTGGACCAGTTCCTGCCCGACCTCCGCTGGGCCTGGCGGGTCGGCCTCGCGCTCGCCCTCCTCGCCGCCGGCGTGCTGTGCTCGCTGCGGGCGGTGAACCACTGGGTGCGCTGCGAGCGGGCCATGCGGCGCGGCGAGGATCTGCCGGTCTCCCGGTTCCCGGCCCTGCTCGGCGTGGTCGTCGCCGTGGTCGCCGTCGCGATGGTCGTCGTGGTGCTCGTCGGGTGGGAAGGATGACCACGCCGGCCCGCGACCCGGGGCTCCAGCCGGAGCGGACCCGGCTGGCCTGGCGCCGTACAACCCTGTCGGCGACCGTCGCCGCCGTACTCGCCGCGAAGACCGCGGTGCACGGCAGCACCTCGGCCGTCGGCGTGCTCGCCTGCGCGGCCTGCTGCGTCCTGTGGCTGGGCTTCCTCCTGGTCGCCAACCGCCGGATCCGCGCCCTGACGGCCACCGACCGCCCCTCGGCACTGGCCCCGCGGCACGCGACCGCGGCGGTACTGTGCACGGTCGCCGTCGCACTGTGCGCCGCCGCGCTGGTCGTCTAGGCCTGGGGCCTAGCCCTCCTCCGGCCACTCCACCGTGACCACCAGCTTGCCGCGGGTGCGCCCCTCCTGGCTGCGCCGCTGCGCGTCGGCCGTCCGCTTCAGCGGAAACGTCTCGGCGACATGGACCGTCACCACTCCCTGTTCCGCGAGTCCGGCGAGCCGTTTCAGGTCCTCGGCGTCGGGGCGCGCCCAGCAGTAGCGGCCGCCGAAGTCGACGACGTCCGGGTCGGCGATCGAGGCCATCCGCCCCTCGGGGGCGAGCATGTTCGCCGAGCTGGTCAGGGCATCGCCGCCGACGGTGTCGAAGACCGCGTCGACACCCTCCGGGGCCAGTCCCCGTACGCGTTCGGTCAGGCCGGGGCCGTAGCTCACCGGCTCGCCGCCGAGGCTCCGGACGAAGTCGTGGTTGCGTTCGCTCGCCGTACCGATGACCCGGGTCCCGAGGTGGGCCGCGATCTGGACCGCGACGGAACCGACCCCGCCGGCGGCGGCGTGCACCAGGATCGTTTCGCCGCGCTTGACCTCCAGGGCGTGGACCAGCACCTGGTAGGCGGTGAGCCCGGCCAGCGGCAGCCCCGCGGCCTCCTCGAAGGAGAGGTTGCGCGGCTTGCGGGCGAGGGTGCGCACCGGGGCGGCGACGTACTCGGCGAAGGTGCCCCGGGACAGGAAGTCCTCCCGGACGTAGCCGATCACCTCGTCGCCGACCCCGAACTCGGTGACGGCCGGACCCGGCTGAACGACCACGCCGGAGACGTCCCATCCGGGGATCACCGGGAAGACGGCGTCCATGATGCCGTGCAGATCGCCCTCCCGGCACTTCCAGTCGACCGGGTTGACGGCCGCCGCCCGGACCTTCACCAGGACCGTGTCGGGGCCCACCTTCGGGTCCTTGACCTCGCCGTACTCCAGTACATCGGGTCCGCCGTACCGGCTGTAGCTGATGCCCTTCATGCAACCGACCCTCCGGGCTACTCGGACGCCACGCAACCGGGATGCCCGCATATGTGCCGTTCGCGTGGCAGCCTGTCCGTCGGCAGCACGCCACCTTCCCGACCCCGTACCGCTGAAGGCGACCACCATGACCACCCTTCATCAGGAACACACCTCGCACGGCCACAGCCACGGACCGGACTGCGGGCACGACCAGGTGCCGCACGGCGACCACCTCGACTACGCACACAACGGGCACCTGCACCGCGAGCACGGTGGCCACTGGGACGAATGCGAGCCCGACGGGCACGTCACCCACGAGACCCACGACCACCGGCACGGCGACGGCTGCGGCCACATCGGCGTACTGCACGGCGACCACATCGACTACCTGCACGACGGCCACCGGCACGCCGAGCACGACGGCCACTGGGACGACCACTGAGACGGTCCCCGACCCGAACGACGGCTCCCTGCTCTGCGCGCGCGGGGAGCCGTCATCCCATGGCCGGATCGTAGGGTGGTCCCGGTCACGTTTGGCTCACCCGCTGGACGACATACCGACTGGTCGGCATCATGAGTGACGTCCTGTTCACTCGTTCGTAGGAGCGATGCATGAGCCCCGACCACCCGCCCGGACTGGATCTCGACCGGCTGCGCGGACTGCTCGACCGTGAGCGCCCCGGCCTGGCGACCGGTCCACTGACCGGAAGGCTGATCGAGGGCGGACGGTCGAACCTCACCTACGCGGTCTCCGACTCCACCTCGAAGTGGGTCGTACGACGGCCGCCGCTGGGCCACGTCCTGGCCACCGCGCACGACATGAAGCGCGAGCACCGGGTGATCAGCGCGCTGTACCCGACCGAGGTGCCGGTGCCGCGGCCGGTGCTGCTGTGCGAGGACACGGAGGTCCTCGGGGCGCCGTTCTACGTGATGGAGTTCGTGGCGGGCACCCCGTACCGCACCGCCGACCAGCTCGTCCCGCTCGGTCCCGAGCGCACCCGCAACGCCGTGCTCTCCCTCGTCGACACCCTCGTCGAGCTGCACGCCGTGGATCCGCAGGAGGTCGGCCTCGCCGACTTCGGGCGCCCGGAGGGCTTCCTGGACCGGCAGCTGCGCCGCTGGGGCAAGCAGCTGGACGCCTCCCGCAACCGCGAGCTGGCCGGCATCGACGAGTTGCACGCCGCCCTGGGCCGCCGGCTGCCCGGCTCCCCCGCGCCCACCGTGATCCACGGCGACTACCGCCTCGACAACGTGCTGATCGGCGACGACGACACCATCAGGGCGATCCTCGACTGGGAGATGTCCACGCTCGGCGACCCGCTGACCGACCTGGGCCTGCTGGTCATGTACAGCCAACCGCTGGGCACACCCGACTCCCCGGTGTCGACGACCGCCGAGGCGCCCGGCCACCCGGACCCGCGGGAGCTGATCGAGCGCTACGCGGCCCGCTCGGGGCGGGACGTCTCGCACATCGCCTGGTACACGGCGTTCGCCTGGTTCAAGCTCGCCGTGATCCTGGAGGGCATCCACTACCGGTACACGCAGGGCCAGACGCTCGGGCAGGGCTTCGACCGCATCGGCGAACTCGTGCCCGTCTTCATCGACCACGGACTGACCACTCTCCAGGAAGGCTGACCGGCCATGGACTTCGCGTTCGACGCGCGCACCGAGGAACTGCGCGCCAAGCTGCTCGCCTTCATGGACGAGTACGTCTACCCGGCCGAGGCGGTCGCCGAGGAGCAGCGCGCCGCGCTCGCCTCGCCGTGGGACACCCCGGCCGTGGTCGGGGAACTGAAGGCGGAGGCGCGCAGGCAGGGCCTGTGGAACCTCTTCCTCCCGGACGCCGAGTACGGCGCGGGGCTCACCAACCTCCAGTACGCGCCCCTCGCCGAGATCACCGGCCGCTCCCCGCACCTGGCGCCCACCGCGCTGAACTGCGCGGCCCCGGACACCGGCAACATGGAGGTACTGGCCCAGTTCGCCGACGAGGCGCAGAAGAAGCAGTGGCTGGAGCCGCTGCTGGCCGGTGAGATCCGCTCCGCGTTCGCCATGACCGAGCCGGAGGTGGCCTCCTCCGACGCCACCAACATCACCACGCACATCGAGCGGGACGGCGACGACTACGTCATCACCGGCCGCAAGTGGTACATCTCCGGGGCGATGAACCCGGACTGCAAGATCTTCATCGTGATGGGCAAGACCGACCCGGACGGCGCCGACATCCGGCGCCAGCAGTCCATGGTCCTGGTCCCGCGCGACACCCCGGGTGTCACCGTGAAGCGCGCGATGCAGGTCTTCGGCTACGAGGACCACTCCCACGGCGGCCATGCCGAGGTGGTCTTCGACCACGCGCGCGTGCCGGTGTCGAACCTGGTCGGCGAGGAGGGCGGCGGCTTCGCCATCGCCCAGGCCCGGCTCGGCCCCGGCCGTATCCACCACTGCATGCGGCTGATCGGCATGGCCGAGCGGGCGATCGAGCTGATGTGCCGGCGGGCCGTGTCCCGCACCGCCTTCGGCAAGGAGCTGGCGCGGCAGGGCGTGGTCCACAACTGGATCGCGGACGCCCGGGTGACGGTCGAGCAGCTGCGGCTGCTGGTCCTGAAGACGGCCTGGCTGATGGACACCGTCGGCAACCGGGGCGCCCACGCCGAGATCCAGGCCATCAAGATCGCCACGCCGCGGGCGGTCGTCGGCATCATCGACCGCGCGATCCAGCTGCACGGCGCGGGCGGCGTCAGCCAGGACTTCCCGCTGGCCGACCTGTACGCCGGGGCCCGGACGCTGATGATCGCCGACGGCCCGGACGAGGTGCACCAGCGGTCGCTGGCCCGCCGGGAGCTGAAGAAGTACACGTAGGCGACGCGTGGCCGGGGCCGGTGCGGGCATCGCCGATGCCCGCACCGGTCTCTCACCGGCCGCCTCAGCCCGTCCGGCCCACCACGAGCTGGTAGAAGATCGGCTCGCCGGTCGTCGTCACCCGGTGCTGGAACCGGGTTCGCTCCAGCAGGACAAGATCTCCGCCGGCCACCAGCCGCTCGACGGCGGCGCCGAACCCGTCCTGATCCGCTTCGTCCATCCACCGCTCGTCGATGGTGAAGGCCACGGGCGCGCCGGGGGGCAGCACCGCGAGCGCGTTGACCAGCGCCCGCGGTGTGGCGTGCGTGCCGCCGAACGCGCCGGCCGACACCAACCCGCCGAACGCGTACGGGCGTAGTGCCGCACGGAGTCCGTCGCCGAGCTGGAAGTCGCCGACCACGTAGTCGGCGTAGACGCCCGGCCGGTCGCGCAGACTCGCCTCCCGTGCCGCCGGCAGCGCGTCGACCCCGACGACCCGGGCCACGCCCGCGCGCCGCACGAGTTCACCGACCAGTCCGGTGCCGGCGCCGACGTCGAGCACCGTCATCGAGCCCGGCTCCAGCCCGAGGCTCGCGGCGGCGCGCACGAAACCCTCCGCCGCGACCTGCGGCGACCTGCACCGCAACCGCTCCTGGACGACATGCTCGTAGAGGCCGGGCACGGCGTAGATCCGCGTGTACTCGTGCAGGTGCACCGTCTCGTGCTCGCTCAACTCGATGTACTCGCCGTCGGTCACCGGCGGCCCGAGCAGCCGGACATCCGCAAACGCATCTGCCATGCCGGGGAGACTATGCGCACGTGCCGGTGCGCCGCCACCAGCGGCTGAGCCCGGGCGGCCTCCCGGTCGGTGGTCTTCCGGTACCTTCCGCCGTCGCCTACTTGAGGATCTGGAGCAGATGGTCGGCCAGAATCGTCGCCGAGTGGGGGTTCTGGCCGGTGACGAGATTGCGGTCCTCGACCATGTAGGGCTCCCACATCGGGCCTCGGCTGAAGTCGATGCCGACCTTCTCCTTCAGTTCCGTCTCCAGCAGCCAGGGCGCCCGGGAGGCCATGCCGACGGCTTCCTCCTCCTCGTCGGTGAAGCAGGTGATGCGGTATCCCTCGAAGGGCGACTTGCCGTGGATCCTGGTGGCGAGGATCGAGGCGGGGCCGTGGCACACGATCGCGAGCGGCCTGCCGGAGGCGAGCTGCGCGGTCAGCAGGCGGCCGACATCGGCGTCGAAGGCCAGGTCCGCCATGGGACCGTGGCCGCCGGGCAGGTAGACCGCGTCGTAGTCCTCCAGACGGACGTCCGAGAGCTGGATCGGCCGCCGCATCACCTCGGCGGAGCGGATGATCTGCTCCAGTTCGAGGGCCATCTCCTCACCACCGGCCATCGACGGACGCAGGCTCATCATGTCGACGTTCGGAGTCACGCCGCCGGGCGTCCCGACCACGACCTCGTGACCGGCTTCCGTGATCTTCTTGTAGGGCATGGCGAATTCTTCGGCCCAGTAACCAGTCGCGTACCTGGTGCCGTCCTTGAGAACCCAGTAAGTCGCCCCGCTGACGATGAAAAGGACTTTCGCCATCGCACTCGGTCTCCTTCCCCCCGAGTCGACTCGTGGAGGAATTCAGCCTTTTCAGCCTAGGCACACACCGGGCCGGACGCATGTGCCCAGGGTCTCCAAGCCCTGCCGGTCAGGGGCGCAGGGCTCGCAGCAGCAGGTCGGCCAGCTGGTCGGCGACCTCCTGGGGGGTCATGGGGCCGTCCGGGCGGTACCAGGTCGACAGGTGGTGGACCGAGCCGAAGTGGTAGTCCACGACCAGGTCGGCTGGGGTCTCCTTGGAGAAGACGCCCTCGCGCTGGCCCTCCTCGATCAGCGCGCGGAAGCGTTCGTGGTAGCGCCGGCGCTCGGCGCGCACCTGTTTGTTCTTCTCCGGACTCAGATGGTGCATGGACCGGAAGAAGATCGACGCGTCGTCGAGGTTGTCGATCGTCGTCACGACGACGTCGGCGGCGGCCCCCCGCAGCCGCTTCTCGATCGGCTCGTCCGCGTTCGCGAAGGCGTCGAGCCGCTCCTGCTGCACGCGCAGCACGCGCGCGTACACCTCGTGCAGAAGGTCGTCCTTGGAGCCGAAGTAGTGGTACAGCGCCCCCTTGGTGACGCCGGCCGCCTCCACGATCTCCTGCACCGAGGTGCGGTCGTAGCCCTGCTCGGCGAAGAGCCGGGTGGCGGCGGCCAGGAGCCGCTGCGGAACAGGGGCTCCGTCGCCGTCCGTCGTCCTGGGCACTGCCGCCACCTGCCTCTCTCGTATGTCTGCTAACCCTGTTGCGGTCGGGAACGAAGTTCCCGTCGGAGGATCTTCCCACTTGCCGTCTTCGGCAGGTCGGGCAGGATCTCCACCAGCCGCGGATATTTGTAGGCGGCCAGCCTCTCCTTGCAATAGAGGGCCAGATCGTCCGGATCGGTTGCAGCGCCGGGGCGAAGACTGATGTACGCCTTGACGGTCTCCCCGCGGTAGCCGTCCGGTACGCCGACGACGGCCGCCTCGCGCACCGCCGGGTGGGTGTACAGCACGTCCTCGACCTCGCGCGGCCAGACCTTGAAGCCGGACGCGTTGATCATGTCCTTCTTGCGGTCGACGACGTACAGCCAGCCCTGGGGGTCCATGAAGCCGATGTCGCCGGTGCGCAGCTCGCCGTCCGGGAAGGTCTCGGCGGTGGCCTCGGGCCGCCGCCAGTACCCGGGCACGACCTGCGGCCCGCGTACGACGATCTCGCCCTGTTCGCCGAAGGGCACTTCGCTGCCCTCGTCGTCGACGATACGGACGATCGTGTCGGGGCCGGGCACCCCGACGGCCAGGGTCCCGGAGACCGGGTCCACGGGCGCCTCCAGGGTCGGCGGCACGGCGGCGCAGGGCGCGGTGCATTCGGTGAGCCCGTAGCCGTTCCTGATGTACGGCCCGTAGCCGGCCCGGAACTTCTCCACCAGGGCCGGCGGCAGGGGCGCGCCGCCGGAGGAGATGGTCGCGAAGGAGGCGAAGTGCTCCGGGGTGACGTCCGGGTGGGCGGCCAGCGCCATGAAGGCGGTGGAGGGGCCGACCGTGTAGTGCGGCCGGTGCTCGGCGAACGCCTCCAGGACCAGGCCCGGCTCGAAGCGGTACGTCAGCACCAGCGTGCCGGCGCTGGTCAGGGATGCGCCGAGCTGGCAGACCATGCCGGTGATGTGGAAGAGGGGCGCGAGGGCGTAGTAGACCGGCGCGTCGGGCAGCCCGAGCCCGGTCTTCTGCCGCTCGGCGTTGTACATGATGTTGCCGTGCAGGTTGGTGGCGCCCTTGGGGGTGCCGCTCGTCCCCGAGGTGTAGCTGATCAGCGCGATGTCGGACGGCACCGGGTCGCGTCCCTCGGGGGCCATGCCGCCGCGGCGCGCGACGGCCACCAGGTCCTCGGCGTCGGCGGCCTGCGGCAGCCGCTCGAAGGCCAGCACGCGCGCGTCGTCCCGGGTCTGGAAGTCCAGCTCGCTGGCGGTGAGCACGATCCGCACCGATGAGTCGGCGGCCGTGTCGCGCAGATACGACTCCCAGGCCCGCTGCGAGCAGACCAGCGCGGCCACCTCGCCGTCCCGCAGGACGTGGGAGACCTCCCCCGACTTGTACATCGGGTTGACCGGTACGACGGTCGCGCCCGCCTTCCAGGCGCCGAGCACCGCGATCACGAAGTGCGGCGAGTTCTGCAGGATCACGGCGACCCGGTCGCCGCGCTCCAGACCGTGCTCGGCGAGGTACCCGGCGACGGAGTCGCTCAGCTCGTCGACCTCGCGGAAGCTGAGCCGGGCGTCGAAGTAGGCGAGGAAGGTGCGGTCGGGCGCCTCGGCGACGGCGGCGCGCAGTGCGTGCACCATCGAGGCGGGGGGATCGACCGGGCCGCGCTGGGCCTCGTCGAGAAGCGCCACCCAGGGCCGGGCGGCGTAGAGGGACTGGGTCTGCGGCTGGGTCACCGGGTGGCCTCCCACTTCTGCTGGATGTGGTTCATGTTGGTCAGCCAGCGGTCCGGGGCGGCGGCCCGCGCCTGGTAGAAGTCGGCGACCTCCGGATGCGGCAGGATCAGGAACCGGTCCTCGGACATCCCCTTGAACAGCGCGTCGGCGACGGCGTCCGGCTCGATCGCGGTCGGCTGGAGCACCAGGTCGCCCGCGCTGCCGGTGGCGGCGAGCATGTCGGTGCGGACGCCCTGCGGGCAGATCGCGTGGACCTTGAGGCCACGGTGCCGGTACGTCAGCGACAGCCACTCGGCGAAGGCGTACGCGGCGTGCTTGGTCACGCTGTACGGCGCGGCCCCGATCATGGTGAGCAGCCCGGCGGCGGACACCGTGGACACGAACCGGCCGCTGCCCCGCTCCAGCCAGTCAGGGAGCAGCTCCTGCGCGGCCCGCACATGGGCCATGACATTGACGTCCCAGGCGGCGGCCCAGACCCCGGCCTCGGCCGACTCGGACCCGCCGGAGGCGAGCCCGGCGTTGGCGCAGTAGACGTCCACGCCGCCGCCGAGCGCCTCCCGGGCGGCGCCGACGATGCCGGACGCGTCACCCGGGACGGCGATCCCGCCGATCTCCTCGGCGACGGCGGCCGCCTTCTCCGCGTCCAGGTCGTTCACGACGACGCGGGCGCCTTCGGCGGCGAATCGACGGGCCAGAGCGGCCCCGATGCCACCTCCCGCCCCGGTGACGACGACTCGGGCATCTTGCACGGCTCCCACCATCGGTCTCCTTCGACACGACGCGACCAGACTCGGCTCAGCACGGACACACTAACCGGTCGGTATGTTTGAGAAAAGGGCGACCGTCACACCCCCTAAGGGCACGGGGCCACTGTCCGACACGCGACGACCGCACTCCCCCAGGGGCACAGGCCCACTGCCCGACACGCGACGACTGCAACCCCCTAGGGGCGCGGGGAACTGCGCGACCAGCCATACACGATCCGCACCCGGACGACTACGGAGGCCACCCCCATGCGCCCGTCCAGACGAAGTCTGCTCACCGCGGCCACGGCGGCAGCCGTGACACCCGTACCCACGGCGTCCCCGGCCGACGCCCCCGGCCGCTTCGAGACCGGCTTCGACCGCCTCTCCGCCGACGGCTACTCCCTCCTCGGCCGGCAGAAGGTCGGCATCGTCACCAACCCCACCGGCATCACCACCGACGTCCGCCACATCGTCGACGTCATGCACGCCGACCCCCGGGTCCGGCTGACCGCGGTCTTCGGCCCCGAGCACGGATTCCGCGGCACCGCCCAGGCCGGCGGCTCCGAGGGCCGCTACGACGACCCGGCGACCGGCCTCCCCGTCTACGACACGTACCTCAAGAGCGGACAGCCCCTCGCCGACGTCTTCACCGCCTCCGGCGTGGACACGGTCGTCTTCGACATCCAGGACGTCGGCGCCCGCTTCTACACGTACATCTGGACGCTGTACGACTGCATGGAGGCCGCCCGGCTGGCGGGCAAGCGCTTCGTCGTGCTCGACCGCCCCAACCCGGTGACCGGGCGCGCCGCCCAGGGACCGGTCCTGCACAGGGAGTTCGCCAGTTTCGTCGGCCGGCAGCCGATCGCGCAGGCGCACGGGATGACGGTCGCCGAACTCGCGAAGCTGTTCAACGCGGAGTTCCTGACCGCCCCGGTCGCGCTGGACGTCGTGACGATGACGGGCTGGCGGCGCGACCGCTTCCACGACGCCTACGGACTGCCCTGGGTGCCGCCGAGCCCCAACATGCCCACCCCGGACACCGCCCTCGTCTACGCGGGCACCTGCCTCTTCGAGGGCACCAACCTGTCCGAGGGGCGCGGCACGACCCGCCCCTTCGAACTGCTGGGCGCGGAGGGCATCGACGCGCGGTGGGCGGTCGCCGCCAACGGAGTCGGGCTGCCGGGCGTGCGGTTCCGGGAGGCGTACTTCGCGCCCACCTTCTCCAAGTTCCAGGGCAGGACCGTCGGCGGGGTGCAGCTCCATGTGCACGACCGGGCCGCGTACGACCCCGTACGGACCGGGATCGCGCTCCTGGTCACCGCCAAGAAGGTGTGGGGGGACTTCGCCTGGCGGTCGGACAACTGGATCGACAAGCTCACCGGATCCACGACCGTGCGCACGATGACCGACGCGGGCGCGGGCACGGACGAGATCGTCGGCGCCTGGCAGGACGAACTCGCCGCGTTCCGCCGGATCCGAAAGGAATTTCTGCTCTACAGGTGAGGCGCGTCGTATGGCCAACCTTGCCCGACGGCGGGACGATGCGCGCAGATCGCACCGGTTCGGGGACGAGGAGCCTGCCATGGCGGATCCCGGGATGAGCGTGGCTCCCTACTGGGAGCTGACCTTCGACGCGGACGGCGACCCGGAGGGCGCCGAACGCGACCGGCTGCTGGGCGAGGTCACGGCTCACGGCCTCCATGACCTGATCGTCTTCGCGCACGGCTGGAACAACGACCGTTCGGGCGCCACCTCCCTGTACCGACGGTTCTTCGCACCGATCCCGAAGCTGGTGCCGAAGGCGAGGATCGGGTACGTCGGGGTGGTGTGGCCGTCGATGCGGTTCTGCGACGAGCCGATCCCGGACTTCCCGAAGTCCGTGGTGGCCACGGAGGCGGAGCAGAGACCGGCCCCCGTCCTCGACAAGGACACCCGGCACGCGCTCCTGGACACGTTCCCGGGGCGGGCCACCGTGGTCGACCAGATCGCCCGGATGCTGGACCAGCGCCCGGCGAACGGGCTGGCGGAGTTCGGGCGGCTGGTACGGCTGCTCGTCGAGGTCCTGCCGGGCGGCCCCCAGCCGCTGTTCGCGGCGGACACGGTCGCGGAGGGCGTCCCGCAGAGCGAGCCGGTGCTGTTCACGGGGGACGCGACGGCCCTGTGCGAGGAGTTCGCGCAGACGCTGGCCGCCCTCCGGCAGGGCCCCGGCGCGGCGGCGTTCGCGCTGCCCGACCCCTGGGACGGCGCGAAGGAGCTGCTGCGGCAGGCGACGTACTACGCGATGAAGCGGCGCGCCGGGACCGTCGGGGAGCGTGGGCTCGGGCGGGTCGTCGGGCAGTTGGCCGGCGTGGCCCCGCAGCTGCGGGTGCATCTGGTCGGGCACAGCTTCGGCGGCCGGCTGGTGTCGTTCGCGCTGCGCGGGCTGCCCGGCGGGGTGCGCACGGTGAAGTCCGTGACGCTGCTGCAAGGGGCCTTCTCGCACTACGCGTTCGCCGCCCGGCTGCCCCACGACCCGCGCGCGGGCGGGGTGCTGCAGGGCCAGGAGAACCGGATCGACGGCCCGCTGGTGTGCTGCTACTCCCGCTTCGACGAGGCGCTCGGCACGATGTATCCGCTGGCCTCCCGGATGGCGGACGACTGCGAGTCGGTGCTGGGTGTGGACGTGGGCGACGCGCTGGGCGCCCGGTGGGGCGCGCTGGGGCACGACGGGGTGCAGGCGGTGCCGGGCACCCGGTCGCTGGACCTGGCGGCGGCCCTGCGCGGTCCGCTCGCCGCGCCGGGTTGCGTGAACGTCGACGCGGCGGCGGTCGTGAAGAGGGGCGGCCCGCCGTCCGGGGCACACAGCGACATCGTGCACCCCGAACTGGCGCGGGTGGTGCTGGCGGCGGGGCGGATCGGCTGACCCCGCCGCCGTGGACGTACCGGCTCAGCGGTGCGAGGTGAACTCCACGACCTGCTGGAAGGTCGGGCGGTTCTGCCAGCTGATGTTGTAGTGCTTGATGCCGCCCAGGGTGCGCTGGACGATCGAGTCGGCACACCACTGGTCGCCGGCCGAGCACAGCGAGTCCCCGGGGTAGACCGTGGACGCACTCGTACCGGCCGCCGTCTTCAGCGTGCTGATCAGGATGTCCCGGCAGGCGCTGAGGCTGCCGCCGCCGCAGTACTGCTCGGCCAGCGGCCCCGACACGCTCTGCCCGAGCACCGACCGGATGTCCTTGTCGACATAACTCCACCAGCCGTACTGGAAGGAGCTTCCGGCGTGTGCCCCGGTCGGACCGTGCGCGGCCGACGGAGTCTCGTCGATGTACAGGTTGTTGGTGAACGCGGTGTACAGGTCGGTGCCGAGGCCGGGCTGGAACTCGGCCTTCACCAGCAGCGGCCACCAGGCGTCCAGGATCCGGACGGCGTCGGAGTTGGCGTACGTCTTCGAGCCCGCCGAGGTCTCCGTGCGCTTGCCGCCCGCCGTCAGCCAGGTCTGGAGCTTGGTGACGGCCGCGGCGGCCGTGGAGTCGGTCACCGTGCTGCTGTTGATCACCTTCAGCAGATCCGGCAGCACGTCCTCGGCCCGCAGGTCGGTGAGCGACGCGTCCGACATGGCCTTGACGAGCGAGGAGCGGGTGACTCCCCCGGCCGCGACGAGCTTCTTCACCCGGTCGTCAAGGAGGTTGCCGCGATGGACGGATCCGTCACCCCAGCTCGCTGTCGTGTAGTTCAGCGCCTGTTTGTTGTTCCAGGAGATGTAGTAGTCCTGGTCGATGGAGTTGGGGTGCTGGGAGGCCGGGGTGTAGTCGGACGTGTTGGTGGCCGGGTCCCAGTTCTGCCACTCGTAGGCCGCCTGCGCCCAGACCGGGAACTCGGGGTCGACACCGGTCGCCCGCACCGGGTTGTTGCCGCTGTTGTAGTACGCGGTGTGGGAGGAGTCGGCGTAGAACCAGTTGAAGGTGAAGTTGATGTGCTGCGCCGCGCTCTGGAAGGTCTGCGGGCTCTTCACGTAGTCGGGGTCGTTGAGCATCTGGAAGCCGATGATCGAGTCGGCCTCGTGCATGTAGGAGGAGCGCAGGGTGGTGTAGGCGACCTTCTTTCCGCCGACGGTCGCGCGGTATTCGACGGGTCCGTACTTCGTCTTCCACACGCGCATCGTGTACGAGCCGGCGGCCGTGCCGTCGGCCGTGGTCGGCTTCCAGGAGTTCTTCTGCTCGACCTCGTCCATGGCCGTGCAGGTGCCGTGGTACAGGTAGTGGTAGTCGTCCTGGCAGAGTTCGACTGCGTAGCTGTCGATGATGTCCTGGCCGGAGGTGGTGGCGGACCAGGCGTAGTCCTGGCCGCGGCCGAGTTCGACGTACATGCTCAGGCCGGCGAAGGAGGCACCGCGGGCGCTGATGCCCGGGCCCTGGATCTCCTGGAGCATGAGCAGCTGCGGGGCGAAGTACCCGGTCTGCGGTCCGAAGACGGCGACGGGGTGACCGCTCGCGGTGTACTTGCCGCTGACCACCAGCGCGTTGGACATCCCGCGCTTGGCCGAGCTGAGGGCGGTCGCGGTCGCCGCGGCGGAGGCGGCGGAGGCGCTCTGGTCCGCGCCGGTGCCGGTGGCGTCGTAGACCAGTGGCTCGGTCGTCACCGAACCGGAGTCCGGCAGTGCCTCGCCCTGCGGGTCGGACGGCTTGGTGCCGTACGGGAAGCTCTCGCCGTTGTGGACGGTGAGCGCGGCCTCGGGGTCGTTGCGCTCGCGGAACGACTCCCAGACCTTGGTGCCCTCGGTCACCCCGTACTTCTGCTGGGCGGCGAGCAGCGAGAGGGCGTTGTTGACCTCGCCGCCGCCGCCGGAGCCGAACAGCGTGCCGACCACGGAGGCCAGCGCCACCAGGTCGGTGATCTTGAAGTGGTCGATGGTGCCGGCGTTGGTGATCGAGTCCTTGTGACCGGTCAGGACGTACTCGCCGGGGAAGTAACGGCCGCTGTCGGAGGCGTCGATGTAGGAGTTGATGCCGGCGAGGTAGGCGTTGGCGTCGGCGAGGGCCTGCTGACCGCGGGTGCCGTTGTTGGCGACGGCGTTGTCGATCTGCGCCTGGAGGTCGGCCTCGGTGTAGGGGGCGTTGCGGTAGAACTCCTGCTCGAGGCCCTGGTTGGAGGCGACGCCGCCGGCGAAGGTGGTGAGCTGGCCGCGCCCGACGTGACGGAACACGTCCATCAGCCACAGCCGGTCCTCAGCGGCGGCATAACCGGCGCCGAACTCGGTGCCGTATCTGGTGGTACCGGTGATGTGCGGGACGCCCGTCTTCTTGTCGCGGACGATCGTCACATCGCTGCGGCCCGCCGGACTCTCCGTGGAGGCGACTTGATCGGAAGCGACCCCGAACGACGAGTCGTTGAAGAACGTGTTGATCTTCGCGTCGGTGAGGGTGGGGTAACCCGTGGCCAGGTTGTTGTAGGGGCCGAGCTGGTCCTCGGCATGGTCGGGCTGGATGCCGAAGGCCTGGTTGAGGAGGACCTGGGCGAGGGTGGCGTTGCCGTTCTCACCGGGCGGCAGGATGTCCGAACACTGGCCGCCGCAGTAGTCGTTGGAGGCGGTGGCCGCCGCGGCCGGAGTCGCCTGGGCCAGCGGGGAGAGCAGGCCGGCGACGAGGACGCATACAGATGCCGCTTTCAGGAACCCGGGAAGCTTGCGGGGAGTTCTCAGTTTGTCGAACAACGCGTGATGTCTGGTGCGCCGGGGCATGGCGACTCCTCACGACGGGGGTGGTGCCGGACGTTACCGCCGGTATCCCCGGGATTGAAGATGAACATGCGTCAAGTTTTGGAGTGGTCGCCCGCGTCGGTGGCGTCACCGGCCGTCGGTCAAGGCGGGCGGCCTTATGGACGGCATCGGAAATCGGATGGAGCCGATTCGAGTGTCGATACGTCTATACGGCAACGCCGCGCGAAGTCCGTGCGACGCCGCCGAAGTGACCGAAGTACAGGTGCAGGTGTGACGGAGGTGCAGGGCGATGGCCGGTTTCCGGAGTCTGGCGAGACAGGTGCGAGACCCACGGTGTGATCTGGCGCTACGGCGCTATTCGCTGCGCAAGTGCCTGGAGCGGTTCGCCCCTTACGGGCACCGCGCGACCTGGGACCATCTCTGCTCGCGGGCCGGGTTCGGTCCTGAGGACCGGTCCCCCGATCCAGCGCGTCTCGTGGGCGCACTGGAGGAGTTGGAAGAGGCGCGGGCGGTCTGGCAGGCCTACGAGGTCGAGTTCGCCGAGCGCCGCAAGAAGGAGAAGCACGACGGGCTGCGCCGCCCGGGCAGCGTGGACGACTGGCACCGGCTGACCTGGGGCGGATTCGGAGTGGCCTGGTGCGACGACCCACGGGTCCACCCCGACGAACCACTGGCCGAGGTGCTGCGACGGCTGATCGCCGCCCTGGAGCGCGAACCGGGCGCGGTCTGCCCGGTGTGCGCGGGGGAGCGCCTCATCTGGAAGTACGACCTGGACCACGAGCCCTCCGCCGGTCCGGTCTGCGCGGACTGCGGGATTCTGGTGCCGCGTCCGGTGCTCACCCCCGAGGCCCTGGCCTACGCCAGGCGCGGGCGGCTGCTCATGTCGGCCTGACCACCTGGGGGTGCGCCGGGGATGCCGCACCCCCCCAACTGCCGGTGATTCCGGCCACTGTCCATGACGACCGTCACCCTCGCGCAGGCCGGCGCCGGCCGCGTTCAGGGGCGTTCCGGCAACAGGCGTGAGCCCGCCCGGCGTTGACCGAAGGCGTCGTCCGGGTTGGACAATACGCAGGTGTCCAGCGAGAGACAGCCGCAGCCGATGCAGTCGGTGAGGTGATCGCGCAGCCGGTTGAGCTGCTTGATGCGTTCCTCCAGTTCGGCGCGCCACGCCCGCGAGAGACGGGCCCAGTCCTCCCGGGTCGGAGTGCGTTCCTCGGGGAGTTCGCAGAGGGCCTCACGGATGGTGGCCAGAGGGATGCCGACGCGTTGTGCCGCCCGGACGAAGGCCACCCGGCGCAGCGTGTCGCGGGTGTAGCGGCGCTGGTTGCCGGCGGTCCGCCGACTGCTGATGAGACCCTTGGCCTCGTAGAAGTGGAGTGCGGAGACGGCGGCGCCGCTGCGCGCGGACAACTGGCCGACGCTCAGCTCTTGGATCTTCTCGGGAATCTGCGGCACCTCGCAGAGCCTACCGACCGGGGTGAGCCGCGCTCCGTTGACAGGGAGCCCGCACCCGACCATGCTAAGCAGTTGCTTAGGAATGCACGCACGACCGCGAGAGGGCCGGGAACATGGCAGAACCGAGGATCTTCACCTCCCCCGACGAGCTGAAGGCGGCCGTGGGCGAGCAGCTGGGCCACACCGACTGGCTGGAGGTCGACCAGAAGCGGATCGACCTGTTCGCGGAGGCGACCGGCGACCACCAGTGGATCCACGTCGACCCGGAGAAGGCGGCCGCGGGCCCGTTCGGGACGACCATCGCGCACGGCTATCTGACGCTGTCGCTGCTCCCGCTCTTCGGCCCCCAGCTGATCAAGGTCGAGGGCGTGAAGATGGGCGTGAACTACGGCACCAACAAGGTCCGTTTCCCCGCCCCTGTCCCGGTCGGCTCCCGGCTGCGTGCCACCGCCACGATCACCGACGTGTCGGACGTCACGGGCGGTGTCCAGGTGAGCGTCGCCTTCACCGTGGAGCGCGAGGGCGGCGACAAGCCGGTCTGCGTGGCGGAGTCGGTGTCCCGGTACTACCTGTAGGACCACCCGGCCCGCCGGGTTGCTCGGGCCGCCGGGTTGCTCGGCCTGCCGGGTTGCTCGGCCTGCCGGGTTGCTCGGCCCGCTGGGCTACTTGGCCCCCACCATCCGCAGCACGAGGTCGGCGTAGAGCGCGCCGACCTGCTCGGGTGTGCGGGGGCCGTCCACGTTGAACCAGCGGGCGACGTCGATGCAGAGGGAGAGCACCGCGAGGGTGGTGCCGTGGATGTCGATGACGTCGAACTCCCCGGACTCGACGCCCTCCTGGATGATCCCGCGCACCTCGGCGTCGACCTGGCGGCGCAGTCCGAGGATCTCGGCGCGGGCGCCGGGGCCGAGGGCGTCCAGTTCGTACTGCACGACCCGGGCGGTGGTGCGCCGCCCGGCGTGCCAGCGGACGAAGGAGCTGACGCCGTCCGCGAGCCGCTCGGTGGCGGTGCCCTCGCGCCGGGCTGCCGTCCGGAGGATGTCCAGGGCCTTGTCGTGACCGATGCGACTGATCCGGTGGAGCAGCTCTTCCTTGGTCTTGTAGTGGATGTAGAGCGCGGCGGGGCTCATACCGGCGCGGCCGGCGATGTCACGGGTGGTGGTGGCGTGGTAGCCGCGCTCGGCGAAGGCCTCCACGGCGGCGACCAGCAGACGCCGGGCCGCGTCAGGGGTGACCTCTTCCCACGGCTCTACCTCGCCGCCGGTCGTCTCCTCCGCCGTACTCATCGCTCGCTCGCCCCTCTCGATACCGGAGCTCCACCATACCGCCGAAGCTGAGCGAGCGCTTAGTGTGCCCGCTCAGAGCTTGTCCCGCCGCTCAGAGCTTCTCGAAGGGGTCGTGTTCGGCGAGCAGCTTCTCCAGCCGCGCCTGGTCGACGCGGCTGACGATCTGCCCGGCCTCCTGGCGGTCGCGGATGACCTTCGCGAGCGTGAAGGCAGAGGTCACGAGGTAGAGGACGGCGATGCCCAGGAAGGCGCGCACCCAGGCATCGGCGTGCAGCTGGAAGATCCCGATGGCGGTGGCCGTGATGGCGACGGCGAAGGAGGCGACGGCCTGGCCGTAGTAGGCGGCCGTGTTCTGCTGTCTGACCGGTGTGTCATTCATGGTTCGATCATCGGCGGACGTGGCCCGCGCCACATCCGTCGGGATACTCAGGGACCTACTCAGAACGCCGAAACACCCGTCAGCGCCCGCCCGATGAGCAGTTTCTGGATCTGGCTGGTGCCCTCGTAGAGGGTCATCACCCGGGCGTCACGCAGGAGTTTGCCGACCGGGTACTCGTCGATGTAGCCGTAGCCGCCGAAGACCTGGAGGGCGTTGTTGGCGGCGCGCACGGCGGCCTCGGAGGCGAAGAGCTTGGCCTTGGAGGACTCGGTGGCGAACGGCAGGCCGCGGTCGACCAGATCGGCGACCCGCCAGGTCAGCAGCCGGGCCGCGTCCACGTCGACGGCGATGTCGCTGATGAGCTCCTGGACCAGCTGGTGGCCGGCGATCGGCGTGCCGAACTGTTCGCGCTCCCCCGCGTACCGCACGGCCGCGTCCAGTGCGGCCTGGGCTATGCCGACGCAGCCGGCGGCGACCGACATCCGCCCCTTGGCCAGCGCCGACATGGCGACCGAGAAGCCCTTGCCCTCGGGTCCGAGCATCGCGGCGGCGGGGACGCGGACGTCCTCCAGGACGAGCTCCGCGGTGGCCTGGCCACGCAGGCCGAGCTTGCCGTGGACGGCACGGCGGGTCAGGCCGGGGGTGTCGGCCGGCACCAGGAAGGCGGAGACGCCCTGGTGGCCGGGCGCGTCGGTGGAGCGCGCGAAGAGGAGCACCACGTCGGCCCAGGTGCCGTTGGTGATGAACATCTTGGAGCCGTTGACCACGTAGTCGTCGCCGTCGCGAACGGCGCGGGTGGTGAGGTTGCCCGCGTCGGAGCCGGTGCCGGGTTCGGTGAGGCCGAAGCAGCCGACGTACGAGCCGGAGGTCAGCCCCGGCAGCCAGCGCCGCTTCTGCTCCTCGCTCCCCCAGGCGGCGACGGTCTTGGCGACGAGGCCCAGGGAGACCGACACGATTCCGCGCACGGAGGAGTCGCCGCGGCCGAGTTCCTCGGTGACCAGGCAGTACGACAGGTGGTCGCCGCCCGATCCGCCGTACTCCTCGTCCACGGTCAGACCGAGGAAGCCGACCTCGCCGAGCTTCTTCACGATCCCCCGGTCCACCTCCTCGGCACGGTCCCAGGCGATCACGTGCGGGGCGATCTCGCGCTCGACGAAGTCCCGGGCGAGCTGCCGTACGGCGGCCTGCTCCTCGCTGAGTCCCAGGTTCACCATGCGATCACCCCACATTTAAATTAGCACTGCTAGTTTCTTGGTGCAGCCCTACTATGTGCGCCATGGCCCGACCGCGCAAGCCCCTCCTCAGCACCGACCGAATCGTCCGGGTGGCACGGGAACTCGTGGACGCGGAGGGTCTGGCGGCCGTATCCACCCGCCGGCTCGCGGCCGAGCTGGGGGTGAGCGGTCCCTCGCTCTACAACCACTTCCGCACCAAGGACGAGATCCTGGAAGCGGTCGCGGACTCGGTGAGCGCGCAGGTCGACCTGTCGATGTTCGAGGGCGGCGACGGGCGGGACTGGCGGACCGCGCTGCACGACTGGGCCCTGTCGTACCGGACCGCGCTCCGCGACCACCCGAACATCGTCCCGGTCCTGGCCCGCGGCCCCGGCCGCCGCCCCGCCGGACTACGGCTCGCGGACGCGGTCTACGGCGCGATGGTCGACGCGGGGTGGCCGCCGGCGCAGGCGACGTCGATCGGGGCACTGATGCGGTACTTCGTCATGGGGTCGGCGCTGGGGTCGTTCGCCGGGGGCTTCGTGGACGACGCGAGCGCCTACGACCCGGCCGACTATCCGCATCTCGGCCAGGCGCATCTGCTGGCGGACCAGCAGGAGAAGATCGACGAGCGGGCGTTCGAGACGGGGTTGCGGGCGTTGCTGGACGGGCTGGCCCAACAGTTCGCGGCCGCAAAAGAGCGGGCATAGAGGCTGCGGGACGTCCGGCGACCGCCCGCGGCCACGACGTGCCCCCGTCAGGGGCGCGGGGAACCGCGCGACCAGCCGCCCACCCAGCCGTCCGAAATCCGCCAGCCCCGCCCCGCCCCTCCTCTCTACCCTCGGTCCCATGACGCATCCCGCACCTCGCCCCCTTCCCGCCCTCCCCGCCCTCGCCGCCGTCGTCACCGTCGTGCTGTGGGCCTCCGCCTTCGTGGCCATCCGGAGTGCGGGGGACTCCTACTCCCCCGGTGCCCTCGCCCTCGGCCGGCTGTTCTCCGGGTCCCTCGCGCTCGGGCTGCTCTGTCTCGTACGGCGCGAAGGGCTGCCGCCCCGGTCCGCCTGGCGGGGCATCGGGATATCCGGCGTGCTGTGGTTCGGCTTCTACATGGTCGCCCTGAACTGGGGCGAGCAGCAGGTGGACGCGGGGACGGCCGCCCTCGTGGTGAACGTCGGCCCCTTGCTGATCGCCCTGCTCGGGGCCCGGCTGCTCGGTGATCCGATGCCGCCCCGGCTGCTCGCGGGGATGGCGGTGTCGTTCGCGGGTGCGGTGACCGTGGGGCTGTCGATGGCCGGTGGAGGCGGTTCCTCGGTGCTCGGTGTGGTGCTGTGCCTGCTCGCGGCCGTCGCCTACGCGGCCGGTGTGGTCTCCCAGAAGCCCGCCCTGGCCCGGGCGAGCGCGCTCCAGGTGACGACGTACGGGTGTCTCGTCGGCACCGTGGCCTGTCTGCCGTTCGCCGGGCAGCTGGTGCACCAGGTCGCCGACGCGCCGCTGTCCGCGACCCTCGACATGGTGTATCTCGGGGTCTTCCCGACCGCGCTCGCCTTCACGACCTGGGCGTACGCCCTCGCCCGGACCACCGCGAGCCGCATGGGCGCGACGACGTACGCGGTGCCGGCACTGGTCGTGCTGATGTCCTGGCTGGCCCTCGGCGAGGTGCCCGGGCCGGTCACCCTGGTGGGCGGGGTGCTGTGCCTGGCCGGCGTGGCGGTGTCCCGGTCGCGGGCGCGGACGCGGGCTCCCCGTACCGTGCCGGCGGCCGGGGAACCGCACTCCGAACAGGTGCCGTGACGCTCGCACCGGCGTCAGAAGACGACCAGCGCCCGGCCACCCTTGCCCGCCAGCATGTTCTCGAACGCCGCCGGGATGCCCTCCAGCGCGATCCGTTCCGTCACCAGCGCGCCCAGGTCCAGACGGCCGGCCCGGACGTGCTCGGCGAGCACCGGCAGGTCGTGGGCCGGGTCCGAGTTGCCGTAGACGCAGCCGGAGAGGGTGCGGCCCCAGTGGAAGAGCTCCAGGGCGTTGAAGGTGACCTGCTCGCTCTTGCCGCCGATGCCGACCACCGTCGTACGACCGCCCCGGCGGGTGGACTCCCAGGCCGCGCGGATGCTGACCGCGCGGCCGGCGCACTCCACGGAGACGTCGACGCCCTGTCTGCCGGTGAGGGCACGGATCGCCCGGGGTGTGGTGTCGGAGGCGACCAGGTAGTCGGTGGCGCCGGCGGCCCGGGCCAGCTCCTCCTTCGCCGCGGAGACGTCCACCGCGACGATCCGGGACGCACCCGCGATCCGGGCCGCCTGCACCGCGGCCAGGCCCACCCCGCCGACGCCGAACACCGCGACGCTCTCGCCCTCCCGGACCCGCGCGGAGTTGTGGACGGCGCCGTAGCCCGTGAGCACCGCGCAGCCGAGGAGGGCCGCGTCGGTGAGCGGGATGCCGGCCGGGAGCGGCAGGACGCAGGACTCGGCGACCACCGTCTCCTCGGCGAACGCGGCCACGTTCAGGCCGGGGTGCAGGTCGGTGCCGTCCGCCGTACGGGCGTAGACGTCGGCTGCGCCGGCCAGCGCGTCGGCGCACAGCCAGACCTCGCCGAGGGAGCAGGCATGACACCTTCCGCAGGAGGGCGCCCAGTTGAGGACGACCGGGTCACCGGGTGACAGCCGGGTGACGCCCTCCCCCACGGCGACCACGGTGCCCGCGCCCTCGTGGCCGAGGACCGCCGGGACCGGCACCCGCATGGTGCCGTCCGACAGGGAGAGGTCGGAGTGACAGACCCCGGCCGCGGCGAGGCGGATCCGGACCTGGCCGGGGCCGGGGTCCGGGAGGTCGATCTCGGTGACCGTGAGCGGGGCGCCCACGGCGGGCAGTACGGCGGCTCGGACCTTGGCGGCCATCGGAGCAACCTCCTTAGAACTGGAGGGACTTGGTCTGGAGGTACTCGGCGAGGCCGTGCGCGCCGAGTTCCCGGCCGACGCCCGACTGCTTGTAACCGCCGAACGGTGCGAGGGGGTTGAAGCGGCCGCCGTTGATGTCGACCTGACCGGTCTCCATGCGCCGGGCGAAGGCCACCGCCTCCGCCTCGTCCCCGGCCCAGACGGCGCCCGCGAGTCCGTAGACCGTGCCGTTGGCGATCCGGAGCGCGTCCTCCTCGTCCACGTACCGCAGGATCGACAGCACCGGGCCGAAGATCTCCTCCTGGGCGACGGTCATCTCCGGGGTGACGTCGGCGAACACGGTCGGGCTGACGAAGTAGCCCTGCTCGCGCGGGGATTCGGGCCCGCCGGCGACCAGCCGGGCGCCCTCCGCGATGCCCTTCTCGATGTAACCGCGCACCCGTGCCTGCTGCCTGGCGCTGACGACCGGCCCGATCCGGTCCCCGTACTTGGCGGCAGCGGCGGCCGCCAGCTCCACCGCCTGCGCGTACTGGTCGGTGTGCACCAGCATCCGCGTCCAGGCGCTGCACGTCTGGCCTGAGTTGGCCATCACGTTGGCCACCCCGACGTTGACGGCCTTGGCGAGATCGGCACTCGGCAGGATGACGTTCGCGGACTTGCCGCCGAGTTCGAGGGCCACCTTCTTCACGGCCGCGCCGGCCACCGCGCCGATCCGCTTGCCGACGGCCGTGGAGCCGGTGAAGGAGACCAGGTCGACCCCCGGGTGCTCGACGAGGGCCTGCCCGGCGACCGGGCCGAGGCCGGTGACCAGGTTGAACACACCGGCCGGGAAGCCCGCCTCGGCCACCGTCTCCGCGAACAGCTGGGCGGTGAGCGGGGTGTCCTCGGCGGGTTTGAGTACGACCGTGCAGCCGGCGGCGAGCGCCGGGGCGACCTTGGCGACGATCTGGTGCAGGGGGTAGTTCCAGGGCGTGATCGCGCCGACCACACCGACCGGCTCCTGGTGGACGGTCGAGTTGCCGACCTTCTCCTCGAAGAGATGGGTCGCGGCCAGTTCGGCGTACGAGCCGGCGACCGCGATCGGCAGGCCCGCGTGCACGGCCTGCGAGAACTGCGGCGGCGAGCCCAGCTCGGCGGTGACCGTCTCGGCGATCTCGTCCTGGCGGGCCGCCAGGGCGTCACGGAGCGCGCGGAGCCGGGCGGCCCGCTCGGCGGGCGGGGTGGCGGCCCAGGCGTGGAGGGCGGCACGGGCGGCGCGTACGGCGGTGTCGACGTCCAGCGCACCGCCCGCCGGGACCCGGCCGATGACCTGCTCGTCGACCGGGTTCACGACCTCGATCACGTCCTGGCTCTCGGCGGCGCGCCAGGCGCCGTCGATGTACAGGCCGTCGTGTGCCTTCATGCTGCTTCCTCCCGGCGGGGCTGGGTCTCCGGCTCACAAACTAGCGGCGATAGTTTTTTGGCGCCAGGGATCGGCGGCGGAGACACGTGCGGGGCAGGATCATCAGAAGTCGACCTGGGCGCGTTCGTCCACCCGCCCCACGCTCTCCTGGGCGAAGGCCTTCTCGTAGGCCCGCCGGATCTCCTCGATCTTCCGGTCGCCGCGCTTCGCCGCCGACTCCGGATACAGCAGGGTCAGCTCGTACGACCGCTCCTTCTCGATCGCGCCGTGCGCGTCCCGCCACTGCCCGCGCCCGCTCTGCACGGTCAGCCCGTCGGGGAAGTCCGGGGTGACCTCCTTGTCGACGAAGGCCGTGAACTGCCGGTCGGTGACGGCCGGGCCACCGTCCGGCCGGGCGGTGCCGAACAAGAGCCGGGTCTCGACATAGGCCTTTCCGCGCACCGGCACGGCCGTGGGCCGGTCGTCGGCCAACGCGGTGTACGCGGCAGGGGTGCCGGCCAGCAGAACTCCGGCCAGCGCAAGGGCCGACCGGTTACGGAGCGAATGAGTACGCATGCCCCCTTCTTAGGGGTTTGTTCCTGCCAAGTCCCGGATTCCCGCCGGGATTCACCCGTCCAGGTCGAACGGCAGCGCCCCCTCGGGGGCGCGGCGAACTGCGCGACCGGCCACGACGGCGCGGCGGCCCGCATGCGACCGACGGGCCGCAGCGGCCGGGCGGTGCGGGCGACCGCCCGCACCCCCGGTCACCGCGTCGCGGTCAGGTGGGCGAAGACCACCACGTTGCTGGTGTAGCCCGTCCTCCGGCTGAAGAGGCCACCGCAGGTGATGACGCGGAGTTCGGGACGCCGGGTTTTGCCGTACACCTCTTCGCTCGGGAAACCGGCCTTGTCATAGACCTTCACCCGGTCCACGGTGTAGACGGCGGTACGGCCGTCCGCGCGCCTGGCCTCGATCCGTTTACCGGGCTTCACCTGGGCGAGCGCCGCGAAGACGGCGGGCCCCGTCCTGGTGTCGCGGTGGCCGACGGCGACCGCGAGGCCGGACTCACCCGGCGTGGCGCCGCCCTGGAACCAGCCGATCAGCTTCGGGTCGTCGACCGGCGGTGTCTCCAACTGCCGTTCCCGGTCGAGCCGGACCCCGATGACCGGCGCGTCGACGCCCAGGAACGGGATGCGCATCGACGTCGGCCGGGACCGGGGCAGCGGGCGGGGCGGGGGCCCGTCGGACCCGTCCCGGCCCGCGCCCGGGCCGGCCGCCGCCAGGGCGTCCGACCCGTCCGGCCCGTCGGACCCCCAGCACCGGACCACGGTCACCAGGATGATCGCCAGCAGGGCCGTTCTGGCGAGGCGGTAGGCGCGGGTCCGGTACCAGGGCCTGCGTCTGCGCCTACGCGGCGCCATGGGGCCGACGGCGGATCAGCCGGACGTACACCACGCCACTGGCCGCGACCAGGCCCACGGCCGTGGCCGCGGCCACGGGCGAGAACGCGGCCGCCGTGTCGGCGAGGCCGCCGCCACCCGCGTGCACACCGCCCTGCGGGCCGCCGTGGTCGTCACCCTGCGTCCAGGCCGTGTCGCCACGCTGGGAGTCCTCGATCTGCCCGTTGGGGCCGTTGGGACCACCCTGACCACCCTGACCGCCCTGACCGCCCTGGCCGTGCTCGCCGTTCTGGCCATTCTGGCCGTTCTGGCCACCGGGGCCGTTGGGGCCGTTCTGACCGTCCTGGCCCTGCGCCCCGTCCTGCTTGCCGTCATGGCAGTTGAGCCGGAAGACCTTCTCCTTCAGCGCGCCGGCCACCGTCCATGAGAGCTTGTACTGCCCGTCCGCCAGCCCCAGCGGGTCGGTGTGGCCGGCGCCTCCGGCGAGCTGGATGGTGCCGGCGACGGTGGCGGCGGTGGGCAGCGGGGGCTGCGGCGTGATGGTGTAGGCGATGCCGGGGAGGACGTCGAAGTTGACGGCGTCGAGATAGAACCTGCAGACCACCGGGTCTTCCTTGGAGACCCCGTAGGGCACGCCCACCCGGTGGATCCTGATGTCGCCGTTCTCCCCTACGGCCGCCGCGATCGGCGCCGCCACCCACGACGCGCCCGCCGCGGCGAGGGCGGTGAGGACGACGGTGGCGCCCGCACGGGGACCGGCGGCGCGTGGCAGTGTGAGCGTGGGCATGCAAGCTCCTCCGAGTTAGACGATTTTCATACAAATCGGCCTTTCGTCTGGACTGTCACCCATGCACTCCACGGCCCGTGGCATCGACATTCGACGCGCCGTCAGATATCGCTCGTGCGGCGCAACGCCGGGCCCCTGCGCCGCGGACGCCGCACCGGACCGCCGCCCCCGGATGGCCCCGCCGCCCCCGGCGAGCGCACCGCCACCCCCGCCGAGACCAGCAACAACGCGCCCAGCATCACGAACGGCGCGGCCACTCCGGCCACCCCCGCCACCAGCCCCGCCCCGGCCGGCGCGGCCACCTGGCCCAGGCGGTTGCCGGTCAGCCGCAGGGCGAGCGCCGTGGACCGGGCACCCTCGGGCGCGGCCTGGACGACCGTCGTCATCGACAGCGGCTGCCCGACGCCCAGGCAGAAGCCGAGCGCGGCGAGCATCAGGGCCAGGACCCACACCGGCACCGGCAGCGCGATCCCCGCGCACAGCACGGCCGCCAGGAAGCACGTCACGGTCAGCAGGCGCGGCCGGCCGAGCAGGCGCAGCAACGGCGTCAGGACCAGACGGCACGCGATCGTCGCCCCCGCCCGGACACTGAGCAGGACGCCGATCACCGCCGGTGCGATGCCCCGGTGCTCGCCGACCACCGGGAGGTACGCGGTGAGGATGTCGGTCGCGGACAGGACCGACAGGCTGATCAGCATGCCCGCCGGGACGCCCCGGGCGCGCAGGATGCCGCCCACCGGGACGCGCCCGCCCGGCTCGGGACGGGACGTCACCGCCGTACGGTCCTCGATGCGCCACAGCGAACTGAACGCGACCGCGGCCCCCGCACCCGCCACGACGAGGGCGAGTGCGCTGCTGCCCGCCATGTCGGGGCCGCCGATCAGCGCACCCGCGGCGACCGGGCCGATCAGCTGGCCCAGCGACGCGCCGATGGTGAAGTGGCCGAAGTTGCGGTCCTGTTCGTGCGGGGCCGACTGGCGGGCCACCAGCGACTGCGCGCCGATCACGAAGCAGAGATGGCCTAGGCCCATCACCCCGCTCCACAGGGCCATCGCCCAGAGGGAGTTCGCGAGGCCGCTGAGCGCGCATCCGCCGGCTATCAGCACCACGCCGACCGGCAGCAGGGGTGCGCAACGGCCGTGGTCGGTGCGGCGGCCGAGCGGTACGGCGGCGAATAGCGGGAGCAGGGCGTAGACACCGGCGATGACACCGACGGCCCGTTCGTCGGCGCCGAGCGCGAGCGCCCGGTAGGAGACGGCGGGCCGGGCCATCGACACCGCGCCCTGCGCGAAGCCGAAGGCGATGACGAGGCGGAGCAGCCAGCCGCGGTTCCTGCCGGGCGCCATGGTGAAGTCCTCCGTGGGGTGGGTCAGATGATGCCGAACAGAATTCCTGCCCCGAGCACCACGAGTGAGGTGAGCGCGGCCCACTTGACGACGAAGCGGGTGTGGTCGCCGAACTCGACCTTGGCCATCCCGACCAGGACGTAGACGGCGGGCACCAGGGGGCTCGACATGTGCAACGGCTGGCCGATGATCGAGGCGCGGGCGATCTCCACCGAGGAGACTCCGTGCGCCTGCCCGGCCTCGGCGAGCACCGGGAGGATGCCGAAGTAGAAGCCGTCGTTCGACATGAAGTACGTGAGCGGGATGCTGAGTACGCCGGTGACGAGGGCCAGGTGCGGTCCCATGCCGTCGGGGATGTTGTCGACGAGCCAGGTGGCCATGTGGTCGACCATGCCGGTGCCCTGGAGGACGCCGGTGAAGACGGCGGCGGCGAAGACCATGCCGGAGACGTTGAGGACGTTCTCGGCGTGGGCGGCGAGACGGGCCTTCTGGGCGGGCATGTGCGGGAAGTTGACGGTCAGCGCGAGTGCGGCGCCGAGCAGGAACAGCACCGGGATCGGCAGCCACTCCATGATCATGGAGGTGAGCAGGGCGACCGTGAGCAGCGCGTTGAACCAGTACAGCCTGGGGCGCAGGGTCTCGCGGTGCGGGTCGAGGCCCTGGAAGCCGTCGTCCTCGGCCGGCCGGTCCGCCTCGGTGCCGGAGCCGGTTCCCGTGCCGCCGCCGCGCACCGCGGACTCGCCCGAGCCGGCGCCCGCGCCGACCAGTACGGTCTCCGTTTCCCTCTCCTTCTCCTCGACCAGCGCCTCGTCCAGCGTCAGCACACCGAGCCGCTTGCGCTCGCGGCGGCCGAGGACGTAGGCGAGGGCGATCACGAAGACCAGCCCGACGGCGAGCGCCGGGATCATCGGCACGAAGATGTCGCTGGCGTCCAGTTTCAGCGCGGTCGCCGCACGGGCCGTCGGTCCGCCCCAGGGCAGCGTGTTCATCACGCCGTTGGCCATCGCGGCCACCCCGGTCATCACGACCAGGCTCATCTTCAGGCGCTTGTACAGCGGGTACATGGCCGAGACGGTGATCATGAAGGTGGTGGAGCCGTCGCCGTCGAGGGAGACGATGGCGGCGAGCAGGGCCGTACCGACGACGATCCGCAGCGGGTCGGCCTTGCAGAACCTCAGAATCCCCTTGACGATCGGGTCGAAGAGGCCGACGTCGATCATCACGCCGAAGTAGACGATCGCGAACATGAGCATCGCCGCCGTGGGCGCGAGGCTGGTGACGCCGTCGATGACGTAGTCGCCGAGCTTGGCCCCCTTGCCGACGAACACGCAGAACAGCGCGGGGATCAGCACGAGCGCCGCGATCGGCGACATCTTCTTCAACATGATCAGGACCAAAAAGGTCGCGATCATGGTGAAGCCGAGGATGGTCAGCATGAGTGGAACACCTAACGTTCGCCCTTGAACTCCCACCAGGGCCGGCGGTGCGATGACGTTAGGTCGCGTCAAACGTCGTTAACAAGACGTTGACACGCGAGCAATAAGCGCAAAACTCCAGGTCACGAGGGTGTGACCTCAGTCCAGCACCCGCGCCAGATAGGCCCGCAGCAGTTCCCGGGTCTCCGTGATGATCGTCTCGTCGCCCTCCGGGTCCATCCGGAAGGACAGGTGGACCAGGGTGTCGGCGGTCTCCACGGCCACCAGGAACGTGCGGCGCAGGTCCTCGTCCGGGGCGCGGCCGATGTAGTCGGAGAGCAGGTCGGTGAGGCGGTCGGCGACCCTGCGGTTGGGTTCGGCGTGGCGGGCGCCGACCGGGATCTGGTTGCCGAAGTCGACGAGCGAGAAGCCGGGGGCGGTGCGCTTCATGGCCAGGTACTCGTCCAGCACCGCGTCCATCGCCGCCCGCCAGTCGCCCTTCGGCGCGTCCTTCAGCCGCTCGGCGACCCGCTCGGTGTAGCGCTCCAGGTTGCGCTGGGCGAGGGCGTCGACCATCTGCCGCTTGTTGCCGAAGAAGCGGTAGACCGAGCCGATGGGCACCTCGGCGCGCACCGCGACGGCCCGGGTGCTCAGCTCCTCGTAGCCCACCTCGTCGAGGAGGTCGGCGCAGGCGTCGAGAATCCTGGTCAGCCGTTCCGCACTGCGGCGCTGGACGGGAGCTTTGCGTAGCGAGGGCGCTGGGGGCACGGGCTTCATGATGCCTTTCCGCAGGGATCAGGTGAACCTCGCCCCCCAGTACGGAGACGGATGGCCCATGCACTCATCCGGGTGTGCCGCCGTCGCCGCTCACGGCACCCGTGCGCGTGCCGTCGGTGTCGCCTTCGCCGTCTCCGCACCCGACGCCGTGACGTCCGCCGTGCTCTCGACCGGTTTGCCGTGTACGGCCCACACCGTGCCGTCGTCCGCGTAGAGCCGGGCGGTGATGTGGTGGGTGCCGTGCGGGACGAGCTCGGCGGGGAGGTGGTACGCGGGGGTGCGCAGCCGGGTGACCAGGCCGCCGTCCACGAAGAGGTAGGCGAGGCCGCGCCCGGCGACCGCGCGGGCCGCGGTGCCGGCCCGGGAGAAGTGGAAGCGGTGCACGTCGAGCCGTACGTCCCAGCCGCCCGCGGTGTCGGGCGTGACCACCGTGCCCACCTCGGGCGCCTGCTTCTTGTCGATCTCCCGGTAGTGGCGTCCGCCCTCGTCCGTGTCGTCCAGGATCTTGCCCACCGGTGAGGGCGACCCCGTCTCCCGTTGCTCGTGCGCCTCCCCGGTCCCGCAACCCGCCGCCGCGACCAGCAGCAGCACGCAGACCGCGAGCGCGCCCGGTAGTCCACGCGTCCACGACATGCCCGGGAGCGTAGAACAGCGCGCCGGAGACCGGATCCCCCTGAAGTCGGGTTCTCGCCGTCCCTCGCAGGGATGATCCCGGCCCTCTTGCACCTGCCCCGACTCAATCCTACGGTGATACATAGGAATCAGGTACGCACCGGCCCAGGGAGCGATCATGAGCGATGGGGGCACCTCCCGCGCGAGCGTGTTCGAGCGTGAGGGAGCGCGGAAGACCGCGGAGGGACTGACGTATCTCTCGGGGTTCGGCAACGAGCACTCCTCGGAGGCGGTGCCGGGCGCCCTGCCCGAGGGCCGCAACTCCCCGCAGCGCGCTCCCCTCGGCCTGTACGCGGAGCAGCTCAGCGGTACGGCCTTCACCGAGCCGCGGGCCAGCAACCGCCGCTCCTGGCTGTACCGGATCCGCCCCTCGGCCGCCCACCCGGCGTTCACCCGGGCCGCCGGCGACGGGGCGCTGCGCACCGGCCCCTTCACGGACGTCACCCCGGACCCGAACCGGCTGCGCTGGAACCCGCTGCCGGAGCCGGCGCCCGGTACGGACTTCCTCGCGGGCCTGTGGACCCTCGGCGGCAACGGCGACGCGACCCAGCGCACCGGCATGGCCGTGCACCTCTACCACGCCAACTCCTCGATGGAGCGGGTCTTCTCGAACGCGGACGGCGAACTGCTGATCGTCCCGGAGCGCGGCGGGCTGCTGCTGCGCACGGAGTTCGGCCTGCTGCATATGGAGCCGGGACATGTGGCGCTGATCCCCCGTGGGGTCCGCTTCCGTGTGGAACTGCTGGAGGCCACGGCCCGGGGCTATGTGTGCGAGAACTACGGCTCGCCCTTCCGTCTCCCCGACCTGGGCCCGATCGGTGCCAACGGCCTCGCCAACGCCCGTGACTTCCAGGCCCCCGTCGCCGCCTACGAGGACGTGGAGGGTCCGGTGGAGGTGGTCAACAAGTTCTGCGGCCACCTGTGGACCGCCACATATGACCACTCCCCCCTGGACGTGGTCGCCTGGCACGGCACACATGTGCCCTACCTCTACGATCTCCACCGTTTCAATGTGATCGGCAGCATCTCGTACGACCACCCCGACCCGTCGATCTTCACGGTGCTGACGTCCCCGTCGGACACTCCCGGCCTGGCGGGCGTCGACTTCGTGGTCTTCGCCCCGCGCTGGCTGGTCGGCGAGAACACCTTCCGGCCGCCGTACTTCCACCGGAACGTGATGAGCGAGTACATGGGCCTGGTCGAGGGCGCCTACGACGCGAAGGCGGAGGGCTTCGTGCCGGGCGGCGGCTCCCTGCACAACATGATGTCGGCGCACGGCCCGGACCGGGAGACGTTCGACCGGGCGAGCGCGGCCGAGCTGCGCCCGCAGAAGATCGACGACGGCCTGGCCTTCATGTTCGAGACCCGCTGGCCGGTGACGCTCACCCCGCAGGCGGCGACCGCCGAGCACCTGCAACAGCGCTACGACGACGTGTGGCAGGGCATGGAACGTCACTTCCGGCCCTTGCACTGAAGATCCCCTACCGGTACGGATGGCCCGTGACCTCCTTCGCCCCGGACTCGATCGTCCTGAACCGCAAGCTGCCGCTCTGGTACCAGGTGTCACAGTCGCTGCGCGCCTCGATACTCGGCCGCTCGCCCCGGGACCCGCTCCGGCTGCCCACCGAGGAACAGCTGGCGGAGCACTACGGCGTGAGCGTGCTGACCATGCGGCAGGCGCTGAAAGAACTGGAGGACGAGGGCCTGATCAGCCGGCACCGCCGCCGGGGCACCTTCATCGAACCGGACGCCCGGCGGGGCACCCCGGTACGGCTCCTCGGCTCGGTGGACGCGATCGTGGCCCAGCAGTCCGGTATGACGGCCGAGCTGCTGGACCACGGCACCGCGCCCGTGACGGGCGAACTCGCCGACTACTTCCCGGATCTCGACGAGGTGGCGACGTACCACCGGCTGCGCAGCGACGAACAGACGGGTGAGCCGACCAACCACGCCCGCAACCACGTCCGCCCCGAACTGGCCGAACGCATCGACCCGGAGGACCTGGCCCGACAGCCCATGACCAAGGTGCTCCGCGACGTGGTCGGCGCGGACATCAGCCGTATCACGGACACGGTCGAGGCCCGGCTGGCCGACCCGGAGACGGCCCGGCTGCTCCAGGTCCCCCTCCTCAGCCCGATCCTGCACTACACGGGGGTCACCTACGACACCGCCGGCCGGGTCCTGGACCTGGCGGTCATCCACTACCGGGGCGACCGTTTCTCCTTCACGGTCACCCTCGACGCCACCTGAACTCGTCGTACGATGCCGGGCGTGACGCACGACGACGCTCCGCTGCTGGCGGACCTCATGCCGTGGTCCGTCGCACCACTACGGCTCGGCCGGGGGTGGCCGACGGCCCCCGATCCGTCGACCCTGAAGGCCCGCTGGGACGCCCTCCTCAAGGCCGAGGGCCCCGATCGCGAGGCCCTGTTCGAACCGACGCGCGCCCGTACGGTCCGTTCGGCCGTGCCCCAGCTGCCGGGGCAGCCGACCGGCACGGGGCGGCTGGCGCAGGCCTCGGGCCCGTGCGCGGATCCGGTCCGCGTGCTGTCAGCTCCGTTCGACGAACAGTGGCTCGTCCCGGACCACCGCCTCATCGACGCGGCCCGACCGGAGTTGTGGCGGGTGGCGGACGACCACCAGATCTTCGCGGTGGAGTCGGCGGAGGGCATGCCGTTGCTGGCGACCTCCCTGCTGCCCACGCTTCGCGCGGGCCGCGTCCGCCCGCTGTACCGCCGCCCGGGCGGCGCGGAACCGAACCTGGCACCGGGCCTGCTGGAGCACCTCGCCGACCGCCTGGGCAGCGCTCCCGCCCCGCCGGACGTCCTGGCCTGGGCCCTGGCGACGATCCGCCCGGACCACACGGTCCCGCTCACCGGGGATCCCGACCTCTGGTCCCGGGGCGTGCGGTTGGGCCACCGGGCCCTATGGCTGCTGCGCCGCGACGGCGAACGCCCGAAGCTCCCGGGCGGCCGCCGCCCCTACGTCCGCGCCCCGCTCCCCTCCCGCCCGCTCACCGTCCGCTACGACCCGGAGGAGGAGACCCTGCACATCGACGAGGGCCGCGTCTCACCGGTACCGCCGGAGGCGTGGGAGTTCGCGATGGGTGACGTGAGGATCCTGGAGGCATGGTTCGCGGCACGGACGACCCCGGCGGAACCGGGGACTCTGGCGGCGATCGTTCCGCAGGCCTGGCCCCAGTCATGGACGTCGGATCTGCTGGAGCTGATCACGGTCCTGACCTTGCTGGCCGAGGTACGCGTCGGACAGGCCGAGTTGGAGATCGGGGCACCGATCACGGCGACGGACCTGACGGCAGCGGGCGTACTCCCACCGCCGGAGACCTCCCGCAGACCGGCGTCGATCCTGGAACACACGGAAGAAGGCCCGGCGGGTCAACTGACGCTGCTGTGACCAGCCTTCGCGGGGGGGGCGGGCCGACTTCGACGTGCGGCTACCGCCGCGCGGGCGCGACCAGCCGGCGCGCGGGCACGCCCAACCACCGCGTGGGCGCGACCAGCCGGCGCGTGGGCACGCCCAACCGCGCCAACCCGCGGACTACGACGACGCGAACCCGTCCAGAACCCTCTCCAGCGCCCGCCGGAAAACCCCCTCCAGATCGATCGGCCCCGCGTCCTCCGCGAACGCCGCGGCCATCCGCGGATACGCCCCCGAGGCGATCTGTCCCCCCAGATAGGCGATCCGCACCGCGTTCTCCTGCTCCTCCGACCACGGCAGACTCCGAGCCCGCTCGGCCGTGTCGAGTTCGTTCCGCACATAGGTGGTCACCACGCCGTTCACCATGGCGATCAGCTCCAGCTTCGTCCCGTACGGAGCGTCCAGCGGATCCAGGCAGGCCAGACAGTGCTCCAGGTACCGCAGCGCATGGGGGCTGAACCCATAGACCGGTGACATGAGACGTGGCATCCAGGGATGCCGATACATCAACTCCCGTGTCTGCCCGGCGACCCGCACCATGTCGGCCCGCCAGTCCCCCGTCGGCTCCCACACCTCGTGCTCCGCGCTGACCGCGTCAACCATCAGCTCGTACAAGTCCTCCTTGCGGGGGACGTAGTTGTACAGGGACATCGTCCCGCACCCCACCGCGGCCGCCACATGCCGCATCGACACGGCGTCCAGCCCCTCCGCGTCGGCGATCCGCACCGCGGCCGCCGCGATGTCGGCGCGCGTGAACGCGGGCCTCGGCCCCCGCCCCGCCCGTTCGGGGCGGGCCCAGATCACCTCGGGTTCGGCCCCTCGGACTGACATCGGTCATCACCTCGCCCACCATGCTAGTTACGTACGCCGTACGTAGTGCGCTATGGTCGACCCATGACTACTACGTACGCTGTACTTAGTGAAGGTCTGGAGAAGCGCTTCGGCGCTGTGCATGCGCTGCGCGGCCTCGACCTGGCCGTCCGGCGGGGTTCGGTCTGCGGACTGCTCGGGCCGAACGGGGCGGGGAAGACGACGGCCGTACGGCTGTTGACCACACTCCTGCGGCCGGACGCGGGCTCCGCCCGCGTCGCGGGGCACGACGTCGTCCGGGAGGCGGCTGCCGTGCGCCGCGGCATCGGCGTCACGGGCCAGTACGCCTCGGTCGACGGCGACCTCACCGGCCGCGAGAACCTGCGTCTGTTCGCCCGGCTGCACCGGGTGCGGGGGCCGAACGAACGGGCGGCCGAGCTGCTCGACCGCCTGGGCCTCGCCGAGGCCGCCGACCGCAAGGCCGCCGGCTACTCGGGCGGTATGCGCCGACGCCTCGACCTGGCCGCGAGCCTGGTCCGCCGACCCGAAGTGCTGTTCCTCGACGAGCCCACCACCGGCCTCGACCCGGTGAGCAGGAACGGCATCTGGGACGCGGTGCGGGAGCTGGCGGCCGACGGTACGACCGTGCTGCTGACCACGCAGTACCTGGAGGAGGCCGACCGACTCGCCGACGACATCGTGCTGATGGACGGGGGCCGGGTGGCGCAGACCGGCACACCGGCCGGGCTCAAGGCGCTCGTCGGCTGGTACGCGGAGGCGGTCGTCGCCGATCCGGACGCACTGCCGAGGGCCGCCGCCGTCCTCGACCACCTCACCAAGACCGAGCCGCAGTTCGACCACGACCGGCACACCGTCGGCGCCCTCACCACCGACCCGACGCTCACCCTCCCCCGCCTGGTGCGCGAACTCGACGCGGCGGGCGTGCCGTTGCTCGACGCGAGCCTCAGGCCGCCGACCCTGGACGACGTCTTCCTCCGACTGACGGGAAGTCCCGTATGAGCGCGCTCGCGTACGACGGTGCGGCGATGGTGGGCCGGCAGCTGCGCCGGGTCCGCAACAGCCCGGGCCTCGCGGTCCTCACCCAGATGATGCCCGTCAACATGCTGCTGTTCTTCGGCTATGTCTTCGGCAGCGCGCTGGCGATGCCGGGTCCGGAGTACCGCTCCTTCCTCGTCCCGGGGCTGCTGGTGGCGACCGCGGCCGGCGGGGTGATGACCGGGATGTTCCAGGCCGCCCAGGACACCCACCGGGGGGTGACGGACCGTTTCCGGACCATGCCGGTGAGCCGTGCCGCGGTACCTCTGGGGCAGGCCGTGGCCGATCTCGTCGTCACCACGGCGGGTACCGTGCCGCTGCTCCTGGTGGGCCTTGCTGTGGGCTGGCGCGTCGAGGGATCGGCGGTCGCGGCCGTCGGCGCGGTGGGCCTGCTGCTCCTGTTCCGGTTCGCCTGCACGACCGTCGGCATCTTCCTCGGTCTGCTCAGCCGCAGTGAGGAGGCCGCGGGTCAGCTCGGCGCGGCGTCCTTCGTCCTGCCGCTGCTCTCCAACGCCTACATCCCCACCGGCAACCTCCCCGGCTGGCTGCGCACGGCGGCCGAGTGGAATCCGATCAGCGCGGTGACGACGGCCCTGCGCGACCTCTTCGGCAACGCGCCCGTCCCCGTGGGCGCCGCCTGGCCGGTGGCCCACCCGGTCGCGGGCTCGCTCGCCTGGAGCGCGCTCCTGATCGCCGTCTTCCTGCCGGCGGCGGTACGCCGGTACGACCGCGGCTGACACAACCGGCAGCGGCGGCAGGACCGGCGCCGCCGACCGCCCCGGCGGCGGTGGCGCGGCCGACGGCCCCGGTGGCGGTGGCGGTGGCGCGGCCGACGGCCCCGGCCATGACGGCACTGCTGACAGAACCGCCGGTCGCGGGACATGATCCAGCCCATGGACCGTCTCCCGCTGCCCCTGGAGGGCATCACCGTCGTCGCCGTCGAACAGGCCGTGGCCGCGCCCTTCGCCACCCGGCAGCTCGCCGATCTGGGGGCCAGGGTCGTCAAGGTCGAGCGGATCGACGGCGGCGACTTCGCGCGCGGCTACGACACCGCCGCCCACGGGCTGGCCTCGCACTTCGTGTGGTGCAACCGGGGCAAGGAGTCCATCGCGCTGGATCTGAAGGACCCGCGCGGACTGGACGTCGTGCGACGACTCGTCGCGGACGCGGACGTCTTCGTGCAGAACCTCGCGCAGGGGGCCGCCGCCCGGCTCGGCCTCGACGCGGCCACGCTGTGCGCCGCGCACCCCCGCCTGGTCGCCGTGGACGTGTCCGGATACGGCGCGTCAGGACCGTACGCCGGCAAACGCGCGTACGACATGCTCGTGCAGTGCGAGGCGGGGCTGGTGTCGGTCACCGGGACGCCGGAGCAGCCGGTGAAGGCCGGGATCCCGGCGGCGGACATCGCGGCGGGCATGTACGCCTTCTCGGGCGTCCTCGCGGCGCTGGTCCGGCGCGGGACGACCGGCCGGGGCGGGCCGGTGGAGGTGTCCATGCTGGACGCGCTCGCCGAGTGGATGGGGCATCCGCTGCATCACACCCTGCACGGCGGGACCCCGCCGGAGCGCACCGGCCTGGCGCACGCGGTGATCGCGCCGTACGACGCCTACCCGACCGGGGACGGCGGGCGGGTGCTGCTGTCGGTGCAGAACGACCGGGAGTGGCGGCGACTTGCCGAACAGGTGATCGGGCGGCCGGAGTTGGGTTCGGACCCGGCGTTCGCGACGAACGCCGCACGGGTGGCGAACCGGACCCGGACCGACGAGCTGGTCGCGACGGCCCTCGGATCGGTCGGCGCCGACGAGGCCGTGGC
Organism: Streptomyces sp. NPDC007157; assembly: GCF_040634235.1. Classification (NCBI taxonomy): domain Bacteria; kingdom Bacillati; phylum Actinomycetota; class Actinomycetes; order Kitasatosporales; family Streptomycetaceae; genus Streptomyces; species Streptomyces sp. NPDC007157. Next base: position 104,572 of record NZ_JBEYFE010000019.1, read on the forward strand.
ACGCCTCGAAGCCGCGGGCATCGCGTGCGCGCGGCTGCGGGACCTGTACGAGCTGGCGGAGCATCCGCAGCTGGCGGCCCGGGAACGGTGGCGGGAGGTGGGGTCGCCGGTCGGGCCGCTGCGTGCGCTGCTGCCGCCCATCACGCTGCCCGGTGGGGACGAGGCACGGATGGGAGACGTGCCCGCGCTCGGACAGCACACCGAGGCGCTGCTGCGTTCCGTGGGGATGACGGACGCCGAGACAGCAGCGCTGCGCCGGGACGGTGTGGCTGCCTGAGCGCGAGCCTGACGGTCAGTTCTTGTCGCTGCCGCCGAACAGCGAACGGCGCAGTCGACGCAGTGGCGCGAAGAGGGAGACGCGGCTGACCCGCGCGCCCCGGTCGCTGCGCTGCGCGGGTTCACGCGCGGTCAGCTCACGCATCAGCGACGTCGCCTCGACCGCCTGCTGCTGCGGTATGGCGGGACCCGCCAGCACCGACAGATGGCGGTCGAGGCGCGAACTGGTGGCGCCGCTCCCGCAGGTGATCGCAGGAACCCTCGCCCTGCTGCGTGTTATCTGATCCATGTCACTCCCCACCCGTACGAGTCCACCCGGCCCGGGCAGGGTAACCCTATCGCCCCGATGGGGCACTCGTGTATCGCGGTCACAGGATTCACCTTCCCCGCAAGGCTGTTGACGACCCCTCTTCGACTACTCTCCGAATCCGACCGATTTCAGGGCGAGTTGGACAACCGGCTGGCTGGTGGGCTGCGCCGAGCCGCCGGCGGGCTCGACGGTTACGGCGAGTGACGTGGCGGACTTGTCGAGTCCGGTGGCGATCAAGGGCGTGTCGGCCTTGAAAAGCCCGAGGGAGCGCGGTTGCACATGGGGGCGCATCAGCCAGAGCTGGTGTACGCGCCCCTTCGGCAGAGCACCGTATCCGCTGAGCGTGACGACGGCCTGCCCCTGCGACGCGGAGACCACCGCGCCGATACTTCGGCCCTGGGCGTCCTTGCCGCTCGTCGCACGGGCGTCGGTCGCGGCCAGAACGTGGGCGATGTCACGCGACTGGGCCCGCTCCGCGTCCAGTTGGTCCTGGGTCCGGCCGGCCTGCACCGCGAAGAGGGAGGCGACGACCAGCGCGGCGGCCGCGGTGGCGGTGGCGAACGGCACGAACAGGGAGCGCTGCCGCCTGCGCGGCGGCGGGGGCTGCCCGCCCCAGACATGCGGCGGCAGGTTGGGGACGTGCTCACGGGCGGGGGTCGGAGCCTGCGGGGTGGCGCGTACGGCGGCCAGCACCCGGTCGCGCATCGCGAGGGGCGGTGAGGCGGCCGTGGACCAGGCCAGCCGTACCGCGTCCTCGGTCAGCGCCCGGACCTCGGCGGCGCACCGGTCGCAGTCCTTGAGGTGCTTCTCGAAGCGGCGCCGTTCGCCGGGCTCCAGGGCGTCCAGGGCGTAGGGCGCCGCCAGCGAGTGCAGGTCCTCGCGGTGCAACAGGCGGCCGACCAGGCTCATGCGACACCTCCCAGGCAGTCGCGCAGCCGGGTGAGTCCGTCGCGCATCCGTGTCTTGACCGTGCCCAGCGGCAGTTTGAGCCGCTCGGCCACCTCACGGTACGTGTAGCCGTCGTAGTAGGCGAGGGTGACCGACTGGCGCTGGAGGGCGGTGAGCCGGTCCAGGCAGCGGCGTACCCATTCGCGCTCCAGACCGGCCTCCACCTCCTCGGCGACCTGGTCGAAGGCCGGTTCGCCCGCGCGCAGGGCCTCGCGCTGTTCGCGTTCGCCGGCCGCGCGGGCGCTGCGCACCCGGTCGACGGCACGGCGATGGGCGAGGGTGAGGATCCAGGAGAGGGCACTGCCCCGGCCCGGGTCGAACTTGGGTGCGGAGCGCCAGAGTTCGAGGAGCACCTCCTGGGCCACCTCCTCGGACTGGGCGGGGTCGCGGACCACACGCCGTACGAGCCCGAACACCGGACCGGACACCAGTCCGTAGAGGTCCTCGAACGCCTTCTGGTCGCCGGCCGCGACGAGCACCAGCAGTTCGTCCGCCTCCACCCCGTTCCCCCTTCTGTGGCCGCACCCGGCCCGTCCTCCCACACCAGGCGTTCGCAACTGACGCACCTCCGGCAGAAGTACGTATGCGGGAGGCAAAAACGCGGGTCGAGCAGGAAGAAAAGATTTTTTTCTTCGGACCAATCCAAACGGCCCTCCTGCTCCGTATACCCGTCCGTCAAGCAAGTTGGGACCGAGGGACGGACGGCATGACACCTCTAATCTCCAGGAGTGGCGCGGGTCGCAAGGGCCTTGTCTCGCTCATCTGTGGGGCACTGGCCACCGGCGGGATCACAGCCGCCAGCGTCGCCGCGCTGGAACCGGGAGCGGCCTCCGCCTCCTCCCACCGGGAAGCCCCGCTCATCTCGGGCACCCCCCAGTACGACAACACCGACCTGTACGCGTTCGTCAGCCCGGACAAGTCCGACACGACGACGATCGTGTCGGACTACATCCCCTTCGAGGAACCGGCCGGCGGCCCGAACTTCTACCAGTTCGCCGACGACGCCCAGTACGACATCCACATCGACAACAACGGTGACGCGAAGGACGACCTGATCTTCCGTTACACCTTCCGCACCCAGATCAAGAACAAGAAGACGTTCCTCTACAACACGGGTGTGGTCGACAACCTGACCGACCCCGACCTGAACGTCACGCAGGCGTACAACCTCGACCTGATCAAGTTCAAGAACGGCAAGCAGCAGCACACGACGAGGATCGCCAGCGACATCCCGGCGGCCCCGTCGGACGTCGGCAAGGCGTCGATGCCGGACTACGGGAAGCTGCGCTCCCAGGCCATCTACAAGACGGTCAACGGCGGCGCGACCTTCGCCGGGCAGGCGGACGACCCGTTCTTCGCCGACCTGCGCGTCTTCGACCTGCTGTACGGCGGCAACCTCAGCGAGGTCGGCCGGGACACCCTCAAGGGCTACAACGTCAACACGATCGCCCTCCAGGTGCCGAACTCCCTGATCCGGCAGTCGGCGTCGCGTCCGACCGTCGGCATCTACGCGACGACCCAGCGCAGGAACGCGCAGGGCTACTACGCGCAGGTCTCGCGCCTCGGCAACCCGCTGGTCAACGAGGTCGTCAACCCGCAGAAGGACAAGGACAAGTTCAACGCGTCCCAGCCCAAGGACGACGCGCAGTTCCTGAAGAACGTGACCAATCCGGAACTGCCGAAGCTCATCCAGGCGATCTACAACATCAAGGCGCCGTCCGAGCCCCGCAACGACCTCGTCGACGTGTTCCTCAAGGGCGTCAAGGGCCTCAACCAGGAGCAGCCGTACGCGACGCCTTCGGAGATGCTCCGCCTGAACACGTCCATCAAGCCCACCGCGAAGCCCAAGCGGCTCGGTGTCCTGGACGGTGACAACGCGGGCTTCCCGAACGGGCGCCGGCTCACCGACGACGTGATCGACGAGGCACTGCAGGTCGTCGAGGGCGAACTGGTCGGTTCCAAGAACGACCTGGGCGACGCGGTCGACAAGAACGACAAGGGCTTCGAGAAGTACTTCCCGTACGTGGCCGAGCCGACGTCCGGTTCACGCGGAGCGCTCGCCAAGGCTGCCGGAAGCAGCACGAAGAGCGCCCTGGGCGACGCCCTGACCAGCTCCGACAGCAGCAACACGACGCTGATCGCCGGGTCCGCGGCCGCGGGTGCGGCAGGCGTGCTGCTGATCGGCACCGCGTTCGGCTGGTGGCGCCGTCGGATGCAGCGGCCCTACTGAGCGCCGTCGCGATTCAGGTAGTGGGGTGACTGCCGGCCCGGTAGTGGCTGGTCGCGCAGTTCCCCGCGCCCCTTACGGGGCGCTGAATGCAACCCATTGACTGGCGCGGCCCGCTCCCCACTCAATCCCCCACGGCAGCGGGCCGCGCCACCCCCATGCGACATCTATGAGGAGAGGGCATGGCCCCGGGTACGAACGACAAGCAGCCCGCCGAGCCGAAGGACGACGAGCGGGTCGCCGCCCTGCGCCGCTTCGCCGCCGCGGGGCGGCACTGGCGGCGGTCCCGACTCGCGGGCTCCGCGGTGCTGTTGGCCATCGCGCTGACCGGTGGGGCGATCGCCTTCGGGGCGTCCGGGAACAGCGGTACGCCGATGGCCGCGTCGAGTGCCGTGTCACCGGCGCTGCTCGCGAGCGGGGATCTCGACAGCAGCATCGCCTCCCTCCAGGCCCATCTCCGCACCCAGCCGAAGGACTCCGACAGCTGGGCCACCCTGGGCCTCGCCTATGTCGAGCAGGCGCGCACCAAGGGCGATCCGTCCCGCTACCCGCAGGCCGAGAAGGCCCTCGCACGCGCGCTCCGGATCACCCCCGACAACGACCAGGCGCTGGCCGGCCAGGCCGCGCTGGCCGCCGCCCGGCACCAGTTCGCTCAGGCGCTCACCTACGCGGACCAGGCCCTGAAGCAGAACCCGTACAACGCCGGCGCCCTGTCCTCCCGTATCGACGCCCTGGTCGAACTCGGCCGCTACGCCGACGCGGCGAAGGCGGCCGACCTGGCCGACCAACGCAAGCCGGGCGTACCCGTGTTCACCCGGTACGCGTATGTGCGAGAGCTGCGGGGTGACGTGAAGACGGCCCGGCAGGTACTGCGGCAGGCACTGTCCACGGCCACCGCGAAGGGCGACATCGCCTACGTGGCCGCGCAGCTCGGCCTGCTCGCCTGGAACCAGGGTGACTACGGAAGCGCGCTCGACTACTACGCCCGCGCGCTGACCGCCGACGAGAACTACCTCCCCGCGCTGGAGGGCCGGGCCCGCGCCCAGGCGGCGAGCGGCGACCGGGCCGCCGCCATCAAGGGCATGGAACTGGTCGTCTCCCGCTATCCACTGCCCCAACCGCTCGTGGAGCTCGGCGAGTTGTACGAGGACCGGAACGCCACGGGCGACAAGGCCAAGGCCGCGGACCAGTACGCGCTCGTCGAGGCCTGGATCGCGCTGGCCCGCGCCAACGGCGTCAACGCCGATCTCGACACCGCGCTCGCCGCCGCCGACCACGGCGACAAGGCCGAGGCGCTGAAGGCCGCCCGCGCCGAGTGGGCGCGCCGCCACACCGTGCACACGGCGGACGCGCTGGCCTGGGCGCTGCACGTCAACGGCAAGGACAAGGAAGCGCTGCCGTACGCCCGTCAGGCCACCGCCACCGGCTACCGCAACGCCTCCTTCGGCTACCACCTGGGCATGATCGAGCTGGCCGACGGCGACAGGGCGGCCGGCCGGGCCGCCCTCACCAAGGCCCTCAAGCTCAACCCCGGCTTCTCCCCGCTGGGCGCCCGTACGGCCCGCAAGGCGCTGGAGGCCTCCAAGTGAACCTCCGCCGCGCCGCCGCGGTCTTCGTCATGGCCGCCGGCCTCACACTCCTGCCGGCCACGGCCGCGAGCGCCCACCCGCTCGGCAACTTCACCGTCAACAAGTACGACGGTCTCGTCGCCGCCCCCGGGCAGCTCCGCGTCGACCATGTCGAGGACCTGGCCGAGATCCCGGCGACCCAGGCCAAGCCCGACCTGAAGCGGCTGGGCACGGCCGGGTGGGCCGAGCAGCGCTGCACGACCGCGGCCGACGGCAGCACCCTCACCGTCGACGGCAGGGCGACCGCGCTCACCGTCGGGACCAGCCACGCCGAACTGCGGCCCGGCCAGGCCGGTCTGAACACCCTCCGCGTGGAGTGCCGGTTCACCGCGCCCCTCCCCAAGGGCAGCACGGTCGCCCTCTCCTTCCACAGCGCGGGCGCCGACACCGGTCCCGGCTGGCGGGAGATCACGGCGCGCGGCGACCGGATGACGCTGACGAGGACGGACGTGCCGAAGACGTCCGTCTCCCACGAACTCACCAGCTACCCCAAGGACCTGCTCTCCTCCCCGGCGGACATCACGACCGCCGCGGTGCGCGTACGGCCGGGCGGCCCGGCGCTCGCCGAGGAACGGCAGGACGCCCCGGGCGCCGCGATCCTCCCCCGGGGCGTCGACCACTGGACCCAGGCCCTGACCGACCTGGTCGCCCGCAACCACCTCACGGTCGGCTTCGCGACGCTCGCGCTGTTCATCGCGATCGGCCTCGGCGCGATGCACGCGCTGGCGCCGGGCCACGGCAAGACCCTGATGGCGGCGACGGCGGCGGCCCGCGGCGGCCGCGCCCGCCTCCGCGACGTCCTCCCGCTGGCCGCGTCGGTCACGGTCACCCACACGCTGGGCGTGGTGGCCCTGGGCGTCCTGGTCACGGCAGGCTCGGCGGCCACCCCGTCGGTGATCGCCTGGCTCGGCATCGCGAGCGGCCTCATGGTCCTGGCGGCGGGCGCGAACCTGACCCGCAGGGCATGGCGGACCCGGACCCACGAGCAGGCGCACGCCCACAGCCACAGCCACCACGACCACGATCACGAGGTGGCCGAGAAGCGCGAACTGGCCCTGGTCGGAGCCCACGAGCACGGCCGCGCCAACGCCCACACGCACGATCACGGCGACAGCCACGCGCACGCCCACGGCGAAGGCCACACGCACGCCCACGGCGAAGGTCACCTGCACGCCCACGATGGCGGGCACGACCACCCTCATGACCACAGCCGCCCCCATGACCACAGCCATGCTCATAGCAACGCCCATGCTCATAGCAACGCCCATGCTCATAGCAACGCCCATGCGCATGACCATGGCGCCCGGCCACACACTTCAGCCCGTCCGGCGCTTGAGGACGAGGCCGTTCAGGCCGAAGAGGGGTCCGGGGGCGCAGCCCCCGAAAGCGGTCACACCGCCATGCCGCACAGTCACGGCGGGTTCACCCACACCCACGACACGGCCCCCACCCTCCGCGGCACCCTCCTCCTCGGCTTCGCCGGGGGCATGGTCCCGAGCCCCTCCGCCGTGGTCGTGCTCGTCGGTGCCGCCGCTCTCGGGCAGGCCTGGTTCGGGCTGCTTCTCGTCGTCGCCTACGGCATCGGTCTCGCACTGACCCTGACCGCCGCCGGGTTCGCCGTCGTCAAGTTGGGTACGGGAATGACCCGGGTGCTGGACAAACGCCCTCGGTGGACCACCCACCCCATGGCCACACTGGTCCGCAGGACCACCCCGCTCGCCTCGGCGCTCGTGGTCGTGGCCCTGGGCGCCGGACTGGTCCTCAAGGGCGCCGCATCCGCACTGCTCTGAGTTACGTTTGTGATGAATCAGCGCGAGCTGCCGTGGGGAGCACCCGTGACCGAAGAGCCGGGCCGTGAGCGAGTGATCGCGGGCCGCTACAGATTGTTGTCCCCGCTCGGCGAGGGCGGAATGGGCACCGTGTGGCGGGCCCGGGACGAGGTACTGGGCCGCGAGGTCGCCGTCAAGGAGGTACGGGCGCCGGCCGGGCTGCCCGGCCCCGACGTCGACCGGATGTACGCCCGCCTGGAGCGCGAGGCCTGGGCCGCGGCCCGGGTCGCGAACCGCAATGTGGTGACGGTGTACGACGTGGCGATGGAGGGCGGACGGCCCTGGATCGTCATGGAGCTGATCCGTGGGGTGTCCCTCGCCGACGTACTGGACACCGAGGGCCCGATGTCCCCGCAGCGGGCCGCCGGTATCGGCGCCGAGGTGCTGTCCGCGCTGCGGGCCGCGCATGCCGCCGGGGTGCTGCACCGGGACGTGAAGCCGGGCAACGTGCTGCTGTCGAACGACGGACGGGTGGTGCTCACCGACTTCGGGATCGCCACCGTCGAGGGCAGCTCGGCGCTGACCATGACCGGCGAGGTGATCGGCTCACCCGAGTTCCTCGCCCCGGAGCGGGCGTTGGGGCGCGCGTTCGGCCCCGAGTCGGACCTCTGGTCGCTCGGTGTGCTGCTGTACGCGGCGGTGGAGGGCACCTCCCCGTTCCGGCTGGACACCCCGCTGAACACGTTGCGTGCCGTGGTGGACGAGGAGCTGCCGCCGCCGTACCGGGCCGGGCCGCTCGCGCCCGTCATCGAGGGGCTGCTCCGCAAGGACCCGGCCGACCGGCTGTCGGCCGAACAGGCCGAGCACGACCTGCGGTTGGTCGCGGCGGGCGGTACCCCCTCTTTCGGGGGCACGCCCGGCACCGCCGCCACCGTGCCGGTCCCGGGGCGGTACGACGCCCCCACCCGCGTCGCCCACCAGCAGCAACCGCCGTCCCCCACACCGCCGTTGCCCACCCCCACGGACACCCGGCCGCCCGCGTCCGACCGCGACGGCAACCGCAGGGCCGGTACCGTGCTGGTCATCGGGCTGGTGCTGGTCGTCCTCGCGCTGGGCGGGCTGACGTACGCCCTCCTCAACCATGACGACGGCGACGGCGGCGGCAACAACGCCGGCCCCAGCCAGTCGGCCAGCAACCTCAGCTCCCCGGCGCCCAGCCGGAGCAGCAAGGAGGAGTCCAAGTCCCCGTCGCCGTCCGCGAGCAGCAGCACGGCCGCGCAGAGTGTGAAGGTCAGCGTGGCCGGATCCCGCACCGACTACTCGGGGAGCTGTCCGCCGTCGACCGCACAGGCCCCCGCCTTCACGGCGACGTTCACGGTCGGGAGCGTGCCCGCGGAGGTGCGGTACCGCTGGGTGCTGAAGAACGGCTCGCTCGACGACCAGGGGTGGAAGACGCTGTCCTTCCCGGACGGCGGCGGGAAGACCCGGCAGACCGGGGTGACCGTGACGACCTGGTCCGACAGCGGGACGCTGAACGACGCGATCGCCGTCGAGGTGCGCGGTCCGGTGAGGACCACGTCCAACTCGGTGCCGTTCTCGGTGACCTGCACCAAGACGACGGAGACCCCGACCGGCGGGGCCTCCTCTTCGCCTTCGCCTTCAAGCTCGTCCTGAGGACCGGCCAGCTCGTCCTGAGGACCGAAGGGCGCGCGTCGGCACTGAGAACCGAAGGTCACGCGTTGCTGGTCAGGACCGGCAGATAGCCGCCGGAGTGGCCGGCCGCGGTGGGGTGGTACGACTCGCCGATGTCCAGCCAGTTGACGCTGTGCAGCCAGGAGCTGCTGGAGCAGATCTCGTGGCCGGTGAACGTGGTGCGGATGTCGCCGAAGACGAAGCCGTGGTCGGCGGCGCGCTTGGCGATCGCGGCGTCGATGTAGTCGGCGGCGTTGTTGATGGCGGAACGCTTGGCCGCGGAGAGGCCGAGGCAGGTGGTGCCCAGCTTGTAGAAGCGGGGGTAGCCGAGGACGACGACCTTGGCGTTGGGGGCCTTGGCGCTGATGGCGTCGTACACGTTGTCGAGCTTGCCGGGGAGTGTGGAGTCGACATAGGCCTCGGCGGTGCTGATCCGGGACAGGCAGGTGCTGTCGGAGCTGAGCACACAGGTCGTCATGACGTCGGCGAAGCCCGCGTCGTTGCCGCCGATGGTGATCGAGACCAGGGCGGTCGAGGAGCTGAGGGTGCCCAGCTGACCGGAGAGCACGTCGCCCGTGGTGGCGCCCGAACAGGCCAGGAACGAGAACGAGGACGGGCTGTGGGCGGCGTTCCACAGGTACGGGTAGGCGTTCGTGCTGCGGTCGCAGCCGCCACTTGAGCTGATGTAGCTGCCGGCGCCGACACCGGACGAGTACGAGTCGCCGAGCGCCACGTAACCGCCGGTCGCGGCCTGGGCTTCGGTTGCGGCCCCGGCGAGAGCGAGGCCGGTGGCGAGGAGGAGTGAAGTCACGTATGCCGTAATTCGGGAACGTCTCATGGAACCTCCCTTTAGCAGGATCTCTGCCACAACTGTCGTACCAACTACGCGTGTTGACGGGAAGTGTCCATGCCAAAACTTTTCGGGCCCCAACCGGCCCCCACCGGACCGATCCTGTGCGTTACCGGTGCGCTGTCGGTGCGTTGGATTGCGTGTCCACGACAAACCTGTGACAGGTCGTCAACTCCCTTGACTCGGTCGACGGTGACACCACCGCCTCCGACGACAACGGCCACGGCCACGGCCACGGCACCCATGTGGCGACCACCATCGCGGGCTCGACCTACGGTGTGGCCAAGAAGGCGAACATCGTGGCGGTACGGGTCCTCGACAACAGCGGCTCGGGCACCACGGCCGGTGTGATCGCGGGCCACACCTCGGCCACCCCGGCCCAGGTCGCCACGGCACTCGTCAACGGAGCGACCTCCAACGTGCTCACCAGCGTGGGCACCGGCTCCCCGAACAAGCTCCTCAAGCTCGTGTCGTAATCGATCAGGGTAGGGACCCAGAACGAGCGACTTGTTCCCCGGAGACAACCCGTGTCTCCGGGGAACGGTCATGTGCGGAGACCCGCTTGACGCCCCCCGTTTTCCTGCGCGACATTGAAGTCCGGCATCCGACGCCTTGGGGGGCAAAGTCGGCCATGCAGACCATACGGTTCAAGACACCATCGCCAGAAGGCGACGAACGGGCACGGCCAGGACCGGGGAGGGACCTGGGACCGCTGCTCGCGGGCGCCGCGACCGCCGTCGCCGGGACCGGCGCGCTGCTCGCACTGACCGATTCGGGCTCGGCACTGCGCGGCCCGTTCACGCTGCTCTTCCTGATCGTCGCGCCCGCCGGGGCGATCGGTCCGGCGCTGCGCGGGCTCGATCCGTTCGCCCGGGCGCTCACCGCACTGGCGGGCGCCGTCGCCCTGGACATGCTGATCGCACAGGGCATGCTCGCCACACACCACTGGTCCTGGCGCGGCGGAGTCGTCGCCGTGACCGCGATCAGCGTTCTCCTGCTTCTGCTGGTACGCCTGCGACCGGTGGAGCGAATTCTCAAACGGACGTCCCGACGGACCGGGAAAATCCGTTCGAGTTAAGGAACAAGGTCGGCCAAATTTACGTAACGGCCAAACCAACAAAAACGTGAGGCGCACTTCCAGGCCTTGCCATACTGGTTCAATCATCAATACCGTCGTACATCTCACCCGCATCGGATCGTCATCAAGCGGCACCAGGGGAGGGCTCAAGGACCGCGATGTTCCGGAGTGGGGCGCGGTAGGGGGGTGCCGTGCTCGGTGACCGCAATGACCACTGCCATTTCGAATGTGACCACTGTTGTTTCCGAGTCGTGCCGCGCGACCGGCTGCCGTTTTCCGGCAGACCGGTTAGCTTTGCCAGCTCACCTGCGGATACGGAGATCCTTCTTCCGTGCCACGGGTGATAACCCCCCTTTCGAACCGGACACAGAAGCGGGCCGCCCAGGGGCGGGTGGTCCACCGGACGAGAGGGACAAGACTCATGAGTTCTGTTCTGCGCCAGCCTGCCTCGGACCAAGATCCGTTAATGGCTGCCGAATACCGACCGATCTCCTCGCACCTGGCGATCACACCGCCGGTGAGCGTGGTGATCCCCGCCATGAATGAGGCGGAGAATCTCCCCTACGTCTTCAAGACACTTCCCGGGTGGATACACGAAGTGGTCCTGGTGGACGGCAATTCCACCGACAACACCGTGGAAGTCGCGCGGGAGTTGTGGCCCGACGTGAAAGTCGTCGAACAGAGTGGCAAGGGCAAGGGGGACGCCCTGATCACCGGGTTCGAGGCGTGCACCGGCGACATCATCGTCATGGTGGACGCGGACGGCTCGGCCGACGGCCACGAGATCGTGTCGTACGTCTCCGCGCTGGTCTCGGGCGCCGACTTCGCCAAGGGCTCGCGCTTCGCCAACGGTGGCGGCACGGACGACATGACCTTCATCCGCAAGCTCGGCAACTGGGCGCTGTGCACGATCGTCAACCGCAAGTTCGGCGCCCGCTACACCGACCTCTGCTACGGGTACAACGCCTTCTGGCGGCACTGCCTGGACAAGATCGACCTCGACTGCACCGGCTTCGAGATCGAGACCCTGATCAACGTCCGGGTGGTCAAGGCGGGCCTGAAGGTGCAGGAGATACCCAGCTACGAGTACCTGCGCATCCACGGCACCAGTAATCTGCGCGCCGTGCGGGACGGGTTCCGGGTCCTCAAGGTGATCCTCGGGGAGCGCTCCAACCGGCGTGCGCTGCGCCGGCAGGTCCGGCACTCCCCGATGCTCAGCACGGGCCAGGGAGAGTCGTCTTGAGCGATCCCGACATCTCCGTCGTGATCTGCGTGTACACCGAGGACCGCTGGGAGGACATCCTCGCGGCGGTCTCCTCGGTGCGCGCCCAGTCGTATCCGGCGCTGGAGACCCTGCTGGTCGTCGACCACAACCCGGCGCTCCTGGAACGGCTCACGAAGGAGTACAAGCAGGCCACGGACGTCCGGGTGCTCGCCAACGCGGGCCCCCGCGGCCTGTCCGCGGGCCGCAACACCGGTATCGCCTGCTCCTACGGCGAGGTGATCGCCTTCCTCGACGACGACGCCGTGGCCGAACGGGACTGGCTGCGCCGCTTCGCCGAGGGGTACGCCGACCCGAAGGTGATGGCGGTCGGCGGCCGGACCATGCCCGTCTGGGCCTCGGGCCGCCGCCCGGACTGGTTCCCGGAGGAGTTCGACTGGGTGGTCGGGTGCACCTACCGGGGGCTGCCACCGGGCCGGGTCCGGGTCCGCAACGTCCTCGGCGGAAACGCTTCTTTCCGGCGTACCGCGTTCGACGTGGCGGGCGGCTTCGCCACCGGCATCGGACGGGACGGCGACAAGCGCCCGCTGGGCTGCGAGGAGACCGAGCTGTGCATCCGGCTCACCCGGGCCCGCCCGGACGCCGTGCTGCTCATCGACGACCGCGCGGTGATCCACCACCGGGTACCGCGGGCCCGTGAGCACTTCGGCTACTTCCGCACCCGCGCCTACGCCGAGGGCCTCTCCAAGGCCCTGGTCGCCCGGAGCGTGGGCGCCGGCAAGGGACTCGAGTCCGAACGCCGGTACACCACGCGTGTGCTGCCCGCGGGGGTCGCTCGTGGCCTGCGGGACGCACTCCTGGCCCGGCCGGGCGGCGCCGGCCGGGCCGGCGCGATCGTCACCGGGGTACTGACGGCCGCGGGCGGCTACGTGGTGGGAAGCGTGCGGGCGCGGCGGGGCGGGGCGACCTTCACCGTCGCCGAGATCGAGGAGCCTCTCATGGCCGAGGCGGAGGGGGGACCTCATGACTGAGGCACCGGTGCCGATCCTCATGTACCACTCGGTCGCGACCGCGCCGAACGAGGCCACCCGCGCGCTGTCGGTGGCACCGGAGGCGTTCGCCGAGCAGATGGCGCTCATCGGCGACCTGGGCCTGACCCCCGTCGACACGGCCGGCCTGGCCGCGGGCTGGCGCGCCGGCGGCCCGCTCCCCGACCGGCCCGTCCTGATCACCTTCGACGACGGCTACGAGGGCGTGCACCGGCACGCCCTCCCCGTCCTCGCCAAGCACGGTTTCGCGTCCACCCTGTTCGTCTCGACGGGCTGGATCAGGGGCGCGTACGACACCGGAGGCGGCCTGGACGCCATGCTCGACTGGGACCAGGTGCGCGAACTCGCGGCCGCCGGCTGCGAGATCGGCGGGCACAGCCACACCCATCCGCAGCTCGACCAGCTGGCCGACGACCGGCTGCGCGCGGAGCTGGTGCGGTGCCGGGAGATCGTCGCCGAGCAACTGGGCACCGAGCCGACCTCGTTCGCCTACCCGTACGGCTACTCCAGCCGCCGGGTCCGGCAGGCGGTGCGGGACGCCGGATACACCCAGGCGCTCGCCGTCGAGAACGGCCTCGCCCGTCGCCGCCAGGGTCCGTACGCGCTGCACCGCGTCACCGTACGCCGCAGCACGGACGCCGCGGAGTTCGCACAGCTGCTCGAAGGCCGTGCGATCGCCCGCAACTTCGCCAAGGACCGTGCCCTCACCAAGGGGTACGCCGTTCTCCGCAGAGCCCGTCAGCTCCGCCGGAAGGCCATTCGTTCCCGTGTCTGACACGACGACCACCACAAACGAGGCCGCGACCCACGACACCGCGGCGCCCGAGCAGTCGGGGCGCCGCCTTCGGCTGCCCGGCAGAGTCAGCTCGTCCGGCGGCAGCCCGCTCTTCCGGAACGCCTACGCGCTGATGCTCAACACCGGCATCTCCGCCGTGCTGGGCCTGGGCTTCTGGCTGGCGGCGGCCCGCTACTACTCCGAGTCGGCGGTCGGCCAGGGCTCCGCCGCGATCGCCGCGATGAAGCTCCTCGCGGGCCTGACCGCGGTGACCCTGACCGGCGCCCTGGCCCGCTTCATCCCGGTGGCGGGCAAGGCCACTGGGCGGCTCATCTTCCGTACCTACGCGGGCAGTTCCCTGATCGTGGCGCTGGCCGCCGGGGTCTTCCTGATGACCCTCGGGATGTGGGGACCGTCGTACCGCTTCCTGCACGGGCCACTCCCCGGACTGGGGTTCGTCGTCGCGGTCGTCGCCTGGAACCTGCTCACGCTCCAGGACGGCGTGCTGACCGGGCTGCGCAACGCGCCCTGGGTGCCGGTGGGCAACACCGTGTTCTCGGCGGTCAAGCTGGGCCTGCTGGTCGCCTTCTCGGTGGCCGTCCCGATGGCCGGTGTGTTCGTGTCCTGGGTCGCGGCGATCGCCACCTCGGTGGTGCCGCTGGGCTGGCTGGTGTTCCGGCGCCTGGTGCCCCGGCACATCAAGGCGACCGAGGAGCACGCCAGGCCGCCCACGCTGAAGGAGATCGGCAGGTTCCTGGCCGGTGACTACACCGGTTCGCTGTTCTCCCTCGCCGTGGTCTACCTGGTCCCGGTGATCATCGCCTCGCAGGTCAGCTCCGAGGACAACGCGTACTTCTACATCACCACCACCATCGGCGGCACCACCAACCTGCTCGCCATCAACATGGGCGCCTCGCTCACCGTCGAGGGCTCGCACGACCCGGCCCGGCTGGCCGCCAACACCCGGGCCGCGCTGAAGCGGATGGCCCGGATCATGATCCCCATCTGCTCGCTGCTGTTCTTCGGGGCGCCCTGGATCCTCGGTGTGTTCGGCGCGGGCTACGCGGACGCGGCGACCCCGCTGCTGCGCTGGTTCGCGGTCGGCGCGCTGCTCAGGGTCGTGATGGAGACATACTTCGCGGTACTGCGCGCCCAGAGCCGGACCGCCGGACTGGCCTGGCTGCAGGGCCTGTTGTGCGTGCTGGTGCTCGGGCTGACCCTGCTGCTGCTGCCCCGGATGGGACTGACCGGCGCGGGCGTGGCCGAGATCTCCAGCCTCGCGGTGATCGTGACGATCGCGGCGCCCAAGCTGTGGCGGACGCTCCGCGCGGCTCCGGCCGAGGTCCCGGAGGACGCGGCACCGAACGGGGACCTCGCCGACCTGGGGACGCTCCCCCACGCTCGGCTTCGCTCGCGCGGGGAGACCCCCATGGCCCCGGCCACGACCGCGGCACCGCGCAGGCGGGGCCCGGCGTGGGCGCTGGACACCGACACCCTCGCCCTCGGCATCCATGTGGACTTCGACCATGTGGAGCGCCGCCCGGATGTCCGTCCGGGTCCGGGAACCCCGCCCTCGGGCACGCCCGTCGTCCTGCCGGACGACCGGCCGACCTGGGCGCTGCGGCCACCGCGGAACCTGGGACTGCCGGTGGAGACGGGGGTCCCCCCGGTCGAGCAAAGCCGGGACTGGGGAAGGGAGCCGGGCTCGGAGGCCTCGCTCGGGCCGGCCGAGTCCTCGCCACCGAAGGAGGCGGAGGTCGACGCGCCGTTCGGGGAGGCGGTCGTACCGGAGGAACACGAAGAGGTGCCGGCCGAGCCTTTGGCGGAGCCCGCGCTGTCGCTCCGGGAGCGGCTGATCCCGACCCGCCAGGGAGTCGTCCTCGGCTGTCTTCTGGTCGCCGCCCTCCTGCTCTACTGGGTGCCTGCCGCCCGGCTCGACGACGCAGACCTGGACCGGATGGGCGGGCTCGGGCTGATCTCGGTGCTGCCGCTGCCGACGCTGGTCGGGGCGGCGCTGCTGGTCACGGTGTTCGCCGCGCTGCTGTGGCTGCGCCGCGAGCACAAGGCGCTGCTCCTGGTCACCCTGCTGGCGACGGTCGTGTCGCTGCACGCGCTGCCCGCCGTGATCGAGACGGAACCGCGGTTCCCGACCGCCTGGCAGCACCTCGGGTTCATCGACTACATCGACCGCACCGGGTCGGCCGTCCCCGACCTGGACGCCCGCTGGAGCTGGCCGGGCTTCTTCGCGGCGGCGGCCTTCATCGGCCGGGCCTGCGGGGTCACGGACTTCACCGAGGTCATCCGCTGGTGGCCGACGTTCGTCCAACTCGCCTTTCTGGCACCGATGTTCCTGCTCGTACGGTCGCTGCGGGCGAGCTGGCGGGCCAAGTGGACCGGCATCTGGATCTTCGTGCTGTGCGGCTGGGTCGGCCAGGACTACTTCTCCCCGCAGGGCTTCACGTACCTCCTCTACCTGATGTTCGTGGCGATCCTGCTCGTCTGGTTCCGCGCCCCGCATGTCGTCTGGACGAGGTTCCGCCCGGGCGAGGCCGAGGTCGAGCCGACCGACCGCCGCCAACAGGCGGTCATGCTGATGGTGTTGATCGGCCTGTACGCGGCGACCGTCCCGGCACACCAGCTGACCCCGTTCATGATGCTGGGTGTGCTGGCGGCCCTGGTCCTGGTCGGCAGGTCCGAACTGCGCGGCCTGCCCATCCTGTTCGGGGTGGTCGCGGCCGTCTGGCTGGGCTTCATGGCCGAGCCGTACTGGTCGGGTCACTTCAACGACCTGTTCGGCGGGGTCGGCGGGGTCGGCAGCAATGTCTCGACCTCGGTCTCCGGCCGCATCCAGGGCGGCAGTTCGACCCACAAGCTGGTCCTGTACGTCCGGGTCCTGCTGGCCGGCAGCGTGCTGGCCCTCGCCGTCTGGGGCTGGTGGCGCCGCCGCTTCCACAAGTACCGCGAGCGGTCCCTGCTGGTCCTGACCTTCGTCCCGTTCCTGGGCTTCGGCATGCAGTCGTACGGCGGCGAGATGGCCCTGCGGGTCTTCATGTTCGCCCTGCCGGGCGCGGCCCTGCTGACAGCTCTCGCCCTGTTCCCGCGTACCGGCGCCACGGCGAAGGAGCGCGAGAAGGACCGGGTCAGCCTGGCGCCGGTGGCGGCGCTCATGGCAGGTCTGCTGCTCATGGGCGGCTTCCTGGTGGCCCGTTGGGGCAACGAGTCCTTCGAGCGGGTCCGGCCCGGCGAGGTCGCCGCGATGGACTATGTGTACGCCCATGACAAGCCGACCGTACGGCTGCTGTGGCTGAGCAACGACACGGTCAACGACGTGACCCCGGCGATTCCGTGGGGCGCGAAGGACATGGAGCGGGTCGACTACGTGCCGACACTGGCGCCGACCGACCCGGTGCTGGTGTCGAGCCTGGTCAAGGCGTTGAAGGAGGCCGGCCCGAACTCGTATCTGATGATCAACAGGAGTCAGGTCGTCTATCTCCGGCTGGACGCCGGATACTCGGCGACCTGGGAGAGCCGGCTGATCCAGAACCTGGACGACCGGCAGGATCTGACGAAGGTCCTGGTCAACGACGACGTGACCATGTACACGTTGCGCACGCGGCCCTCGGGTGCGGTGGCGAAACCTGATCCGGGGCCGATCGGGCCGCGGATCACCTGGACGCCGTGGTCGGTGGTCGGCGCTCTCGCCGCCGTGGCCCTGATCCTGCTGCTGACGGCACGCGAGGTGGTCCGGGTCGCGGTCCGGCCCGGGGTACGTCAGCTGCGGTGGCTCCAGGGCAGCTTCTGGTTCTCGCTGCCCCTGCTCGCGATGGTGCTGGCATCGCTGGCGCAGCGGTTCCTGACGCTCAAGTAGGAGGGGCGAAGTGGCTCATCCGGCTCACCGGGTGAGCCACTTGACCTCGTACCCCTTCAGGTCGAACCGCTTCCCGTCCACCTGCGCGCTGATCGTCCGGCCCAGAGTGTTGACGACGAGCACGGTCCTGTCGCTGGCGAGGACACGCACGTTGGGCGAGTCGTCCTCGGCGACGGGGACCGTCTCGTACCGGGTCCCCGGCGGGAACGCCTTCCCGAACCTCGACACCAGGTCGTACATGGGGAGTTGCCGTCCCCCGTCGGCGCTGTCGGTGGTGGTCCACAGACAGCCGGCGCAGTCGCCGCCCTTCTCGTCCTCCGGGTTCCAGTAGAAGCCGGAGCCGGCGCCGCCCTTCACCATGGCGATCATGCCGGTGGCCTGGACGGCGACCCGGTGCGGTTCGGTCCAGCCGTCGCGTTCGTCGCCGCCGTCGGCGGGCTCGACGTAGTACTCGGCCCACCACAGCGGCAGGTCGTGCGTCTGCTTCCGCACCCACTCGCCGACGTACGTCAGCTTGTCGGTCGCCGCGAACTCGTCCGGCAGCAGGTCGTCGTCGTTGGTGTAGCTGGACCCGTCGACGACCACGAAGTCGGCGCCCGCCTTGTGGGTGTTCCAGTAGTCGAAGGCGTCGATCACCCGCTGGTCCATGACGCCCCAGGGGCCCTTGAGGGTGGGTGAGGCGTTCTCGGTCTGGCGCGGGTCGAAGCTGTCCATGACGAGGTACGGCCCGCCGACCATGATGTCCTTGTCCACGGCCTTCAACGCCTTGTAGACGAGGTTGTACAGCTCGGTGTAGCCCTCGTAGTCCCAGCGGGCCTTGCCGTTGTTCCAGAAGCCCTTGAACTCGTTCCAGACGATGAAGTGCCGTACGTCCGGATAGCGCCTGGCGACGGTCGCGGCGAGGTTCGCGTAGTCCTGGTAGTGGTCGGGGGTGGGGGCGGTCTCCAGGGCGGCCTGGCTCCAGTCGGTGTTGTTCACACCGGCCCTGCCGCCCTTCATCCAGTCCGGCGAGCAGCACAGGGTGATCACCGGGGTGGCGCCCGACCGGCGCATGAAGTCGACCCGGCGGTCCAGGGCGCCGAAGTCGTAACGCCCCTTCACCGGCTCGGGGTTGTCGGCGCCCCAGCCCATGATCGCCTGGTCCTGGGGCAGCCCGCCGTCCCGGGCCAGCAGGTTCTCGACCCGGTCGGTGGCGGTGGTGCTGCCCTCGTCCGCGCTGTACTGCGTGTGGGTGAAGCCCCAGCCCACATACGGCTGGGCCGCGTCGGGCGGGGTGGCCGGGGTGCCGTGCACCTTGTCGCCGTCGCGGGTCGTGCCCGCGGTGCTGCCGCCTCCGCCGGGCAGGGTGTTGACCAGTGTCACGATCAGGGCGAGCGCGGCCACGCCCACACCGAGCAGGGCGGTGAGCCGCCACCGCCGAGCCCCCGAATTCCACTCATGACGTCCCATCAAAGACAACAGTAATGGCGGAAATCGCCCCCGGTGCAGGTATCGGCGATCGACAGCTGTGTAACAGGACCAGGGGGGCACTCCGGATACTCCGGAAGCTCGGCGCACATCCGACACTCTCCGCTCACTTCGGAAAACGGGTGCGCGGCGGGCCCCGGTGTCGGATCATGGCGGCATGTCTGCCAAGCCGCACGAGACGCTGCCGATCCGGCTCAACGTCGACGACTCCGACTCTCCGTCCGACGTCGTCGACGCGCTGTTCCTCGGCCGCTTCGCGACGGGCGAGCAGCCGTACTCGCACGCGGCCAACATCGACCGGGTGCGCACCGGGGCGACCCTGCTGCCGAAGGAGGCGCGGGTGCTGCGGGTGGCCCGCGACGACGACCGCAGCGCCACGCTCGCGGAGGGCGACGGCTGGACGCTGCTGGTCTCCCGCTGGAACCGGGGCGCGGACGTCACGGTCACCGCGACCACCGCCGAGCTGGCCGCGAAGGTGCTGAACGAGGCGACGGACGGCGCGGCGGACGAGCCCGAGCCCCAGCCGGACAACGTGACCATGGGCTTCTGGTACGTCTCCCCCAGGCGCGGCCCGCACCGCACCACCCGGCAGATCTCCGCCGGCACCTGGGACGAGGTACGCGCCAACTACACGACGCCGGTGGCGGACGCGATGGACCGCCTGATGAAGACGACACCCGAGGACATCGCCGGCCGTCTCCTGCTGCTGCACGGCCCGCCGGGCACCGGCAAGACCTCCGCCCTGCGCACGCTCGCCCGCTCCTGGCGGGACTGGTGCCAGGTGGACTGCGTCCTCGACCCCGAACGGCTCTTCTCCGACGTCGGTTATCTGATGGACATCGCGATCGGCGAGGAGGACGGCGCCGGCAAGGGCCGCTGGCGGCTGCTCCTGCTGGAGGACTGCGACGAGCTGATCCGCGGCGAGGCCAAGCACACCGCGGGCCAGGCGCTGTCGAGGCTGCTGAACCTCACCGACGGGCTGCTCGGCCAGGGCCGCAACGTCCTGGTCGGTGTCACCACCAACGAGGACCTGGAACGCCTGCACCCCGCCGTGGTCCGCCCCGGCCGCTGCCTCGCCCGTATCGAGGTGGGCGCGCTGACCCGCCCCGAGGCGGTGAACTGGCTCGGCACGGAAGAGGGCGTGGGCCGCGAGGGAGCAACCCTGGCGGAGCTGTACGCACTGCGCCGGGGCACGGCACCGACCTCGGTACCGGGCGCACGGGAGGACGCGGACGCGGGGCTGTACCTGTAGTGCTTTGATGGGGGTATGCCCCTGTTCATCGGGACCTCGGGCTGGCAGTACAAGGACTGGCGGGACGTCCTGTACCCGGCCGACGTGCCCGTGCGGCGGTGGCTGGAGGAGTACGCGGCACACTTCACGACCGTCGAGCTGAACAACGCGTTCTACCGCCTGCCGAGCCGCGAGAACTTCGCGTCCTGGCGGGACCGGGTCCCCGCGGACTTCGTGATCGCGGTGAAGGCCAGCCGCTATCTCACGCACATCAGACGCCTGAAGGATCCCGGGGAGCCGGTCGACCGCCTGATGACCCACGCGGCGGGTCTGGGCGACCGGCTGGGTCCGGTCCTGCTCCAGCTCCCACCGACCCTCAAGGCCGACCCGGCCCTGCTGGACGCCTGCCTGGCGTGCTTCCCGCGCGACACGAGGGTGGCGGTGGAATTCCGCCACGACTCCTGGTGGACGCCGGAGACCCGCGAGGTCCTGGAGTCCCGGGGCGCGGCCCTGTGCTGGTCCGACATCCGGGCCCACCCCATGACCCCGTTCTGGCGCACCACCGGCTGGGCCTACGTCCGCTTCCACGAGGGCCGGGCCACCCCCTGGCCCCGCTACGGCCGCCGCGCCCTGGAGACCTGGGCCGACCGCATCGCCACGGCGTACCCCGAGAAGGCCGACGTCTACACGTACTTCAACAACGATCAGGGCGGAGCGGCGGTGCGGGACGCGGCGGCGTTCGCGAGGGTCGCGGAGCGGGCGGGGTTGCCGGTGACACGAACACCACAGCTGACCACCAGCGGCTGATCGCCTTCCCCCGCCACTTCATTTCCCACCACCCCATCCATCTCCCTCACCGCTCCCCTCCCGGCTTCACTTCCCACCGCCCCATCCGTCTCCCTCACCGCTCCCCTCTCCCTCACCGCTCCCTGCTCTCCCGCCGCTTGAATTCTTTTCCCGCCGCGACGGCGACCAGCCGCCACGGCGCCTCTCGGCGGTGCCGAGCCCTGCTCAGCCGAAGCCCGAAACCCCCTGCCCCCTGCCCCCTACCCCCCATAGGCCGCCCGCAGGGCATCCCGCACGGCGGCCAGCGCCTCCTTCTCCCCCAACCCCAGCCGGCGCACCCGCTCCACGTACGCCTGCGCGGCCGACGACGCCTCACGTTCCGCGGCCGATCCGGCGGCAGCCACGAACGTGCCGTTGCGGCCCCGCGTCTCGATCACCCCGTCCGTCTCCAGCGCCCGGTACGCCTTGGCCACCGTGTTCACCGCCAGCCCCAGCGACTCGGCCAGCCCACGCACCGTCGGCAGCCGGTACCCCACCGGCAGCACCCCGCCACGCGCCTGCTCGGAGATCTGCGCCCTTACCTGCTCGTACGGCGGCGCGCTGTCATCGATGTGGATCTTCAGAGTCACGGCCCGATTCTCCCGTATCCGCCGGAAAATGAGAGGCATCCCGCATTCGCCTCCGCATAGCGTGCGTCCCATGACAGTGATCGTGCGCGATCTGCGCCCCGATGTCCGGTCGGACGCCGAAGGCTTCGCCCTGGTCCGGCGGCTCACTCTCCCCTACCTGCTGTTCACCCCGGAGTCCCTGGTCCACGACCTGACGCGCACCCATCCCGACGCCCGGTTCCGTCAGCTGGTCGCGGAGGAGGACGGCGAGATCATCGGCACGGCCCAGGTCGGCCTCGCCCACGAGAGCACCGAGCCGGGCCAGGGCTTCGCCAACGTGTACGTACACCCGGAGCGCACCGGACGGGGCGCCGGCGCCCTCCTCGTCCGTACGGCGGAGGCACACCTGTCGGACGCCGGCGCGACCACCTCGTACGCCTGGGTCCTGGACGCCCCGTCCCACCGCGCCTTCGCCGAGCGCCGCGGTTACACGGCCAGCCGCGCCGCCCACTTCCTCCGCCTCGACCTCGCGCACGGCACACTCCCCCCGCTCCGGACTCCCCCGCCCGGCGTCGAACTCCGCTCCGCCGCCGACTTCTCCGACGACCCGCGTCCGCTCTTCGCCCTCGACGCGGAGACGACGCTGGACGAACCGAGCGACATCGACACCGAGTTCGCCGACTACGAGGCCTGGCTGGACAGTACCTGGCGGCATCCCCTGTTCAGCCGGCAGCTGACCTCGGTCGTCCTGGTCGACGGCCGCCCCGCGGCGTTCAGCGCGGCGCGCACCGACGGCGGCACCCGGTACGGCACCGTCATGACCGGCACGGCCCGGGCCTTCCGCGGCCGGGGTCTGGCCAAGCTCGCCAAGAACGACTCCCTGCACCGCGCCCGCGCCGCCGGCTGCACGGAGGCGTTCACGGGCAACGACAGCGGCAACGGCCCGATGCTGGCGATCAACAAGTGGTTCGGGTACGACATCTGCGCGACGGAGGTCAGGTATGTCCGCGAACTCGGCTGAGCCGCTTGCCACGGTGGACGTCGTCCTGGTCAAGGCGGGCCGGACAAAGATCCGTTACCCCGCCGAGCTGCTGCACGACGACGGCACCCGGATCGCCGTACGCGCGCCGTGGGCCGGTGACACGCCCCGCGACTTCGGCTTCGTCCGTTTCGAACAGGGCGATGTCTTCACCGAGTTCTACTGGCGCGACCGCTGGTACGCGGTCAAGGAGGTCCGCGCCGCCGACGGCACGCTGAAGGGCTGGTACTGCGACATCACCCGCCCGGCGACGCTCACCGGCGGTGAACTGGTCGTCGAGGACCTCGACCTGGACCTGTGGCGGTCCGCCGACGGCACGGACGTACGCCGGCTGGACGAGGACGAGTTCGCCGAGAGCGGGCTGGCGGATCGTGACCCGGCCGCCGCCACGGCCGCGGTGACGGCACTCGACACGCTGGAGGCCCTGGCCCGCGAAGGCGGTTTCGACGCCCTGCTGTCCTGACGCCCCCTGCCGGCCGTCACACCGTCGCTGACACCCCCTGCTGGCCGTCACACCGTCGCCACCACCGCGTACCGCTCGTCGCTCACCGCCTTGCCCCACAGCACCGCCTGCGCCGACAGCGGCTCCACGCGCACGTCCGCGGCGAGCGGCGCCAGGAGGGCGGTGAGCCGCTCGGCGGGTATGCCGACCGGGGCCACGGTCCCCCACACCCCCTCCACCAGCACGAACCGCCCTCCGGGACGCAGCAGGCCGCGCCAGTGCCGCAGCACGCGCGCGGGGTCGGGCAGCGCCCACAGCACATGCCGTACGAGCACGGTGTCGAAGAGCCGCTCGCCCACCGGTGGTGCCGTCGCGTCGCCGAGCAGGAACACCGCGTCACGGCCGGCGAGCTTGGCGCGGGCCCGCTCCACCATCGCCGGCGAGCTGTCGACCCCGGTGACGTGATGGCCCTGCTCGGCGGCGAGGAGGGCCAGGCTGCCGGTGCCGCAGCCGAGATCCACGAGATCGGCGGGGCGTCCGGGCAGCCAGGTCCGGAGCCGCTCCGCCCAGGCCGCGCGCACCTCGGGCGGCCCCAGCCCATGATCCGGCTCGGCGTCGAAGGTGGCGGCCTGCGCATCCCAGTCGACACTCACCGCAACTGTCCGATCACTCTCGTTCGTCATGCCCCCAGCGTGACACCCACCACTGACACTCGGTCCGTGTGACAGCGACCACTGACAGACCGGCACCGATGAGGAACTCTCGCCGAAAGGGTCTACCTCCGTGACACCACGGAACTCGGTAGGCACTGAAGGAGGCAGCCATGCGCCGCGCAACCGTGCAGAAGCCCCTGAAGAAGACGGACCGCCGCCGGATCCGCGAGGAGGCCGACGAGCGCCCCGCCGGACGCCCGGAGGTGCGGAAGGACATCGCACGCACCTGGTGGCCGGACGGCTGACCGCGCCCGTCCCCGCCCCCTTCAGCCCAGCCGCTTGCGGTAGTGGACGCGGTCGTACGGCCCGTCCACGCGCCGCCCGACGACTTCATAGCCGTACCTCGGGTAGAGCTCCTGGTTCTCCCACATCAGCGCGTTGGTGTAGAGCCTGACCTCGGACAGGCCGAGTGCACGCGCGCGTGCGTCCACGAACTCCAGCAGCCGCCGCCCCACCCCCTGGCCACGCGCGTCGGGGTGGACGGCGATGCTGTCGAGGAACAGATGGTCGTCGTGGACCTCGATGACGACGAGCCCGATCACCGGCTCCCCGACGACGAACACCCGGCCCGCGGCCACATTCGCCATGTGGTCCGCCTCCATGGGCTGCGGCACCACCCCTATGCGGGCGATGTAGTGGTGGTACGCCATGTCTGTCACGGCCTTCACGGCCGGTACGTCGGCGGCCCGGGCGGGCCGGATCTCGTCGTTCGTCATGGCGGAAACGCTAGCTACCTCAGCACAGCCTGAGCACTCCCTTAAGACGACCATAAGGATCTCCTTCGCCCCCTCCCAGCAGGCGATTTCACGGTTTCTTGGGGCTAGCTTTCTGATCGCCCCCCACGGGATCCAGCCCGACCGGATCCTGCCCGGCGGGACCGAGCCCGCCCCGAGGACCGTTCCGAGGACCGTTCCGAGGAGTTCCCGCATGTTCGCAGCACGCCGCAGGGCCGCCGTCGCCGGCGCACTCTTCCTGTCCGCACGGCGGCGGGCGCACCGGCGCTGATCCCTCATGACTCCGGGGCCTGACCGGCGGCTCAGGCCGGACAGGCCCCGGCGGCGTTCAGTTGGGCGGGCCGCTCAGCTGAACGCCGACGCGCAGCTGGTGGCGGTGGCGTGTGCCGGGTCGAGCGCGTTGGCCACCTCGTGGAAGGCGATCCGGTCGAAGAGCCCGATCGCCACGTGCTCGGAGAGGTCGAGCGAGCACAGGTTCTGGAGCAGCACGTTGTGGACGTCGGAGCCGCTCAGGTACTGGCTCTGCCAGGGGGTGGCCACCTCGTCGTACTTGGTGGCGATGACCGTGTAGTGCACGCCGGGGACGGTGTCGCCGCCCGCGTTGAGCTTGGCGAGGAAGGCGGAGTCGGGGATCTGGTCGGCGAGTCCGGGGGTACTGGCCTTGATCAGGTCCGCGGCGCCGGGGAAGTACGGCAACAGGTTGGTGAGGCCGCTGATGGTGGCGCCGTGGTTGTCGGGGGCGAGGCCGACGAGGGCGTTCACCTTGGCGGCGCCGCCGAGGAACCTGAGGTAGTAGCGGGGCATCATGCCGCCCTGGGAGTGGCCGACGAGGTCGGCCTTGGCGGCACCGGTCGCGCTCAGCACCTTGTCGACGTAGGTGGAGAGTTGCTCTGCCGACTTGTCGATGGGGCCGAGGCCGTAGAAGAGCGGGACGCCGGACAGCTGGCCGTAGTCGAGGGAGAAGACGCAGTAGCCGCGGTCCTCCAGATACGGGGCGAGGGAGAGCCAGTTGTCGACGGAGTTGCCCAGCGTGCCGTGGACCAGGATCACGGGGCGGGGGTGGGCGGCGGAGGGGCGGCAGGAGTAGTCGTTCCAGCCGCTGCTGGGGGCGCTCGACGCGTGGGCGGTGGCGGCGGGGACGGTGGCGACGGCGGCGGCGAAGAGCAGTGCGGTCAGGGGTCTGAGCACTCGTTTCCAGGGCAGCATCGTGTGATCTCCTTGCGGCTCAAGGGAGTTGCGACGGCCTTACGCCCTGTGATCCGGATCACGAGGATGCTGTTCACCCATCAAGTTACGGACGAGTAGTGCAAGCGTGAAGTTACGCGTCGGTAAAACTTCCGAGTAACCGGTCGCGCGCCATGCACCTGATGGGATGTCACCAGCCGGGCCTGTGGGGACCATAGGGTGCGATACGCGCCAAACCCTCGCGCAACACGCGCACTTCACCCTCCCCCAGCGCGTCACTCCAGTCCCGCACGACCTCGACGGCCACCTCCTCCGCCACCCCTTGCGTACGACTTCGTCGACAAGCCGACCTGCCGCCCGCTCGGCCACCCCGAGGTGCGCGGCGGGCTCGGCGACGGTCACCCCGAGATGCGCAGCGCGCCCGGCATGACGGCCATCCCGAGATACGCGAGCCCGGTGACGGTCACCCCGCCCGGGGCGAGCCGCGCGAAGGCGGAGTCGCGGGCGGGCGCGAGCCCCTCGAAGCCGCGGGCGACGACCCCTCGCGATGCGCCGGCGCCGCCTTCGGGGGCCAGCCGGCACCACCGCCGTAACAGAAAGCGTCGATATAGCTACAAGCGGCCACCATCCGGCCACCTGGAGTCCCAACCGCCCCGGCGGGAGGGAGGGGTGACGGAGCGGCACCTCCCCTCTCGCCGCCCACGCCACCAAAGAATCGTTTACGCGTTCGATTCCAGTCGCCTACCTGGGCTGATGAGGTTAGAGTAATCGAACGAGCGTACGATGAATATGTCGGGCGTACTACCGAAAAGGGGTGGAGTGATGGAGGTGCGGCATGACGGGCTTCGCCCATCTGCACGTCGCGTCCGGTTACTCCGTCCGCTACGGCGCCTCCCACCCCGAGCAGCTCGTCCGACGGGCGGCCGAGCGGGGCATGCCGGCGCTCGCACTCACCGACCGGGACACGGTCACCGGGGCCGTGCGGTTCGCGCAGGCCTGCGCGAAGGACGGGGTCCGGCCGGTCTTCGGCATCGACCTGGCGGTGGCGGCCCTGGCGCCCCCGCCACCCGCCCAGCGCCGCCGCACCCCGGCGCGCGGTGGCGCGCACGTCATGGAGCCGCCGCTGCGGTTCGCGCTGCTCGCACAGAACCGGGAGGGCTGGGCGCGGCTGTGCCGCATCACCTCGGCCGCCCATGTCGGTGCCGTGTCCGGTACACCGCCGGTGGTGCCGTGGCAGGCGCTGCGCGAGTACGGCGGCCCGGGCCTGACCGTGCTGCTCGGGCCGCTCTCGGAGCCGGTGCGGGCGCTGTCGGTGGGCCGGGAGGACGTGGCGATGAGGTTGCTGGCGCCCTGGACGGAGAT
This sequence comes from Streptomyces sp. NPDC007157, assembly GCF_040634235.1. Classification (NCBI taxonomy): domain Bacteria; kingdom Bacillati; phylum Actinomycetota; class Actinomycetes; order Kitasatosporales; family Streptomycetaceae; genus Streptomyces; species Streptomyces sp. NPDC007157. The sequence continues at coordinate 131,831 of NZ_JBEYFE010000019.1, forward strand.
CTTCGGGAGGGATGTTCGATTGGAAGCCGTCGCGCAGAAACGTTCCGGCACCGGTCCGGGGTCCCTGCGCCTGGCCGCCCGCACCCTCGCGCTGGCCGACCGCACCGGCGCCACCGCGGTGCTCTCCAACGCCGTCCGCTACGCCGACCCCGACCAGCACCGCCTCGCCGACGTCCTGGACGCGGCCCGGCTGCTCAGACCGATCGACCGGCGCCGGCTGGACAGCGGACAGCGCTGGCTCAAGGACGAGCGAGGAATGGAGACCGTCGCGCGAATGATCGTCGAATGCGCCGGAGGAGACATCCGCCGGGCCCGCCGGCTCCTGGCGGACACCGCGGACACCGCGACCGCGTGCACCGTGGATCCGGTGTCCGACCTCGGGCTCGGCGCTCGGCACTTCCCGGAACCGTCGCTCTTCGGCGCCGAGCCCCGAGCGGGCGGAGCCGCACAGCTGCTGCGCGGGCAGTGCGAGGCCGGCCTGGCCGGGCGCGGCCTCGACCGCGACCGTACGGCGCTCGACCGGTTGGACGAAGAGCTCGAGGTGATCTCCGAGCTGGGCTACGACTCGTACTTCCTCGCCGTGGCCCAGGTCGTCGCCGACATCCGGGCCAAGGGCATCCGGGTCGCCGCCCGCGGCTCCGGTGCCGGCTCGCTGGTCTGCCACGCCCTGGACATCGCCACCGCCAACCCGCTCGACCACCGCCTCCTGTTCGAACGCTTCCTGAGCACGCGCCGGGCGTCCCTGCCCGACATCGACATCGACGTGGAGTCCGCCCGCCGCCTGGAGTGCTACGACACGATCTTCGAACGGTTCGGCAAGGAGCGGGTGGCGGTCACCGCCATGCCCGAGACCTACCGGGCGCGCAGGGCGCTCAGGGACACCGGCCTCGCGCTCGGCATCGCGCCGGCCGAGATCGACCGGATCGCCAAGAGCTTCCCGCACCTGCGCGCCTCCGACATCACCGGCGCCCTCGCCGAACTGCCCGAGCTAAGGCAGCTGGCGGCCGAGGCACACCGCTACGGCCCCCTGTGGGAGCTGGCCGAAGGCCTCGACTCCCTGGTCCACGGCATGGCCATGCACCCCTGTGGCGTGGTCATCAGTGACGCCACCCTCCTGGACCGGCTGCCCGTGCAGCCCACCCCGCAGGGCGACTACCCCATGGCCATGGCCGCGAAGGAGGAGATCGAGGCGCTCGGCAACATCAAACTCGACGTCCTGGGCGTGCGCATGCAGTCCGCGATGGCCCACGCCGTCACCGAGATCGAACGCACCACCGGCAACCACATCGACCTCGACAACCCCCGGCAGGTGCCGCTCGACGACGTCTTCGCGTTCAAGCTCATCCAGGCCAGCCAGACCCTGGGCCTGTTCCAGCTGGAGTCCCCCGGCCAGCAGGACCTGCTCTCCCGGCTCCAGCCCCGCGACGTCCAGGACGTCATCGCCGACATCAGCCTCTTCCGTCCCGGGCCGGTCGCCGGCGGCATGCCCGAGCGGTACATCGCCGCCCGCCACGGCGGCACACCCGACTACGCCCACCCGGACCTCGAACCGGTGCTCGCCGACACCTACGGCGTGACCATCTGGCACGAGCAGATCATCGAGACGCTCTCGGTGCTGACCGGCTGCGACCGGGCCTTCGCGGAGATCACCCGGCGGGCGCTCGGCGACAAGGAGCAGCTGCCCAGGATCAGGGACTGGTTCCACGAACGGGCCCGCGCGCGTGGCTACGGCGCGGCCGTCCGGGACGAGGTCTGGAGGACCGTCGAGGCCTTCGGGGCGTACGGCTTCTGCCGGGCCCACGCGGTCGCCTTCGCCGTACCCGCTCTGCAGAGCGCCTGGCTCAAGGCGCACTATCCGGCGTTCCTGCTGGCCGGCCTTCTCGAACACGACCCCGGGATGTGGCCCAAGCGGGTCCTCGTCTCCGACGCCCGTCGCCGTGGGGTCCCCGTCCTGCCCGTCGACGTCAACCGCTCTCGGGTCCGGCACACCGTGGAGAAGGCCGACGGGGACCAGTGGGGTGTACGTCTCGCCCTCTCCGCGGTGCACGGCATCAGCGAGGAGGAGTGTGCGCGGATCGAGGAGGGGCAGCCGTACGGATCGCTGTCGGACTTCTGGCAGCGGGCACACCCCAGCAGACCCGTCGCCGAACGCCTCGCCGAGATCGGTGCCCTGAACGGTCTCCACGACGGCCGCCTCACCCGGCGCGATCTGCTGCTCCAGATCGCCGAGTTGCACCGGCAGTCCCGCAACCGTTCCGCGCACGAGGGCCAACTGCCCATCACCGCGGACGCCGTCGGCGGAGCCGAGCCGAGCGGTCTGCCGGAGATGACCGGCCGTGAGGCGCTGAGCGCGGAGCTGAACACCCTCGGCATCGACATCTCCCGGCACCTGATGGAGCACCACCACCGGCTGCTGCGCGAGATCGGCGCGACCGACGCGACCCATCTGGCCGGACTGCGCGCCGGACAGCAGGTGCTGGTCGCAGGGGTACGGGCCTCCACCCAGACCCCGCCGATCGCGAGCGGCAAGCGGATCATCTTCGTCACCCTGGAGGACGGCTCCGGCCTGGTCGACCTGGCCTTCTTCGAGGACTCCCACCCGGCCTGCGCGCACACCGTCTTCCACAGCGGACTGCTCCTGGTCCGCGGCACGGTCCAGGTGCGCGGCACCCGCCGTACCGTCGTCGGCACCATGGCCTGGGACCTGGACGAGATCGCCGCCGCCCGCCGCGACAACGGCCCCGAAGCCGCCCTCGCCCTCCTCGGCGCGAGCCGCCCGCACCCGACCCCGGCCCAGCCGCACCGCACCCTGACCGACGGCACCGCGGGCGCCCGCCTGCACCCCTACGCCGACCTCCAGCCCGCCGGCACCCGCTCGGCCGACCTGAAGAAGTTCGGCCACCGAAGCCCCGGGAGCGCGGGATGAGCGAGGTGACCACACGGCAGCGGCACATCGTCCACCTCCACCTGCACGCCTCACTGAATGAGGCTCAGTACGCCGATATAATCGAACTGGTGTCCGGAATCACGCCCCACGTCCAGGCCGTCCCGCCCAACGCCGTACAACTGGACCTGACTTCGGCGCTCCGGTATTTCGACCTGTCTCCCTACGACATGGTCCAGACGACGATGATGAGGCTGAAGGCGCTCTACGGCATCGACAGCAGCGCAGGGCTCGCGGGCAACCGCATGCTGGCCGCCATGGCGGCCGACGCGTCCGCGCCGGGAGACACCACCTGGGTCCCCACCGGCCGTGTGACCGACTGGCTGTATCCGCGGCCGGTCACCGCGCTGCCCGGCGTCGGCCGCGCCATGGCGGAAACGCTCAGCAGATACGGCCTGCACACCATCGGCCAGATCACCGACCTGCCCCCGGCGACCCTGCAACGGCTCCTCGGTGCGGGTCCCGCCCGGCTGCTGGCCGAACGCGCCCGCGGCCGGGACCCTCGCCCGGTCGTCCCCGCGGAACCGGCGGAACACCTGATCGCCGACCTCGTACTGGAGCGGGACTGCCTCGACCCGGCCCAGCACCACCGCGCCGTGCTGGGACTCGCCGACCGGATCGGCCAACGCCTGCGCGGCGAGCGCCAGGTCGCCGGCCGGCTCACCCTCACCATGCGATACGCCGACCGCAGCTCCAGCACCCGCACGCGCACCCTGCCGGAACCCACCAACCACTCGCCCGCCCTTGCCGCGGCTGCCCTGGGTCTGCTGACCGCCCTGGGGCTGCAGCGAGCGCGAGTCCGTGCCTTCGCGATCCGTGCCGATGACTTGCTGCCGGCCGACAGCGCCTACCGCCAGCTCTCCCTGGATCCCAGCGATGCCCGCGCCCACGCAGCGGAAGCCGCCGCGGACCGCGCCCGGCGGCGTTTCGGCCCGGAGGCTGTACGCCCCGCAGCTCTGGCGAACTGACCGCTTGCGCCAAGAACCCCTTGTCCCTGGCGTTCCCGTGAGTGCCCTGGGGTGTATTCCCGGGTGGGCATTTGACCGGGCGCTGGGTGGTTGGGTTCTGCGGGCCCAGTTCCCGACGATCTCTTCCGAGGCGCCGAAACTGTAGATGTCGGCCGTGTCCCAGAAGGTGATCCCGAGGTCGAGTGCCTGCCGGAGGAACGGTGCGGCAGCGTCGTGGCCGAGGGCCCGCTTCTCCCGGGATCCGTCGCCGAAACCCATGGTGCCCAGGGCGATGCGGCCGATGCCGAGGCCCGAGGACCCCGGACGTGTCTATTGCATGGCCTCGTCTTTCCGGAGCGTGTCGCGTCGGCGGTCAGCGATCAGCGATCAGCGGTCGACGCTGGCCATGTTCGCCTCGTCGTGGCGTTCGCCCGAGGCCGGCGTGAGGTTGTTCAGGCGGTCGAGCTGAGCGGCGCTGAGCTCGATGCCGTCGGCGGCGGTGTTCTCCTCGACGCGCGAGACCCGCCGGGTGCCGGGGATGGGGGCGATGTCGTCGCCGCGGGTCAGCAGCCATGCCAGCGCGGTCTGGGCCGGGGTGGCGCCGATCTCGGCGCCGATGGCCTGCACTTCGTCGACGATGCGCAGGTTGCGCTGGAAGTTCTCACCGGTGAAACGAGGGTTGGTCTTGCGCCAGTCGTCATCGGGGAAATCGGCGACGGTGCGGATCTGGCCGGTCAGCAGGCCGTGCCCGAGCGGCGAGTAGGGAACGAACCCGATGCCCAGCGCACGCAGCAGCGGGAGGATCTCGTCCTCGACGTCGCGGGTCCACAGGGAGTATTCGGTCTGCAGCGCGGCCACCGGATGCACGGCGTGTGCCCGGCGGATCGTCTCGGGGCCGGCCTCGGACAGCCCGATGTGACGCACCTTGCCCTCGGCGACCAGCTCGGCCAACGCACCGATGGTCTCCTCGATGGGAGTGCTGCGGTCGACGCGGTGCTGGTAGTAGAGATCGATGCGGTCGGTGCCGAGCCGCTTGAGCGAGCCTTCGACCGCGGCCTTCACGTTCGCGGGGCTGCTGTCGACGACGCCGGGGCCGCCACCGGCGTGGGAGACGAGACCGAACTTCGTCGCCACGACGACGTCGTCGCGCCGGCCCTTGATGGCCTCGCCCACGATTTCCTCACTGTGGAAGGGGCCGTAGATCTCGGCGGTGTCGATGTGGGTGACTCCGAGGTCCAGCGCCCGGTGGATGGTGCGGATCGACTCGGTGTCATCGAGTGCTCCGCCCGTCGTGTAGGTGCCGGCCATGGTCATGGCTCCCAGGCCGATCCGAGAGACATCGAGTCCGCCCAGAGAGATGTGCTTCATCACAGAACTCCGCTTATCAGTTTCGTTGCGGGAAAACTCGGGCGGTTATTTTTGAGACGCTGCCGCCTCGTTTTTGCCCGGTCGCGCATTCAGCGTCACATGCTCAGAGACCTCCGCAAAGGGGAGGGTTCCTTACCGGGAATGAATGTTCCAGGTAGAGATCTCTACCCCCCAGCCGTGCTGTGCCGGAGCGGATCCGGCAGTACCGTGGCGCGCATGAGCAGGGACGCACACCTCAACGAGCTGGGGGATTTCCTCAAGGCCCGCCGTGCCGAGCTGAGCCCCCAATCCATGGGGCTGCCCGTCAACGGGACCCTGCGCCGGGTCCCGGGCCTGCGCCGGGAGGAGGTGGCGCTGCTGGCGGCGATCAGCACCGAGTACTACACCCGCCTGGAACAAGGCCGTATAGAGGCCTCCACCCCGGTCCTGATGACCCTGGCCCGGGTGCTGCGCCTGGACGACGACCAGCGCGACTACCTGCTCGGACTGGCCGGGAAGGAAAGCGCACGGCCACGTCGGCGCCCGGCACAGAACGTCCGTCCGCAGATGCGACGGCTCCTCGACAATCTCATCGACACCCCCGCTCTCGTCCTCGGCCGACGCATGGACATCCTCGCCTGGAATCCCCTCGCCGCGGCCCTGATGACGGACTTCTCACAGATCCCGGAAAAGCAGCGTAATTCTGCGCGGCTGGTATTCACCGATCCCGCGATGAGAAAGCTGTACACGGACTGGGAAGAAGTCGCCCGTACCACCGTCGCTTTTCTGCGCATGGAAGCCGCTGACAACCCGGATGACCCCCAGCTCAATGAACTCGTCGAGGAGCTCTCCGCGCAGGATCCGCAGTTCCGCGAGTGGTGGGCCGCTCACGACGTGGCCCACCACGCCATGGGCACCAAGGCCTTCCACCACCCGGTGGCCGGTGACCTCACCCTCGACTGGGAAACCCTCGCCTGCCCCACCGACCCCGACCAGCAGCTCACCGTCCTGACCGCGGAACCCGGTACTCCCTCGCACGAGGCTCTGCGCTTCCTCGCGTCCTGGGCCACCGCCCACCGGTCCAGCGCGCCCACCGTCGGCTGACTCCGGCCCATCCGGTCGAGGCGGCCAGGTCGGTCGTCACGCGGCTGTTCGTGCGGCCGGTGAAAGAGCACCCGGCGCGGGGCGGTGCATGGGCCCGGTACCGCGGGACAGGGGCAGGCCGGTGCCCTGGCGTGCGTGGACGATGATCTCGGGGCCGCCGTACCGCCGGTGGATGATCGCCCGCATCTCACCCTCCGGGCAGGACCAGGGGCTGGTCGAGGAGGATCGTGTGGTGGAAGATGCGCCAGACTCCGTCGACCCTGCGCAGTCGCGGCCGGTAGTAGCCCGACTCGATCGGGGTGATCGTGCCCTGTGCGCCGGACGCTCCCGCGGGCCAGCCCTCGGCCGGACGCTCGTGCCCCTGGATGTTGAAGACGACGAACTGGGCGTCGAGCGTCGCCTCGTCGCCGTCGACCTCGATGATGTGGTCGTGGGTCGTGTGGTGGCTCCACCCGCGCGGCGGGTGCGGGGCCATCAGCCCGGCGACGGCCTTGCCGATGGTCTCGGCCCCGGTGAGCTCGGCGAGCTTCTCCCGGGTACCGCCGTTGTTGTAGTAGCTCTCGGCCACGGCGTCCGCCACGAACAGCGCCGACATCGCCGTGCCGTCGCGGTGGTCGACCGCTCGCACATACCGGGCCAGCACCTGGGCCACCGCGCGCTCGTCGTCCATCTTCTCTCCTCTTGACTTCTTGTCGGTCCGAGAACGAGCCCAGCGTGCCGCCTGGTCGACGGGGAGAGCGATGCAGACTTCGGCGCGGATCATTACCCTGGAGGTATGGATCGCCTTGAGGTTCGGCAGCTCGAATACTTCGTCGCGGTAGCCGAGGAACTGCACTTCAGCCGAGCCGCCGAACAGCTGGGCATCGCGCCCCCGCCGCTGTCCCGGGCCATCGCGCAGTTGGAGCGGCGCCTGGGCGTCACGCTGTTCGAACGGACAAGCCGACGCGTCGACCTCACCTCCGCGGGCCAGGTCCTCCTGGTCGAGTCCCGCAACGCATTGCAGGCAAATGGCCCTGCTGTGTGCGACCGAGGACCCCCTCGGTCTTGAGAGCAGCGACATCGGCGAGGAGTACCCGGTCGCGCTGCTGCCCGCGAACCATCCCCTCGCCGGGCTCCCGGACATCTCCCTGGCTCGTCTGCGCAGCGATCCCGCCTACGCCCCCGAGCCCCCCGCGACCGGCCTGGACGAACTCACCGACCGCGTCGCACTCGGACGGCTCGTGGTCGTCGTGGGCCACAGCGTGACGGACCGGCTCGGCTCCGCCGTGGTCGGGATTCCCGTCACCGACCTGCCCCCCACCGACCTCCGGCTCGCCTGGCCGGCGGAGTCGCGCGACCGCCGGATCGCGAACCTCCTCGACCTGGCGAACAGCATCGTGCCGTCGGCGCCGCCGCACCCCACCGCCGAGACCACCGTCACCCCCGCCGCCGGCTGACGGCCGTCACCCACAGCGGTCCTTCCTCCTTGCCGGGCACGTGACCCGCCGGCGGCGCGAACCGGCGGTGCACGGCCGATGGCTACGGGCGGCGGCGGTCCGGGGGCGGGAGGATCTGTTCGGCCCATACGGTCTTGCCGTCGGGCGTATGGCGGACGCCCCAGTTCTGTGCGAGCTGGGCGACGATGAACAGGCCGCGCCCCCCTTCGTCGGCGGTCTTCGCATGGCGCAGCCGCGGCGCGAGGGAGTTGCTGTCGTGGACTTCGCAGGTGAGGGTGCGGTCCTTGATGAGCTGCAGCCGGGCGGGCGGGGCGCCGTAGCGGACCGCGTTGGTGACCAGTTCGCTGACGATCATTTCGGTGGTGTAGGCGGTCTCCTCGTCGACGCTCCACCGCACGAGCTGGTGGCGGGCCTGGCTGCGGGCCGTGGCGACGGCCTTGGGGTGGTGGCCGAGATGCCAGGTGGCGACCTGGTCGGCGGGGAAGCGGTGGGCGCGGGCGAGGAGAAGGATGATGTCACTGTTCCGGCTGTCGTTCCGCAGCCGGTAGAGCACGTCGTCGCACAGGTCCTGCAGTGGCCGCCCGGGGTGGGCCAGCACCCGTCGCAGGGTGTCCGGGGCCGGTGAGGCGTGCAGCAGGGCCGCGGTGTAGAAGGCGAGGACGCTGCCGTCGGCGACGGAGACCGTGGTGGCGGCGAAGGGCGGGCCCGCGGCGCTGCCCAGGGGAGGTCCGCTCGGCATGTCCAGGAGCTCGGTGGTCCCGTCGGGATGGGCGATGACGGGTGGGGGATGCCCGGCCAGGGCGACGGTGCAGGTCTGGGCGAACGGGTCGTGGACCGCGTACAGACAGCTTCCCGTCAGGGGCAGGGGGTCACCGGGCGGCAGCGCCACGCGTTCCTCGGCGAGGCTGACGGCGGTGTCGTTGAGGCGGGCGAGGAGTTCGTCGGGCTCCAGGTCGAGAGCGGCCAGGGAGTGGACGGCGGTGCGCATCTGTCCCATCGTGATGGCCGCGTGGATGCCTTCGCCTGCGACTTCGCCGACCACCATTGCGGTGCGGGCGCCGGACAGGGCGAAGGTGTCGAACCCGCCGCCCCCGCCCGCCTCGGACGGCACATGCAGGTATGCGGTCTCGACGGTGCTCCGCGGCGCGGGCTGGGGTGGCAGCAGGTGCCGCTGGACCGTCAGGGCGATGGTGTGTTCGCGGGTGTAGCGGCGGGCGTTGTCGATGCACAGCGCGGTGTGAGCGGCCACTTCGAGGGCGAGGGTGACATCGCCCTGGTCGTAGACGTCGGCGTGGTCGGTGCGGTACAGGCTCAGCAGTCCCAGCACGGTTCCGCGCACGGTCAGGGGTGCCGTGATGAGGAGGCGGGCACCGGAGGCGCGGATGGCCCTGGCGCGTGGCGGGTCGGCCGCCAGCCAGGGCGTGTCGGGGGTCAGGGTGACGAGGCGGGGCTTGAGGTCGCTGAGCGTCTGGGCGTAGGGCGTGGGGAAGGGCAGGGCCCGTACGTCGCCCACCGGGTGTGCCTGGATCTGCTCCTCGCCGCCGCTGTGACGGTAGGCGGCACGGCGCAGCGGCACCTCCGGTCCCAGCGGGCTCAGCGGAGGTTCCTCGCCGCGTATCACGGCGTCCACCACTTCCACCACGACGATGTCGGCGAGGTCCGGCACCACGGCCTGGGCCAGCTCCTCGCAGGTGGCGACCACGTCGAGGGTCCGTCCCACGTGCTCGCGCACGGAGCCGAGGACCCGCATGCGGAGACCGACCCTTTCGCACTCGGTGACATCGAGCATCTCCGTGAGCACGCCCCAGGCCCTCCCCTGTGCGTCCTCCAGACGGGACGCCGAGACGGAGAACAGGTACTCCGGCCCCGGTGTGCCCTTCCGCCGCACCCCCACGAGTCGCCCCCGTACCGGCTTGCCGCTCTCCAGCACGCTGAGCAGCATCGCCTCCACCTCACTGGGTGCGGAAAGGTCGTACACGTCGGTGATGTACCGGCCCACGATCCGGTCGTGGGGCGCTCCGTGCAGATCCGGTCTGGTGAGGCTGAGCCGCAGGATGCGCAGCTCCGTGTCCAGGATCAGCAGGCCGGTAGGCGACTGGTGGAACAGGGCTTCCAGCACTGCGGCACCCTTGCCCAGCGAGACGGCTTCGTTGTGCGCCACGGCAACCCACCTCCCTAGTCCAGCCTGCACCGAGCCCCGATGAGCCGCTCCCTCGCCCGGCTATCGCGTCGTGCGCACGACAAGGCCGTACCGGCTCGCGCCCCCTCCGGCTCGCGCCCCCTCCGGCTCGCGCCCCCTCCGGCTCGCGCCCCCTCCGGCTCGCGCCGCCCGGCGCGCGACACGGAGATGCCCCGCCCCTCGGACCGGGGCGGGGCATCTCGGGGATTCGGCGCGGGTCAGCCGATCTGGGTGCCGGTGGCCGACAGCGCCTCCGTCACCGGCTGGAAGAACGTCTCCCCGCCGGAGGTGCAGTCGCCGCTGCCGCCCGAGGTCAGGCCGATCGCGTTGCTGCCCGAGAAGAGCGAGCCGCCACTGTCGCCCGGCTCCGCGCACACGTCGGTCTGGATGAGCCCGCTCACCGTGCCCTCCGAGTAGTTCACGGTGGCGTTGAGCCCGGTGACCGTGCCGTCGTGGACCTGGGTGGTGGAGCCGCTGCGGGTCACCTTCATGCCCACGGTCGCCTCGGCCGCGCCCGTGATCTTCTGGGTGGAGCCGTCGTAGAGGTCGACCTCGCTCGGGTGGTCCACCTCGGAGGTGTACTTGACCAGACCGAAGTCGTTGCCCGGGAAGCTGGACTGGGCGTTCTGGCCGATCACGTTGCCGGAGGAGTCCGACCAACTGGAGATGGCGTCGGTGCAGTGCCCGGCGGTCAGGAAGTACGGCTCGCCGCCCTTGACCACGTTGAAGCCGAGCGAGCAGCGCCCGCCCGATCCGCTGATCGCGTCACCACCGGCGATGAAGGGCTTGAACTCCCCCTTCGAGTGCCGCAGTTCGACCTTCTCCCCGAGTCCGTCGACGACCTTGGTGAGCTTGCTCAGCGCGGTCCCGGCGACCGTCTTGTCGGCGGTGACGACGACCTTGTTGGTGACCGGGTCGGTCGCCCACGAGGTACCGGGGATGGTGGCGTCCTGCTTCAGCGTGGTCCGTGCGCCGTCGAGTTCGGCGAGGGAGTTGGCGACGAGTCTCGCCTTGGCCCCGGCGGCCTCGACGGTCCGCGCGGCGGTGTCGTCGAGCACGTTGACGACGAGGCTCTTCGCCTTGGCGTCGTAGTACGTGCCGGCCGCGTCGGTGCCGAGGTCGGCGACGAGCGTCGAGGCGAGCTTTCCGGCCGCCGGCACGGACAGGATCTGCGGTCCGGCGGTCTTGGTGGGCTCACTGGCGTTCGCACTCTGGAAGGTCACTCCGGCGGCGACGAGCGCGGCTATCCCCGCGCCCGCCAGGGCCGCCCGGCGCCTGGGTATGCGTCGGTGCTTCAACTCATGTCCTCCTGTGGGGGGTCGGCCCGAAAGGTTGTGGGGACCTCGGGGCCGGAAGGCTGGTTGACGGGCGCCTACTATTCCGACACCCACAGGGAGCACACAAGGTCGACTTCAGGACTCGCGTGCGCGGATGTTGTGCGCCCCCTGTGCCCGGGCCGTTCACAGTCACCCCTGGAGGATTCGCACTGCAAACACTACGGGCGAGTAACCTTCGGCGGAGAGTAACCCTTACCGCTGGCCGGAATTCGCCCCTCCAGGCTCGCCCGGCTCACCTTTGGCCCCGTTCACCGGGGACCCGTCCGCCGCGGGCGGCAGTTGCTGCTGGGCCCGCTCCAGGAACCGCAGCAGTTCCACCGGGAACGGCAGCACCAGGGTCGAGTTCTTCTCGGCGGCGACCGCCACCACCGTCTGCAGCAGCCGCAGTTGGAGCGCGGCGGGCTGCTCGGACATCTCCTTGGCCGCTTCCGCGAGCTTCTTGGAGGCCTGGAGTTCGGCGTCGGCGTTGATGACCCGGGCCCGGCGCTCCCGGTCGGCCTCGGCCTGCCGGGCCATCGACCGCTTCATGGTCTCGGGCAGCGAGACGTCCTTGATCTCGACGCGGTCGATGGTGACGCCCCACTCCACGGCCGGGCTGTCGATCATCAACTCAAGGCCCTGGTTGAGCTTTTCGCGGTTCGACAGCAGGTCGTCCAGCTCGCTCTTGCCGATGATGGACCGCAGCGAGGTCTGTGCCATCTGCGAGACCGCGAACCGGTAGTCCTCGACCCGGACGATCGCCTCGGCGGCCCCGGTCACCTTGAAGTAGACGACCGCGTCGACCCGTACGGTCACGTTGTCCCGGGTGATGCCCTCCTGCGCGGGCACGGGCATTGTGACGATCTGCATGTTGACCTTCTGGAGCCGGTCCACGAACGGGACGATCATGGTGAACCCGGGCTCGCGCACCTCCGGTCGCAGCCGGCCCAGGCGGAACACCACGCCTCGCTCGTACTGTCTGACGACCCGTGCCGCGGCCAGTGCGTAGACCGCTCCGACGGACACGAGAGCGGCTCCGGCCGCCACCAGCGCCTCGACCATGCCGGCCCCCAGGGGGTGACTCCAATGGTCCTTCGACGGTAACTCCGGCACCCCGTCAAAGGGGAGCCCCCGCACGCCGGTTGCGTACGGGGGTCCACTGGGAGAACGGATCCGGGAGGATCGTCAGCCGACGCTCACGCCGTAGTAGCTCAGCGCCTCGGTGACCGGCTGGAAGAAGGTCGTACCGCCGGAGGTGCAGTCGCCGCTGCCGCCGGAGGTCAGACCGTAGGCGACGGAACCGCCGTAGAGCGGGCCGCCGCTGTCGCCGCCCTCGGCGCAGACCGTGGTCTGGATCATGCCGTAGACGATGTCACCGCTGCCATAGTTGACGGTGGCGTTGAGCGCGGTGACCCGGCCGCTGTGGGTGCCGGTGGTCGAACCGCGGCGGTACACCGTCGTCCCGACGGACGGGGTGGCCGCGCTGGAGATGGTCTGGCTGCCGACCGCGCTCGGGTGCGCGATCGAGGTGTTGGTGTAGCGGACCAGCGCGAAGTCGTTGGTCGGGAAGCTGTAGCTGACGTTGGTGCCCAGGACCGTGGTGTGGCCGGAGTTGCTGTACCAGGTCGAGGCCACCTCGCCGCAGTGTCCGGCGGTCAGGAAGTAGTACGTGCTGCCGCTGTGCACGTTGAAGCCGAGCGAGCAGCGGTAGGCGCCGCCGTAGATGGCGTCACCGCCGGTGATCAGCTTCTTGAAGGTGCCGGGGGTGCGCTTGACGGTGATCGCGCCGGCGTCGGCGCCCGCCTGCTGCTTGATCTTGGCGATCTCGGCGGCGGAGACCGTGGAGTCGGCGGTGACGACGACACGGTTGGTCTTGCTGTCGACGGCCCAGGCGGTGCCGGGGACGTCCGCCTTCAGAACGGAGCTGTTCACGGCCTTCAGTTCGTTCGCGCTGAAGGTGTGGACGGGACTCGCGCTCGCGGTGGGGACGGCGAACGCTGCCGCGGCCAGGAAACCGGTGCCCACGGCGATCAGCCGGGTCCGTCTCGTGATACCGCTGCGGGGGGTCGTGCGCTTGATCCTCACTTTTCGTTCCCTCCCAGGGGAATCAGGGGGCCCGCGTGGGGTCGGGGCCCGTGAGGCGCAGCCAGGGACGACGTCCGGGTTCCGGACACGCAATGCCCCTGACAAGCGCTGAGGGGGAGTATTCGGGCGAACGACCGGTACCCGCAAGAGTGCCTTTCGGCCGTGCGACTGTGTTCGAACCATGCCGACTTTGTGCGATCTCGTCGCGGTCCGGGCGAGTTGACTCCCGGTCACAATTCCCGCGAAACCCTCAGGCCACTGTGCGCTCCCCCGCCTCGACCGCGAGGCCCAGCCTGTTCCCCGGCGGCGGGAAGGGGCAGATGAAGTGGTCCGCGAAGGCGCAGGGCGGCAGCTGCGCCTGGTTGAAGTCGACGGTGGTGGAGCCGTCGGCGCCCGGGGCGGCCGAATAGAGGAACCTGAAACGGTAGCTGCCGGCCCCGCTGGAGGCGTCGGCGAACACCGCCCACAGCCGGCCGTCGGCCTGCTCGGCGACCTGGAGCGTCAGGTCCTCGCCCGCCAGGGTGAAGGCGAGTTCCCCGGCGAGCACGAGCGCGCGTTCCACTCCGTCCGCGGTGTCGACGCGGACGGTGCGCCGGTCGCCGTCGTACGGCGTGAAGCGGCCCGGCACCGACCAGCGCGGGTCGTAGGGGGTGGCGTCGATACCGAGGAAGGTGCGGCGGGCCGGCGCGGCCGGGTCGTAGTCCCGTACGCCCCAGACGCCTTCGCGGACCAGCACGACCAGCCGGCGCTCGCCGCGGGTGACCCGGGCCGACGGTTCGCGGTCGGCGGCGAGCCGGACCGCGCCGGCGAAGGGCTCGCCGTCCAGGGCCAGGCCGTCGGCCGCGGTCGCGGTGAGCAGCACGGTGTCGCCGTCCACCGCCCAGGTGCCGGGGACTCCGGGGAGCCGGCCGTCCGGGTGGTCCTCGATCCAGTGGGTGCCGGTCAGCGCGAGCGGCCCGTAGGGGGCCGACACGGTCTCCACGCGGTGTTCGTGCCAGCGCTTCCAGTCGTCGTTCGCGTCCTCGGTCATACGATCAGCCCTTCCCCTGCTCTCGGCATGGTCCACCTCGTGTCTCTCCTCCGCGCTCAACCCGTCCACAACAGCCGGGAGCCCCTGGTTGTTTCAGGGCGCCGCGAACTGGCCGGCGGGCCGGGCCAGGCCCAGGTGCTCGCGCAGGGTGCTGCCCGGATAGAAGGTGCGGAACAGCCCGCGGTGCTGGAGCAGCGCCACGGTGCCGTTGACCAGCCGTTCCAGATCGCGGCGCGGTTCGGCGGGGACCAGGTGGAAGCCGTCGGCGGCGCCCTCGCCGTGCCAGCCGGCGATCAGCTCCGCGAGGTCCACCGGACCGCCCCGGTACAGCGGCCCCTGCACGGTCTGCCGGGGCCCGCCGCCACCGTGCCCCGGCTCGGCCGCGCGCTCCCCGTCCCCCAGATCCACCAGCAGGCTCACCAGCACCCGCAGCGCGTCCGGCTCCCGCCCGGACTCCTGTGCCCGGCTCCGTAGTTCATCGCGTGCGTCGGCGGCCTGCGCGGAGCTCGCGGCCCGCACCAGGACGACATCGGCGTACCGGGCCGCGGTCCGCCGGGCGGCCCCCTCGGTGGCGTCGGCCACCCGGACCGGATGCCCGGGCGAGGGCGCCGGCGCGTCGCTCCACCAGCCGGCCCGGCCCCGGCTGACCTGGTCGAGGTGGGCGAGCGCGGTCTGCGGGGCGGTCACCAGCGGCACCAGCCCGATCCGCCGGGTGGCCGGGGCCACCTGCGACAGCACGGCGAGCGGGTCGGTCTCCGCCCACCCGAACCGGCCGTCGAGCGTGACGAAGTCAAGGCCTCCGCTCTCGGCGAGCCGCACCAGCTCGACATAGTGCTCCGCGTCGAACACGCCGACCTGGTCCACGGCGGCGGCCAGGTGCAGCAGCCCCCGGCCGTACGAGCCGGTCATGACAAGCCATCCTCTCCGCACATCACAGCGCCTCGGAAGGAAACGCCCTGGTCCGCTCCTCCCGCGGAGCGTCCGGCACCTCCGTCGGGGGTCCGGTTTCCGCGACCCGTTCGCCGGCCACGAAGACAACGGTGTCGGCGACCTCCCGGGCGAACCCGGTCCCGTGCGTCACGGCGATCACGACCTCGGCTCGTCGACCAGATGGGCGTCCTGGAACACGAACCCGATCCGGGTCCGCTGCTTCAGCACCTCCCGCTCGGGCGGGCCGAATCTCTTGCGCACGGAGCTGATGTCGACCGTGACGCTCATGGAGTGAGTCCCTCCGGAGAAGTGGTGGGAGGCGGACTAGGCGGCGGCCCGGCCCGTCAGGTCCCGCAGGAAGGCCAGTGCCGCCCGCGCCGTGGCGTCGTTCTGCCGGAACGCGGGCCCTCCGGTGCGCGGCCGGGTGAACGCGCCGGGCGTACGTCCGTCGGTGAACGGCCCGAGCGCGAACCGCCGGGGGTGCGGCCGCCCGCCCTCGTCCAGAACCCGCCCGTCGGCGGGGTCCACCCGGAGCAGCCCGTCGGGCGTCTCGGCGGCCCCGTCGCTCTGCAGCTCGCGCAGCAGCGCGTCCCGGGCCCGCCGCACGGTCGGTTCGGGCAACCGCGCCTCGACCAGCGCCCGCGCCTCGACGGAGAACCCGGGCACGGTGTCCGCGGACGCCCGGAACACCCCGTCCCGCGCCGTCACCGTCATCCCGGCGCCGACGAACCTGACCACCCCCGCCCGGGACAGCGCGAGCAGCTGCCGCAGCCGGGGCCCGGGCGGTCCGGAGGCGAGATAGCTGAAGAACCCGTGCCACCAGGACCCGATGTCCCCGAGCCGCACCAACTGCCCGTAGACGGAGAGCAGTCCGAGGAAGACCGCCAGATCGGGGCTGTGCTCCGGGTCGTGACGGCGGCTCAGGTCGCCCTCGACGTAGGCCCGCAGCCCCTCCTGGAACTCCTCGTGCGACCCGTACCGCACCCCGTCCAGCGGGCGGTCCAGCGCCGCGAGGTCGAGCCGGTCGGCCGGGTCCGGTACGGCGGCGGCCACCAGCGCCCGCACCTCGGCGTCGCCCTCGGCGGCGGCGTACTTCTCCTCGAAGTCCCGCCAGGCGACGGCCGTCCGCTCGGGGTGGACGGCGAACAGCCGGTGGTAGTGGGCGAAGCCCAGCTCCTTCTCCACCAGCGGCCACACGTCCCGGCGGAAGTCGAACCCGCCCGGCCGGGCGCGCAGTTCGTCGACCTCGCCGGGTCCGAGGAACCGGGGCAGCGGCGGGCGTTCGCCGGTCCAGTCGTAGCCGATCTTCGAGTGGTACGGCACTCCGCGCCGCGACCCGACATACAGCACCGGCTCCTGTCCGGACGGCACATAGGTGTCACCGTCGTACCGTCCGCCCCGGCCCTCCGTGAGCAGCACCATCAGGTCGACGAAGGCGAGCCCGAATCCCCGCACCAGCACCGGTTCGCCGGGCCGCAGTGCGGACAGGTCGCTGTCGGCGGTGAAGTCCGGCGGCAGATGGACCAGGCCGTGCGTGTCGGCGTACGCGGCCAGGGCGGTCTGCTCGGGGTCGAGCTCGGCGTCCAGGTGGCCGAGGGCGAGGACCACGAGGTCGGCGAGGAGCGGGCGCGGCCGGCCCTCCAGCCAGACCTGCTGGCGCCCCTCGCGGGGCCCGCTCACCCGCAGGGCGCGGCGGGGGTGGTGGTGCACCGTGACGCCCTCGGGCAGGTCGGCCACGGCGCGGTCGTACACGTGCCGCAGATACCGGCCCTGGATCTGCCGGTCGGCGAAGGTGGAGCCGTCCAGGCCCGCCCACTCGTGCAGGGTCGGCCCCTCGCGCACCGGGCCGGTCATCCGCACCGTCTCGTCGGTGAACATGGTGACGTCCTCGGCGTGCGAGTTCATCCACAGCAGGGGCGACTGGGCGGCCCGCCAGATACGGCCGGCGCCCGGTGGATGCGGGTCGACCAGATGGATGTCGAGGCCCGAACCGGCGTACAGCTCGGGCGCGTTGGCGGCGATCCGTTCGAGGAGCCCGGTCCCCCGCGGACCGGCCCCCACGATCACCAGCTGGGGCCTCATCGGGCCGTCCCCGTGCCGCTCAGGACGGAGTCCGAGGCGCAGCGGTCGGCGACGACGGCCGCCCACTGCCCGTACCGGCGCTGCGGGACGGTGCTCAGGACGTCGGCGGGCCCGGGTATGCCGGAGAGGGTGGGGGCTGGGGCGAGGGTGTCGGGTGACATGCGAAGGCTCCGTGGCGGATCGATCGAACACGGTGGACGCGCGCACGGTGGTGCGGCGGGTGCCTTCACACGGAACGCCGCTGGGCGGCGCTCTTACGGCCGAGCCCCTCAGCAGGGCCGTCCGTCGACTCTACGGGGCCGTTTCCCCACTCTGTCAAGGGTGTCCGGACTGTGAGCAGCGCGTCTCAAGTCAGTTGACGGAGAACCGGAGACCTGTTCCACTTGGCCTATGCATCCGCAGCAGTGGCTGGTCACCCGCTCCCACATCGACTTCGGTCGCGTGTGGTCCTGTTCCTGTTGAGCTGACCCACTGCGCGCCCCGCCGACGGCGGGGGCTCTTCGCGTTCTCCCTCGCACTCCTCGCTTCGCCTTCACACGCGCACCCCTCCCCTCGCGCCCCGCACCCCGCACGCCTGCTGACCCCAGGAGACCGCTCGACGACATCCAGGCGTCTGTGAACAAACTCGTCACCGCCGGTACGTACGACCGAATTCCGAAGAAGCGGGGACGACCGCGCCGGCGATCGGCACCTCCTGGATCTCCCCGCCGGAACCGAAGAACTGACAGTACGTCAGGGCTGATACGACGCTGAGCTGCGCCGTCGTATCGGCCTACTGTCGGTTCGACGCCCGCCGCCGGTTCACCCGGACGCACCGCCCATCACCCATACGCCCGGAACAATCATATTTCACTCACAGTCAGCAGCCGTGCGAGCTACGGCCCTTGGCACAGTTGGGCTCTCGACGTATTCGCTCTGCACCAGTACCGTCACAAACCCCCCGCGCGGCGTCTATCCACTTGGCGCGCCATCCGCATCATGGACGACCATAGGGATGCGGAAGCATGAAAGACCGCTGTGAGAGGAGGCGTCCATGGGATCGGTACGCAAGGCGAGTGCCTGGCTTGGCCTCGTCGACGACAACGATGACGAGCGCTACTACGACGACGACTACTCCGAAGGGACCGAGCAGCCCGGGGATGCCTGGGTCACCGACCCCCGGGTCAAGGTGGCCTCGGACACCGCCGAGGAGAAGGGCCGCCGGATCGGCACGGTCACCCCGGACAGCTTCCGGGACGCCCGCGCGATCGGCGAGCTGTTCCGCGAGGGTGTGCCGGTCATCGTGAACCTCACGGCCATGGAGGCCGGCGACGCCAAGCGGGTCGTCGACTTCGCGGCCGGGCTGATCTTCGGCCTCCGGGGTTCGATCGACCGGGTGTCCAACCGGGTCTTCCTGCTCTCCCCCGCCAACACGGAGATCGTCAACGGTGAACCGGCCTCGCGCCGGGAGGACGGTTTCTTCAACCAGAGCTGAGGCAGGGCCGCTCGCCGGCCCTGCCCCCGCGCAGGGGTCACCGGAAGGCGTCGAGTCCGGTGAGCGCCTTGCCCAGCACGAGCTGGTGCATCTCGACGGTGCCCTCGTAGGTGAGCACCGACTCGAGGTTGGTCGCGTGCCGCATCACGGGATACTCCAGCGAGATCCCGTTCGCCCCGAGGATCGTCCGTGCCGTACGGCAGATCTCGATCGCCTCTCGTACGTTGTTGAGCTTGCCGAAGCTGACCTGCTCGGGACGCAGGCGGCCGGCATCCATCCGCCGCCCCAGGTGATGGGCGAGCAGGATCCCCTTGTGCAGTTCAACCGCCATGTCGGCGAGTTTGGCCTGGGTGAGCTGGAAGCCGCCGATGGGCCTGCCGAACTGCTCCCGCGACTTCGCGTAGTCGACGGCCGTCTCGAAGCAGGTGCGTGCCGCACCCATGGCGCCCCAGACGATGCCGTAGCGAGCGTGCGACAGACAGCTGAGCGGACCCTTCAGGCCGGTGACCTCCGGCAGGACGGCGTCGGCCGGCAGCCGTACGTCGTCGAGGACCAGCTCGCTGGTGACGCTCGCCCGCAGCGACCACTTGTGCTTGATCTCCGGCGCCGAGAACCCGGGTGTGTCGGTGGGCACGACGAACCCCCGGATCCCGTTGTCGCTCTGCGCCCACACGACGGCCACGCCGGCCACCGAGCCGTTGGTGATCCACATCTTCCGCCCGTTGAGCACCCAGTCGCCGCCGGCCTCGCGCTTGGCGTACGTCCGCATGGCGGCCGGGTCGGAGCCGTGGTCGGGCTCGGTGAGGCCGAAGCACCCGATGACATCACCGGAGGCCATGGGCGGCAGCCAGCGCTGCTTCTGCGCCTCGCTGCCGAACCGGTGGATCGCGTACATGGCCAGCGACCCCTGCACGGACACGAGCGAGCGGATGCCCGAGTCGGCGGCCTCCAGTTCCAGACAGGCGAGCCCGTACTGCACGGCGGACGCACCCGCGCAGCCGTACCCGGTCAGCGACATCCCGAGGGCCCCGATGCCGCCCAGCTCCTTGGCGAGCTCCCTGATACCCGGCAGCTCCCCGCTCTCGTACCACTCGGCGACGAACGGCAGCACCCGGTCCGCCGCCCAGCTGCGCACGGTCTCCCGGACGGCGAGATCCTCCGGCTCCAGAAGATCGTCGATGCCGAGCGGATCACCGGCATCGAACGGGGGCAACTTCCCGGACGCGGACATGAAAACCCTCCCAAAACTAGCACCGCTAGTTACACCAGGTTACGCGGAGTCCGCCGCTTCTCCCACCCACCCGCACGGGCAGTGCGCGGGAGATCGTCGGATCACGCCGAGACGCGGGACATCTGGGGCTCCCTGGGGGCCGGGACCTCCACCGCCGGCTCCTCGCACTGCATCACCCGCGGCAACCGCAGCGCCATCACCGCGCCCAGCAGCAACAGTCCCGCGCTCACCAGCAGCGTCACATGCAAACCGTGCACGAAGGAGTCCCGCGCCGCGCGGCGCAACGCCGCACCCGTCGGCCCGCCGAGCCGGCCGGCGACCTCGTAGGCCTCGCCCAGTGAATGCCCCGCCGCGGCGGACGCCGACTCCGGCACCCCGGGCACCCGGGACAGCCCCGGCGTGTACGCCGCGTTCATCACGCTGCCGAGGAGCGCGATCCCGAGGCCCGCCCCCAGCTGGTACGAGGTCTCGCCGATCGCCGCCGCCCCACCGGCCTGCGCCGCGGGAGCCTCGCTCAGCATCGACTCGTACGCCCCGAAGAGCGTGGTCTCCAGGCCGAAGCCGAGCAGCACGAAGCCGAAGAGCAGCAGGCCCGCGTTGTCCACCCCGCCCATCGCGGTCAGCGTCAGCACCGCCGCCGCGGTGAGGCAGAAGCCGAAGCACACCATCCGGCGCGGCCCGAAGCGCCGCAGCAGCCGGGCCCCGGCGAGCCCGGCCGCCATCGCGGCGAGCGTCAACGGCAGCAGTCGTAGCCCCGTCTGCAACGGCGAGAGGCCCAGTACCAGTTGCAGATACTGCGCGGCGATCAGTTCGAGACCCACCAGCGCGAGCATCGCAAGGACGATGCAGCCCACCGCCGTACTGAACGCCGGCCGCGTGAACATCTTGAGGTCGACCAGCGGGAACGTACGCCGCCGTTGCCGTCGTACGAACAGGAACAGCAGCAGCGCACCGAGTACCAGCGGCACCGTCGTGAGCGCGTCGGCGGCCGGTTCGCCGCTGCCCAGCCGCTTCACGGCGAACACCACGCCGAAGAGCCCGGCCGCTGCCATCAGGGCGCCCACGACGTCCCAGGGGCCGTTGCGGTCGCCGCGCGACTCGGGGAGCAGAAGCCGCCCCACCGGGAGACTGACCAGCATCAACGGGATGTTGATCAGGAAGACCGAGCCCCACCAGAAGTGTTCGAGCAGGAAGCCGCCCAACAGCGGTCCGACGGCCGCGCCGACCGCCGCCACCGCGCTCCATACACCGATGGCCAGGGCCCGTTCACGGCGGTCGGGGAAGACCTGCCGGAGGATCGACAGCGTCGCAGGCATGATCATCGCACCGCCGACGCCGAGCAGCGCCCGGGCCCCGATCAGCGCCTCGGCCGTCGGCGCGACGGCCGCCGCCGCCGAGGCGACCCCGAACAGGGCGTACCCGAGGAGCAGGACGCGCCGCCGGCCCACACGGTCGCCGAGCGTGCCGAAGAGGATCAGCAGCGAGGCGCAGACCAGCGGGTAGACGTCGACGATCCAGAGCAGTTCCATGGCGCCGGGCTTGAGGTCCTCGGTGACGGCCGGCACCGCGACATGCAGCACGGTCGCGTCGAGGGCGACCAGCAGCAGGCTGACGCAGAGGACGACGAGGACGACCCAGCGGTTGGCACCGGCCCCGGTCGCCCGACGGCGCGGCCGTACGGCTGCCGTGGTCGTCCCGGACATGTACGTACCTCCCAGATGATCCCTCGCGTGCGGCGGATCGGCGGGGCGGGGACTCCCCGTCGTACGGCCGGAGAGGAGCGGGATCTCCGGCCCGCGCATACGAACGCGAGTGACACGTCAGCGTACGCGAGTTCGTTCCCGTGGCACGTGGCGGACCTCTCACACGCTCCACGGAAGTCGTGTGGCGTACGCCACTGGCCCCGCTTCGCACCACGCCGCGGCGAACCCTCCGGTTCCGTGTCCCCCTGATAATCGAGCCCGTGACCGATCTTGAAACGCCCGTGGCGGTACCGCGCGCCCCTACCCCGCGCCGGGCGGCGCCGGCCCTGCTCGGGTACGTCGCCGTGCACGCCCTCGGGCTGCTGGCACTGGCCGTGTGGAGCGGGGCGCGCGGCAAGAGCGCGTACACCTTGTTGACGGCGCGCTGGGACTCGCTGTGGTACGCGCGGGTCGCCGAGTTCGGGTACGGCTACAAGGTGCGGCTGCCGAACGGCGACGTCCACTCCGACCTGGCCTTCTTCCCGCTGCTGCCCTGGCTGGAGCGTGTGCTGCACGCGCTCACGCCCCTGTCGTACGCCGGCGCGGGCTTCACGGTCAGTCTGCTCGCCTCGCTCGCCGCGGCCTGGGGGATCTTCGCGGTCGCCGACTTCGTGTACGGCTCACGGGAGAACGGGCGCGCGGCGCGGCCCTGGAAGGGTGACGGCGGGCGACGGGTGGGCGTCTGCGCGGTGCTGCTGTGGGCCGTGCTGCCGGTCGGGATCGTGCAGTCGATGGCGTACAGCGAGTCCCTTTTCACGGCGCTGGCCGCCTGGTCGCTGTACGCCGTGCTGACCGGCCGCTGGCTGAGCGCGGGCACGCTGGCAGCGCTGGCGGGGCTGACCCGGCCGGTGGGGCTCGCGGTCGTGGCGGCGGTGTGGACGGCGGGGGTGGTCTCGTTCGTGCGGGATCGCAGCGGGGGCGCGCGCGACAGTGGCGAGAAGCGCGCGAGCGGCGCACGGTATGACGGACGCGCCCCCGAACCGTCCAGCGCCGCCCGCGCCCGGCGCGTTCCACGAACGACCGGCGCGCCCCGGACAACACGCGCCCCGCGCACGACACGCACCCCGCACACCGCAAGCAGCGCACACGCCTCCGGCGCGCCCCCCTGGCGCCGCGTCCTCGGCATGCTTCTCGCCCCCGCCGGCGCCGCCGCCTATGTCCTGTGGGTCGGCCATCGCACCGGCAGGGGTCCGCTCGGCTATCTGGACGTCCAGGCGGGCTGGCGCAACGGCTTCGACGGCGGCTACGCCTTCGCGCGCTTCGTCGCCGACAAGTTCGCGTCATTTCCGTCCGCCCTGGCCGGAGCGGGTTTGATCGCCGCCGTGTGCCTGCTGCTGTGGCTCTACGTGATCGGCGTTCGGCAGCGGCAACCGCTTCCCCTGCTGGTCTACACGGGCGTCGTCCTCGCGCTCGCGCTGTGCGCGTCGAGCTACTTCGGCTCCAAACCGCGCCTGCTGATGCCGGCCTTCCCGGTGCTGCTGCCGCTGGCCAGGGCCCTGGCCCGGGCGCGCACCAGTAGATCGATACTGGTCACGGCCGGTGTGGCGGTGGCCTCGGCGGTGTATGGCGCGTTCTGGCTGAACGGCTCGGGGCCACCATGATCATCGACGTGGCGACGGTGAGCAGTCGGAGGATTCCACGCCACGCTTTGGTTAACGAATTCATAAGTGCCATAAAACGGCCGCCCGACATGATCAAAGGAATTGAAGGACAGGCGCGCCGAGGATTACGAAATCCTTAGAATTCGGAGACCTCCTGAGAGGTTTCCCACATCACATCGTCATCACAAAGCCGCAGTTTCGACCGGGAACAGAGCTCACTCGCTGTAACGTCGATTGGGTGCGTACCGAACGAAACCTCACCCGTCTGGACCGGGTGTTCGCCAGACTGGACCGTGAGCCGGAACGACCGGCCCACTTCGATCTGCCGAAGATGAGCAGGCACCGGGTCGTGTTGTTCACCGCGACCCTCGCCTTCTACCTGGCGATCGTGTGGGCCGTCGTGATCACGTCCTGGCTGATCCGGCTCGACTGGCAGGTCATGTTCTTCCGGCCGTACCAGCAGTGGTCGGGAATCCACTGGTTCGTCGACTACTACGTGGTCCTCGGCCAGCGCGGCCCGACCGCCGTGATGGTCGCCGCCTGGCTGGGCTGGCGCTCGTGGCGACAGCACACCCTGCGCCCGCTGCTGACCCTCGGCGCCTCACTGCTGCTGCTCAACATCACGGTCGGCGCCGCCAAGCTCGGCATGGGGCGGCTCGGACCGCACTACGCGACCGTGATCGGCTCCAACGAGATGGGCCTGGGCGGCGATATATTTCCCAGCGGCCACACCGCCAACGCGGTGGTGACCTGGGGAATTCTGGCGTATCTGGCCTCCACCCCGCGAGCCCGCCGCTGGCTCTCCGCGGCCTCCGCGGTCACCTCGCTCGGCGTCGGCATGTCCACCGTCTACCTCGGTACGCACTGGCTGAGCGACGTGTTGCTGGGCTGGGCCGCCGGGCTGCTGATCCTGCTGGCGCTGCCGTGGTGCGAGCCGTTCATCGCCCGCGCCGAGACCGGGATCTTCGACCTGCGCGACCGCTGGCGCGCCGGCCGCGGCCGTACGGCACCCGTGCCCGCGCCCGTCCCGGTCTCACCGGTGGTGCTCAAGCCGCGCACGGCGCCCGCCGAGGACGCGCCCGCACCGGAGCGCGAGCCGGTCTCCTCGGCCCGCTCGCCCCGGGCCCCGATCCATCTGGCCCCCGGCCCGCACACGGCCCGCTCGGAGCGCACCCCGGTGACCCCGGTCGGCAGCCGCCGCCCGCAGCACCCGGAGCGTCAGCCGCGCGGCGGCGCCACCCAGCCGGCCCGCCCGCTGACGGGCGGCTGACGGCCGAACGGAGACACGACAGCGCGGGAGCCCGGTACGCACAGCCGGCCCCCACGCCGAAGGCCCCGGTTCCCCACTGCGGGAACCGGGGCCTTCGGCGTCGTACGGTCAGTCAGCCCTTCCAGGCACGTGCCACGACGCCGTCCCGTACCTCGAAGTTGAGCCGTCCCGTCCGGTACTCCATGGTGATGATCGCGCCCGGCGGCAGCGAGCGGACCGTCGGCCACCCCCGCTGCCGGGCGAGCCGTTCCGCGTCGCCCGCGTCGAGGCCTACATACCCCTGCGGGCTGTCCTGGGGCTCCTTCGGCGGAGCCGGATTCGGTGCCATGCGGCCACGCTAGGCCGCTTCCGGCGGCGACGGAAGTCGAGAACGGCCGGCGAAGTCCGCCGTCCGTCTCCGGTCACACTTCTGTCACAGAATCACGACACGCGTTTCGCTTGAACTCTGTCACACGTACGGGCGGTTCAGTACGCCTTCCTGGCGCATTCTCGTGCAATTCTCTGATGCCGGTAGGGTCTTCCGAAAAGCCAGCCGGAAAGAACCGGAAGTCAGGATCAGGGGCGCTCAGGGGCACTCATTCCATTCCGAATCGGCGAGCCGCCGCGGAAGCTGACACCGCATAAGAGTTTCACCGCTTCGGCACAGAACCCCCGTACGGCCCCGGGCCCGGGCCGGTTCCGGCGGCACGAACTCGAAGCCGGTCGACCGCACATGAATCCCCCTCACAACGCACCGGGCCCCGCCCGGTCGGACCGGGCGGGGCGTGGCGGTGCGGGGCAGGGGCACGCGTCAGAGCGCGAGGCGCTGCCCGGGCACGATGAGGTTCGGGTCGTCGCCGATGACGGCCTCGTTGGCGGCGTACACGCGCTGCCAGGTGGTGCCGTGGCGCTCGGCGATCTCGCTCAGGGTGTCGCCCTCGCGGACGGTGTAGTCGCCCCGGGCGGAGTCACGGCCGGTGTGGGTCGCCGGGCGCTGCGCCTTCTTCTGTGCGGGGGCCGACCTGGTGGCCGAACCGCCGGTGGACCTGGTGGCCGACTCGGCGCTGCTCTTCGTGGTCGCCGAGGCACCCTCGGGCGCCGAACCGGCCGCACCGGCCCGCGCCGAGCAGACCGGCCACGCGCCCCAGCCCTGGGCCTGCTGGACCTTGGTGGCGACGGCTATCTGCGCTTCCCTGGAGGCCTGGTCGGCCGTCGACGCGTAGGCGGAGCCGCCGTACGCGCGCCAGGTGGAGGCGGAGAACTGGAGTCCGCCGTAGTAGCCGTTGCCGGTGTTGATGTGCCAGTTGCCGCCGCTCTCGCACTGGGCGATGCGGTCCCACACTCCGTTGTCCGCCGCCTCGGCGTTGCCGGTCGCGGCCAGCAGGCCCAGCGGGGCGAGCAGCGCCGCTCCGGCCAGGGCCGCCGTCGTACGGCCCTTGCGGGAGCCGTTCTTGGCGACGGTCTCACGGGTGGTATCGGCACACTCGGACATGTATTTCCCTCTCCACATACCCGGGATCCCCCAAGCGGGACGCGGTCCCCGCGCGATGGACGCGGTTCGTCGCGCTCGCCCCGTCCGCCGCGGCCGGTACTGCGATGGTGCTCTGCCTGGTGCCGGCCGGCGGACGTACCCGAGCGGTGCTCGTTGCACACGGCGGAGGAATCTAGAGATCTGGAACGCCCGAAATCAACCAACTCCCCGTCAGGCCAGGCCAGTTCAGCGTTACCGTTGGTAGCGGCGATTTTCAGACACCCGCTACATTCCCTGATTTCAGGATTTGTCGACCATAGGATCGATGGATCTGTGATTCACTTCACCACGTCAAATTCCTTTGGCTTGCGAAGAGTTGACGGGGAGTGCCGGATTCCGCACGACGAGTGACCCTGTGCGATGGATGGTTGGATCCCGATCCCCCCGGGGCGTGACCACCACCACAGATCACCCGTTGTCTTCTTCATGAGCCCGCAACCCCCTGGGGCTCACGGACCGGGATCCGCCCGGGCCTTCACGCACCGCATCCCGAGGGAGCCACCGTGCCGCGCATGCTCGACGTCAGCGACGAGGTACGCGCCGAGATCGGCGACGAAGAAGCCGACCGGCTGCTCGCCGGAGACAACGCCCCAGGCAGTTACGACTGCACGTCCTGCCGCACCCCGGGCGACTCCGAACAGGAGCGCACCAGCACCGTCCTGTTCATCGGGGACGAGACCGCCGTCCTCGCCTTCGCCCACGCGGGCTGCCTGCCCTCGCAGGTCGTCCAGGTCACCGAGGAGCAACTGCAGGGCGCGGTCCGCTCCATCAGCGGTGACAGCGCGCCCGGCGGCGGGCCGCGGAAGTCCGTGCCCGAGCAGGCGGTGCTCGGCGTGACCAGCGGACTCGTACTGATCGCCGGGGAACTGCACCCCGCGCTCGTCGTCGAGCCGACCTCGCCGATCGTGCGGCCGGGCACGGACGGCGTGGGCGACGACTTCCTGCCGCTCCTCATCGAGCAGGGCTTCATGCCGGTGACGGAGCTGGCCGCGGTGCCGCCGGTGCTGCACGGATGGTCGGTGCTGCTGGCAGTGGGCCAGCTGCACGCGGTGCTCCAGCCGGGGAACAACGGCGGGCAGCCGGTTGCCTGGTGGCAGGCGCACCAGCCGTTGCAGGTGACCGACGGGTGGCGGGCGGCCGCCAACAAGCACCAGCAGGTGCTGATGTTCGCGGCGCCGGTCGGGTCGATCGGGCGGCAGCCTCGGGAGGACCTGCTGCGTGATGCGCTGGACAAGGCCGCGGCGAACGGGAAGCTGGTGGCGGCGGCGTTGCCCCTTGCGGGGGTCTGAGGGTCGCCCAGAGGCGGGAAGCTGGTGGCGGCGGCGTTGCCTCTTGCGGGGGTCTGAGGGTCGCCCAGAGGGTGGAAGGTGCCGGTCTCGTCGGCGGGTGCGAGTGCATCGTGGCTGGTCGCGCAGTTCCTCGCGCCCCCAACGGGGTGCTGCATAGCCGCATCTCTTTGGTGACCCGGTCGTTTGGACATACGTGCACGCATACGACTTTCCGCCCCGCCGGCCGTCCTTCTCCACTGTTCCGTCCGCTCGGGCGGGACAGGAGAGCCTGGGCGCGCTCTCGGCCACGCCGATCTACGACTCTCTCTACGCGGAGTGGGTCAAGGCCTTCCGCACGCTGCCGGGTGACCGCAGCGGTGAGGAGGGGATGGGGTTCGTCGCCTTCGGGACGACCCCCTTCAGTACCGGCAGCACGCACGGTCTGGGGATGTACGGAGGGAACTCGTACAGCGCGTACAGCGCGGGCGCCTACAGCGCCCGGAACGGCGGTGACCAGCCGCAGCCGCCGCAGTGGCAGCGGATCGGGACGCTCGGGCGCTCCCACGACACCGGGATGATCCCCGTACCGGCAGCGCTTCCGCCGGGACCGCGCCGGGGTCAGTGACGGATATGCCTGAGGGGCGGCCCCCGATGACGGTGGCCGCCCCTCAGGCGTACGGCTACTTCTTCCTGCCGCGCTTCTCGCGCACCCTCACGGAGATATGGATCGGGGTGCCCTCGAAGCCGAACTCCTCGCGCAGCCGGCGTTCGATGAACCGCCGGTAGCCCGCCTCGATGAAGCCGGACGCGAAGAGGACGAACCGCGGGGGCTTCGTGCCGGCCTGGGTGCCGAACAGGATGCGGGGCTGCTTGCCACCCCGGACCGGGTGCGGATGGGCCGAGATCAGCTCGCCGAGGAAGGCGTTCAGGCGGCCGGTGGGGACGCGGGTCTCCCAGCCGGCGAGGGCGGTCTCGATGGCGGGGACCAGCTTCTCCATGTGCCGGCCGGTCTGCGCGGAGACGTTGACCCGGGGCGCCCAGGCGATCTGGCCGAGCTCGGTCTCGATCTCGCGTTCCAGGTAGTAGCGGCGCTCCTCGTCGAGGGTGTCCCACTTGTTGAAGGCGACGACGATCGCGCGGCCCGCCTCGACGGCCATGGTGACGATCCGCTGGTCCTGGACCGAGATGTTCTCGGAGGCGTCGATCAGGATGACCGCCACCTCGGCCTTCTCGACGGCGGCAGCGGTACGCAGCGAGGCGTAGTAGTCGGCGCCCTGCTGGAGGTGGACGCGCTTGCGGATACCGGCGGTGTCGACGAACTTCCAGGTGATCCCGCCGAGCTCGATCAGCTCGTCGACCGGGTCACGGGTGGTGCCGGCGAGTTCGTTGACGACGACCCGCTCCTCGCCCGCCACCTTGTTGAGCAGGGAGGACTTGCCGACGTTCGGGCGGCCGATGAGCGCGATCCGGCGCGGGCCGCCGACCGCCGTGCCGAAGGTCTGCTCGGGCGCCTCCGGGAGCGCCTCCAGGACGGCGTCGAGCATGTCGCCGGTGCCGCGGCCGTGCAGGGCGGAGACCGGGTGCGGCTCGCCGAGGCCGAGGGACCAGAGGTAGGACGCGTCGGCCTCTCCGCTGGGCCCGTCGACCTTGTTGGCGGCCAGCACCACGGGCTTGCCGGCCTTGCGCAGCAGTCGTACGACCGCCTCGTCGGTGTCGGTCGCGCCGACCTTGGCGTCCACGACGAAGACGACCGCGTCGGCCGCCTCGATCGCGTACTCGGCCTGGGCGGCCACGGAGGCGTCGATACCGAGGACGTCCTGCTCCCAGCCGCCGGTGTCGACGACCTTGAAGCGGCGGCCGGCCCACTCGGCCTCGTAGGTCACCCGGTCGCGGGTGACGCCGGGCTTGTCCTCGACGACGGCCTCGCGGCGGCCGATGATGCGGTTCACGAGCGTCGACTTGCCGACATTCGGGCGGCCGACGACCGCGAGCACCGGCAGCGGGCCGTGGCCCGCCGCCTCGATGGCACCCTCGACATCCTCGATGTCGAAGCCCTCTTCGGCGGCGAGCTCCATGAACTCCGCGTACTCGGCGTCGCCGAGCGCCCCGTGGTCGTACTCGTGCTCAGCCGAGTCGCCGGGCTGGATGTGGTCGTTCATGAAGTCCGTACCTCGTCGTTCATCGTGGTGATCGGTGGATAGGCCCCTTATCGGGCTGATCCACTACTTAGTGTCGCCTAGCGTCCGGTCAGACGCCTGGCGTTTTCCAGGTGACTGGTGAGCTGCTTCTGGATGCGCTCGGTGGCCTGGTCCAGGGCGGTGCGGGTGCGCCGGCCGCTGCCGTCGCCCGCCTCGAAGGGGTCGCCGAAGACGACGTCGACACGGGCGCGCAGCGGGGGCAGCCCCTTCACCAACCGCCCGCGCCGCTCGGAGCTTCCCAGCACGGCCACGGGCACGATCGGCGCCCCGGAGCGGACCGCGAAGTAGGCGAGGCCCGCGCGCAGCGAGGCGAAGTCGCCCTCACCCCGGCTGCCCTCGGGAAATATGCCGAGCACTCCCCCGGCCGCCAGCACGCCGAGCGCGCGGGTGACCGCCGTGCGGTCGGTGGACTGCCGGTCCACCTTCAGCTGCCCGATCCCGTTCAGGAACGGGTCCAGCGGCCCGATGAACGCCTCCTTCTTGATGAGGAAGTGCGTCGGCCGGGGCGACACCCCCATGACCATCGGGCCGTCGATGTTGTGGGAGTGGTTCACGGCGAGGATCGCCGGGCCGTGTGCCGGCATCCGCCAGGCGCCGAGCACGCGCGGCTTCCACAGCCCGTACATGAGGCCGACACCGATGCGCCGCCCCACCTCGGCGCCCCGCTGCGACGGGATCGACGGGCCGGCCGGGCTCGACGGGCTCGACGGGCTCGACGGGTTCGACGGGTTCGACGGGTTCGACGGAAGGCTCACTTACCCGCCCGCTTCTCCTCGACGAGGGTGACGACGCACTCGATGACCTGGGCCAGCGTCAGCTCGGTGGTGTCCACCTCGACCGCGTCGTCCGCCTTGGCGAGCGGCGAGGTCTTGCGGGTGGAGTCGGCCGCGTCCCGCTTGACCAGCGCCTCGCGGGTGGCGTTGACGTCGGCGCCCTTGAGTTCGCCGCTGCGCCGAAGCGCGCGGGCCTCGGCGGAGGCGGTGAGGAAGACCTTCAGGTCGGCGTCGGGCAGCACGGTCGTGCCGATGTCCCGGCCCTCGACGACGATCCCGGTCTCGGTGCCCTTGGCCAGCGACCGCTGCAGCTCGCTGATCCGCGTGCGCACCTCCGGGACCGCGCTGACCGCGCTGGTCTTGGAGGTGACCTCCTCGGTGCGGATCGGGCCGGCGACGTCCACGCCGTCGACGGTGATCGTCGGGTGGGCCGGGTCGGTCCCGGAGACGATCTCCGGCTTGCCGGCGACCGCGGCGATGGCGGTCGGGTCGGTGAGGTCGATGCCGTTGTTCACCATCCACCAGGTGATCGCCCGGTACTGGGCGCCGGTGTCCAGGTAGCTCAGGCCGAGCTGGGCGGCCACGGCCTTGGACGTGCTCGACTTGCCGGTGCCCGAGGGGCCGTCGATCGCGACAATCACGGGCTTTACGGCGCCGTTTTCCACGGGGGGACACCTTCCGGGTGCAGGGTGGTGGGTGGTGTGCGGGGCGCCGTCGCGCCCCGCACAAGGTTACCGGCCCCCGCGACCGCCTGATTCAGCCTATTGCCGCAGCGCCCAGCCGCGGTCCCGCAGCGCCGTGGTGAGCACCGGCACCGCCTTCGGCTCCACCCAGATCTGGACGTGACCGGCCTGCTGTCCGGTCGCGTGCTCGATGCGCACGTCCTCGATGTTGACCCCGGCCGCGCCGGCGTCCGCGAAGATCCGGGCCAGCTGGCCGGGCTGGTCGTCGATGAGCACCGCCACGACCTCGTAGGCGCGGGGCGCGGACCCGTGCTTGCCGGGCACCCGGACCTGGCCCGCGTTGCCGCGCCGCAGCAGGTCCTCGATGCCGGCCCCGCCCTCGTGCCGCTTGGCGTCGTCCGAGGACTGCAGGGCGCGCAGCGCGCGCACCGTCTCGTCGAGGTCGGCGGAGACGTCGGCGAGCAGGTCGGCGACCGGGCCGGGGTTCGCGGAGAGGATGTCGATCCACATCCGGGGGTCGGAGGCGGCGATCCGGGTCACGTCCCGGATGCCCTGTCCGCACAGCCGTACGGCCGCCTCCTCGGCGTGCTCCAGACGGGCCGCGACCATGCTGGAGACCAGGTGGGGCATGTGGGAGACGAGGGCGACCGCGCGGTCGTGGGCGTCGGCGTCCATGACGACCGGCACGGCACGGCAGTGCGAGACCAGCTCCAGGGCGAGGTTCAGCACCTCGGTGTCGGTGTCCCGGGTGGGGGTGAGCACCCAGGGGCGGCCCTCGAAGAGGTCCGCGGTGGCCGCCAGCGGCCCGGACTTCTCGCGGCCGGACATGGGGTGGGTCCCGATGTACGACGACAGGTCCAGGCCCCGCGCCTCCAGCTCGCGGCGCGGGCCGCCCTTGACGCTGGCCACGTCGATGTAGCCGCGGGCCAGCCCCCTGCTCATCGCGTCGGCGAGGACGGCGGCCACATGGGCGGGCGGGGCGGCGACGATCGCCAGGTCGACGGGGCCCTGCGGGGCCTGGTCGGTGCCGGCGCCGAGCGCGGCCGCCGTGCGGGCCTGCTCGGGGTCGTGGTCGGCGAGGTGGACGACGACGCCCCGCTGGGAGAGGGCGAGTGCGGCGGACGTGCCGATGAGACCGGTGCCGATGACGAGCGCGGTTCTCACTGGGCGATGTCCTTGCGCAGGGCGGACGCGGCGCCGAGGTAGACATGGTTGATCTCGGTGCGGGGCCGGTCGGACTCGATGTGCGCGAGGATCCGGACGACCCGGGGCATGGCACCCTCGATGTCCAGCTCCTGGGCGCAGATCAGGGGCACGTCGACGATGCCGAGCTTGCGCGCGGCGGCCGCCGGGAAGTCGCTGTGCAGGTCGGGCGTGGCCGTGAACCAGATGCTGATCAGGTCGTCGGCGGTCAGCCCGTTCCGCTCCAGGACGGCCGTGAGCAGCGCTCCGACCTGCTCGTCCATGTGACCGGCGTCGTCCCGCTCCAGCTGGACCGCCCCCCGGACCGCTCGTACCGCCACGGCGCTGCTCCTGTTCTGACGTCGGCGCTTGGTCCGTCCAGCCTAGTCAGGCCGCCGGGGGGCCGGTGCGCGGTGCCCGCCCGCTGAGACGACGGCTCACCGGGACTGCTGCCCGACCAGGTCCTCGGCCGAGGCCTGCGGCACCTCGCCCGCGGGGGTCAACCTGTCGACGGCCTGGGGCAGCTCCCGGGCGATCCGGTCCGCGGCCCGCCCTGGACCGACGCCGGCCCGTTCGGCGACCTGCTGGAGGGTGTGGTCGGGCAGGGTCCGCCGGATCTCGGGCCGGTCGGTGCCGGTGCCGGCGTGGGAGTCCTTCTGAGCGGTGGGACCGGACCTGGCCAGGGTGTCGAGGAGGCCGTCCAGCGAACTGCCGCCCTGTCCCTGGCTGAGGGCGCCGATCAGCGTGGACAGCAGTCCGGCGCCGTTCCCGTCGCCGCCCAGCAGGCTGCCGAGTATGCGGTCGAGATCGTTGCCCGCCATGGCCGCGCCTTTCGGGGAGTCTTCTCGGTACCGGTTGTGTCCCGTCGCCAATCTGACCCGAATCGCCCCGTCCCGCTACTCGGGGTGAATTGCCCGGTGGCGGTGCGCGGCCGCCCCGCGTTGAGCTATCAGACGTACGAATCGCGCGTTTTGTCGCACTCCATCCCTACTTGCTTCTTCTTGGGTGCTTTCAGTGCCAAGATGCTGCTGCTCCGCTCGGAGCGACTCCCTGGCGTCCGCCTTCTGGTTCTTTCGCACGTTCGGAGTGATGACATGCCCGACGCATCCACCCGCCGCACAATGCTCACGACGGGCGCGTCGGCGCTCGCCGCATGCTGCGTGGGATGCAGCAACAGCAACAACAGTTCCTCCAGCTCCTCCGCGTCACCCGCCGCCTCCGCGTCGCCCTCTGAGTCGGCGGCGGCATCGGCCTCCGCATCGGCCTCCGCCGGGGCGTCCTCCTCCGGGTCGGCGAGCGCGGCCACCGGCAAGGCGCTGGCGCAGACCAGCGAGATCCCGGAGGGCGGCGGCATGATCTTCAAGGAGCAGAAGATCGTGGTGACACAGCCGAAGAAGGGCGAGTACAAGGCCTTCTCGGCGATCTGCACCCACGAGGGCTGCACGGTTTCGCAGGTGACGGACGGCACCATCGACTGCCCCTGCCACGGCAGCAAGTTCCACATCGCCGACGGTTCGGTCGCGCACGGCCCGGCCACGAGGCCGCTGCCCTCCGAGTCCATCACGGTGAGCGGAAATTCGATCTCCCTGACGTGACCGGCCGCGTACGCTCCCGGGCATGCAGCCCGAGGACCTGGTACGCGACCACACGATCTACACCTGTGTCATGGGGTCCAGGGCCTTCGGACTGGCCACGGAGGACAGCGACACCGACCGCCGGGGCGTGTTCCTCGCCCCCACGCCCCTGTTCTGGCGCTTCGAGAAGCCGCCGACGCATGTGGAGGGTCCGGGCGAGGAGCGGTTCTCCTGGGAGCTGGAACGGTTCTGCGAACTGGCGCTGCGGGCCAACCCCAACATCCTGGAGTGTCTGCACTCGCCCCTGGTCGAGCACATCGACGGCACCGGCCGCGAACTGCTCGCGCTGCGCGGCGCCTTCCTCTCCCGCCGCGCCTACGACACCTTCACCCGCTACGCCCTCGGCCAGCGCCGGAAACTCGACGCCGACGTCCGGACGCACGGCGTCCCGCGCTGGAAGCACGCGATGCACCTGCTGCGGCTCCTGACCAGCGCCCGCGATCTGCTGCGCACCGGCGAGCTGACGATCGACGTCGGCGACGCGCGCGAGTCACTCCTGGCGGTGAAGCGCGGCGAGATCCCGTGGCCGGAGATCGAGACCCGGATGGCCCGGCTCGCCGCGGAGACCGAGCGGGCCCTGCCCGGCACCCCGCTCCCGGCGGAGCCGGACCACGCGCGCGTGGCGGACTTCCTGTTCCGGACCCGCCGGACCTCAGCCCTCCAGACGCACCCGGACCACCAGGTCGTGCAGGGCGTCGTACGCGCCGGGCATGTCGGGCAGCGCTGAGCTGTTCTGCGCCTCGTCGAGCAGCCCGTGCAGCCGCTCCACGTCGGCCGCCACGCGCGCGTGCTCGACGTCGGCGCCGCCGTGCTCGTGGGCGGCCTTGGCGGCGATCAGCTCGGGCAGGTAGCCCGGGGCGGTGGGCACCTCGCCCAGGAGCGTGGGCAGATGGGCCTGCACCTCACCGCTGCGCATCAGATGGATCCCGGTGAGCAGCACCCGGAACGTGTAGAGCAGCGGCTTGAGTTCACGGGTCCTCTCGAACAGCCGCCACTGGGTGAGGGCGAAGCCACGGTAGTGATGGGCGTGGTGACCGGTGAGGACGTCCGGGGCGAGCGCGGCCAGCTCGCGGTGGGTGTCCGTGGTGTGCGCGACCAGGGGAGACAGGAGCTGCTCCAGCACATAGCCGTTGCGCCGGAGCATCAGCCGGACGAACTTGCGTAGGTCATGGGTGACGAGGTCCATCTCCGTGCCGTGGCGCACCCACATCCGTGAGCGGGTCTCCTCCGGCTCGCGCAGCCCGACCAGGTCGGCGGCGGGCAGCAGATGGGCGCCGCGCAGATCCACGTCGGAGTCCCGGGACGGGAAGCCGTACAGATGCGCCCCGGAGACGGTCGCGAACAGCAGGGGGTGGGGCTGCTCCGCGACGACGGGCGCCAGGTCCAGGTCCAGCTCGTCGATCATGTGGTCAAGCGTCCCAGAGCGCGCCCAGGGCCTGTAGGTCACCCCGGTACTCGATGCGGTCGGCCCACTCCGTCGGCCAGGCCTCGACGCCCAGCCAGGCGCCCGCGAAGGCGCCGGTCAGGCAGGCGATGGAGTCCGAGTCGCCGGAGGAGCAGGCGGCCCGGCGCAGGGCCGTCACCGGCTCGTCGGGGAAGAGCAGGAAGCACAGCAGCCCGGTGGCCAGGGCCTCCTCGGCGATCCAGCCGGCGCCGGTGGCCAGGCACGGGTCGGCCTCCGGGGAGGCGGTCCGCACGGCCTCCTGGAGGCGGTCGAGCATCGCCAGGCACTCGTCCCAGCCGCGCGCGATGAACGCCTCGAGGGTCGGATCCTGGCTCCGGGTCCACAGGTCGCCGAGCCAGGTGTGGTGGTAGTGGGTGCGGTTGTCGACGGCGTACGACCTCAACTGCCCGACCAGAGCGGCCGGTTCGGTCCCCGTCGCCAGCAGCCGTACGGCACGCGCGGTGAGGTCGGAGGCGGCCAGGGCGGTGGGGTGGCCGTGGGTGAGGGCGGACTGCAACTGGGCGGCGCCGGCCCGCTGTTCGTCGCTCAGCCCGGGCGCCAGCCCGACCGGCGCGACCCGCATGTTGGCCCCGCACCCCTTGGAACCGATCTGGCTGGCGTCCTGCCAGAGCCGCCCCTCCTCCTTCAGCAGACTGCAGGCCCGCAGACAGGTCCTTCCGGGCGCCCGGTTGTTCTCGGGCGACTGGTACCAGTTCACGAACTCCTCGCGCAGCGGACGCTCCAGCCGCTTGGGCGCGAGCACCCCCCGGTCCATGGCCGTGCGCAGCCCGTGCCCGACCGCGAGCGTCATCTGCGTGTCGTCGGAGACGACGGCCGGCGTCGGCAGCTCCATCTCCCGCCACGGCCCGCACTTGGCGAGAATCGAGGGCACGTCGTTGAACTCGGTCGGGAAGCCGAGCGCGTCCCCGAGGGCGAGACCGATCAGGGAGCCGCTGGCGGCACGCTTGTACGCGAGGTTCGAGGTCATGCGGGGCGTCCTTCCCGGGACGGGCGGAGCAGGGGTGGATGGAGCGTGGCGGCGGTGCCCGCGCGGTAGAGCGCGGCGGGCTTGCCGCGGCCGCCGGTCAACCGGGCGGCACCCGGCACCGGTTCGACGAACCCGGGTGTGGCGAGCACCTTGCGGCGGAAGTTGGGGCGGTCCAGGTCGACGCCCCACACGGTCTCGTAGACGTTCTGCAGCTCGCCGAGCGTGAACTCGGGCGGGCAGAAGGCGGTGGCCAGGCTGCTGTACTCCAGCTTCGCGCCGACCCGGTCATGGCCGTCGGCCAGGATCCGCTCGTGGTCGAAGGCGAGTGGCCGCGCCGCGTCGTACGGCAGCCAGCGCGCCTGGGCCGCGTCGCCGCCGCCGCGCGGTTCGGGCGCGTCGGGCAGCAGCGCGGTGAAGGCGACGGAGACGACCCGCATCCGCGGGTCGCGGTCCGGCTCGCTGTAGGTGCGCAACTGCTCCAGGTGCAGCCCCGACACGTCCGACAGTCCGGTCTCCTCGGCGAGTTCCCGCCGAGCCGCCGTCTCGGCCGACTCCCGGGGCAGCACGAAGCCGCCCGGCAGCGCCCACTGTCCGGCGTACGGCTCCTGCCCGCGCTCGACGAGCAGCACGTGCAGGGCACCCGCGCGGAGGGTGAGGACGGCGAGGTCGACGGTGACGGCGAAGGGTTCGTAGGCGTGCTTGTCGTAGCCCCGCATGCGCCCGTCCACCCCCTCGATCTCGTTGCTCGTTGCTCGGTACTTGTTGCCCGATCCGACTAATAGTCGCTACGACTATAAAGTCGTCGCAGGTCACCGTGCAAGCCCTCAGCGGCCGCTGGAGCCCCGTTCCCGGATACGACGACGGCCGATTCCGGGCTACCCGGAACCGGCCGTCAGAGAGCCGCGCAAGCCCCTTCACGGGGTTCACCGGGCCTTGTAGGGGGTCTTAGAGGTCGACTTCCTTCATGAGCATCCCGACCTCGGTGTTGGACAGGCGGCGCAGCCAGCCCGACTTCTGGTCGCCGAGGGTGATCGGCCCGAAGGAGACCCGCACCAGCTTGTCGACGGGGAAGCCGGCCTCGGCCAGCATGCGCCGCACGATGTGCTTGCGGCCCTCGTGCAGGGTGACCTCGACGAGGTAGTTCTTGCCGGTCTGCTCGACGACCCGGAAGTGGTCCGCGCGCGCGTACCCGTCCTCCAGCTGGATGCCGTCCTTGAGCTTCTTGCCGAGGTCGCGCGGGATCGGGCCCACGATGTGCGCGAGGTAGGTCTTCTTCACGCCGTACTTGGGGTGGGTCAGCCGGTGCGCCAGCTCGCCGTGGTTGGTGAGCAGGATGACGCCCTCGGTCTCGGTGTCCAGGCGCCCCACGTGGAAGAGCCGGGTCTCCCGGTTGGTGACGTAGTCACCGAGGCACTGCCGCCCGTCCGGGTCCTCCATGGTGGACACCACACCGGCCGGCTTGTTCAGCGAGAAGAACTGGTACGTCTGCGTGGCGACGGTCAGCCCGTCGACCCTGACCTCGTCCTTCTCCGGGTCGACCCGCTTGCCCTGCTCGACGACGATCTCGCCGTTGACCTCGACCCGGGACTGCTCGATCAGCTCCTCACAGGCGCGCCGCGAGCCGTAGCCCGCGCGGGCGAGGACCTTCTGCAGCCGCTCGCCCTCCTGCTCGGCGCCCGGGAAGGTCTTGGGGAGCTTCACGTCCGGCTTGCCGGCGTACCGCTCCCGGTTGCGCTCCTCGGCCCGGGCGTCGTACTCACGGGAGCTCGCCGGAGCCGTACGGCCGCGCCCGGTGCCCTGGCCCTGCCTGGGGCCGCCCTTGGCGCCGCCGCGTGCCGAGGCGCCGCGGCCCGACTTCGGGCCGTCCTGAGTGGCGCCGGGGCCCACGTCGTAGCGCCGCTCCTCCGGGCGCGGCTTCTTCGGCCGGCCGTCCTGCTTGTCGTCGCGGGCGTTTCCGGCGCCGCGGTAGTTACCGCGGCCACCACTGCTCCCGCCGCGGCCGCCGCTGTTGCCACCACGGCTCCCGCCGTTGTTTCCGCTGCTGTTCCTGCCGCTGCTGCTTCGCATCAAATTTCCGTCTAGTCGTCTGCGTCGTCTGCACCCGGCGCATCGGGTGCGTCCGGATCGAACGACGGTA
This sequence comes from Streptomyces sp. NPDC007157, assembly GCF_040634235.1. NCBI lineage: Bacteria > Bacillati > Actinomycetota > Actinomycetes > Kitasatosporales > Streptomycetaceae > Streptomyces > Streptomyces sp. NPDC007157. Next base: position 170,366 of record NZ_JBEYFE010000019.1, read on the forward strand.
CGCCCTCCTGGGTCTCGGCCTCGATCGCCTCCGCCTCCGGGAGGAAGGGCGCGAGTTCCGGAAGCTCGTCCAGGCCGCGCAGGCCCATCCGCTCCAGGAAGTAGTTCGTCGTCCTGTACAGGATCGCACCTGTTTCGGGTTCCGTGCCCGCCTCCTCGACCAGCCCGCGCTGGAGCAGGGTGCGCATCACACCGTCGCAGTTGACTCCGCGTACGGCCGAGACGCGGCTGCGGCTCACCGGCTGGCGGTACGCGACGACCGCCAGGGTCTCCAGCGCGGCCTGGGTGAGCCGGGCGGTCTGGCCCTCCAGGACCAGCCGCTCGACGGCGGGCGCGTACTCCCCCCGCGTGTAGAAGCGCCAGCCGCCCGCGACGAAGCGCAGCTCGAAGCCGCGGCCCTGGGCGGTGTACTCGTCGGCCAGGGCCCGCAGCGCCTTCGTGATCGTCTGCCTCGGCCGCTCCAGGATCTTGGCCAGGTGCTCGACGGTGGCCGGCTCGTCCACGACCATGAGGACGGCCTCCAGGGCCGGCTTGAGGTCGAGTTCGGCGACCGGGCGCAGCCCGGCCGGCAGCTGGGATGTGTCCTCGCTCACGCCTTGTCCTCCTTGGGCGGCTTGGGCGGCTCGGGCGGCCGGTCGAACTCGTCGGTCACCATCGGCCGGGTCTCGCCGTCCCCGCCGGTCCACCGCACGATCAGATCGCCGAGCGCGGTCTCCTGGTCCAGGGCGACGGCCTTCTCGCGGTACAGCTCCAGGAGGGCCAGGAAGCGGGCGACGACGGTGAGGGTGTCGTCGGTGTCCTCGATGAGTGACTGGAAGCTGGCCTCGCCCAGCTCCCGCAGCCGCGCCACCACGATCCCGGCCTGCTCCTGCACGCTGACCAGCGGGGCGTGGATGTGGTCGATGTACACCTGCGGCTTGGGCTTGGGCAGCATCGCCTTCACCGCGAGCTTGGCGAAGCCTTCGGGGCCGATGCTGATGACGACCTCCGGCAGCAGCTCGGCCAGGTGCGGCTCCAGGCCGACGGTACGGGGCCAGCGGCGGGCCTCCTCGTCCAGGCGCCGGTTGAAGATGTCGGCGATCTGTTTGTACGCGCGGTACTGCAGCAACCGCGCGAAGAGCAGGTCCCGGGCTTCGAGGAGGGCCAGGTCGGCCTCGTCCTCGACCTCGGCGGCGGGCAGCAGCCGGGCGGCCTTGAGGTCGAGCAGGGTGGCGGCGACGACGAGGAACTCGGTCGTCTGGTCCAGGTCCCAGTCCGGTCCCATGGCCCGGATGTGCGCCATGAACTCGTCGGTGACCTTGGAGAGCGCGACCTCGGTGACGTCCAGCTTGTGCTTGGAGATCAGCTGGAGGAGGAGGTCGAAGGGACCCTCGAAGTTGGCGAGCCGGACCTTGAAGACGCCGTCGGGTACGGGTTCCGGTTCAGTGCTCTCGGCGGGAGCTTCGCCGGCCTCCTCGGCAGGAGGGGCCTCCGACTCGGCCCCGGGCTCCGCCACGACGGGCTCTGGGTCCGGCACGACGGGATCCGGTACGACGGGATCCGGTACGGCGGGATCCGGTACGGCGGGCTCCGGCTCCGCTGCGACGGCCTCGGGCTCCGGCTCCGGCTCCGGGGAGGCGGTCGGAACCGCCGTGCCCGGACCCTGTCCCAGCACACGCCGACGGCCGCCGGAGGGGCCGGAAACGGGAGCGTCGGTCGAGGTCATAGCCCCCGCAGGCTACCCCTACCGGCCGCGCAGCCGTCGTACGAGGATGCTCGCGTCCCCTCGGGACTCCAGGTCGGCCAGCACCACGGCGACCGCCTCGCGGACGATCCGGCCCCGGTCCACGGCCAGTCCGTGTTCGCCGCGGAGCACGAGACGCGCGTGCTCGAGATCCATCAGCTCCTCGGCGGAGACATAGACGGTGATCTTCTCGTCGTGCCGTTCGCGGCCGCTGGGCCGCCGCGAGGGTGCCCGGCCGCCGCGCTTGCGGGGCTGGGCCTGCTCGGCGGAGGCGCCAGAACCTTCCTGCACCGCCTGCCGCCGACCGGACCGGTCGACCGAGGGCGTGACCGTCGCCGAGGATCCGGTCGGCGCCACGGCGTGGTTGCGGGACTCCCCGGCGTCGGCCGACTCGGCCTCCGCCGCCACGTGCTCCGCGCCCTCGCCGTCGCCGCCCTGCACGGGCACCGAGTGCGGCGCGTCGTCGGCGGCCTCGGCCGCCGTGCCGTCGCTCTCCGCGGGACTCGCGGGAGCCGGCACCCGGGCCTCGCCGTTGGCCGGGCGCCTGGGTGTGGACGACTGCAGCGCCATCCCCCCGGTCGTACGGAACAGTTCGTCGGCCCCCGGCAGACTCACTCGGCGTGACACCGGGCGAGCACCTCCCTGGCGAGCTGGCGGTAGGCGGCGGCACCGACGGAGTTGGAGGCGTAGGTGGTGATCGGCTCGCCGGCGACCGTGGTCTCCGGGAAGCGGACCGTGCGGCCGATGACCGTGTGGTAGACGTGGTCGTCGAAGGCCTCGACGACACGCGCGAGCACCTCACGGCTGTGCACGGTGCGGGAGTCGTACATGGTGGCGAGGATGCCGTCGAGCTCCAGCTCCGGGTTGAGCCGCTCCTGGACCTTCTCGATGGTCTCGGTCAGCAGGGCGACACCACGCAGGGCGAAGAACTCGCACTCCAGCGGCACGATCACCTTGTGAGCGGCCGTCAGCGCGTTGACCGTGAGCAGGCCGAGCGAGGGCTGGCAGTCGATCACGATGTAGTCGTAGTCGGGCAGCAGCGGCTTCAGGGCGCGCTGCAGCGTCGACTCGCGGGCGACCTCGGAGACCAGCTGGACCTCGGCGGCCGACAGGTCGATGTTGGAGGGCAGCAGGTCCATGTTGGGGACCGCCGTCTTCAGGAGCACCTCGTCGGCCGCCATGCCCCGCTCCATGAGCAGGTTGTAGACGGTGAGGTCGAGCTCCATCGGGTTGACGCCCAGACCGACCGACAGCGCGCCCTGCGGGTCGAAGTCCACGAGCAGCACCCGCCGGCCGTACTCCGCGAGCGCGGCACCCAGGTTGATGGTCGACGTGGTCTTGCCGACGCCGCCCTTCTGGTTGCACATCGCGATGATCGTCGCGGGGCCGTGACTGGTCACCGGGCCCGGGATCGGGAAGTACGGCAGCGGGCGTCCGGTCGGGCCGACGCGCTCGCGGCGCTGGCGGGCCGCGTCGGGCGCGAGCGTGGCCGCGTACTCCGGATCGGGCTCGTACTCGGCGTCGGGGTCGTAGAAGTGCCCGTCGGGCAGTTCGTCGTAGTCGGCGAACTGGCTGTGGGGCGCGCCCCTTCCGTCGCCGGCCATGGCGTTCACGTGATGGCCATCCATGCTCTGGTGTGCTGTCCGCGTGGTCAGCGAACTCTGATGGGCTGCGAAGGTGCGCACCGCGACGGAGCCGACAGCCTCGAACCCCGCGGGACCCTGGTCCCTCACCGGCATTCCTGGTTGACCACCCCCGGGAGAAAATGTCGACTCATTCACAAGTCGTCTTACCTCCTTGGTGACCAGGGAACTTCTAGACAGGTCAGCGTGGCACCATGCCGACGGTTGGCGACTCTATGGCGTGTCGGGCGTCCGCAGCAACACAATCCGCCGGACCCGGCAGGATGTGTCGGCAATGAAACATCCCTCTGTCAAGGGCGTACGGCCGTCGCACAGCAGGTTTCACCGGTGTGCGAATCGGTCGAAGGGTTACGTTCGAGGCGAGTTGACCGAGCGTCGCAAAGTGACCATACACACATCCGGCCGGACCTTGTCGGGCAAGGTCCGGCCGGGTGTACGCGATTGACGCGGCTTGTTGACGTATCGCCTTTACGAAAAGGTGACTTAGCCACCGCCTCGGCGGAGCGGCTCAGTCCAGCAGCGTGTCGAGCTCCACGTGCTCCAGGCCGTGCGCCTCGGCGACCTCGCGGTAAACGACCTTGCCGTCATGCGTGTTGAGACCCCGGGCGAGCGCGGCGTCGCGGCGCAGCGCCTCGGCCCAGCCGTTGTTCGCCAGCGACACGATGTAGGGCAGCGTGGCGTTGGTGAGCGCGTAGGTGGAGGTGTTGGGCACCGCGCCGGGCATGTTGGCGACGCAGTAGAAGACCGACTCGTGGACCCGGAAGGTCGGCTCGGCGTGCGTGGTGGGGTGGGAGTCCTCGAAGCAGCCGCCCTGGTCGATCGCGATGTCGACAAGAACACTTCCCGGCTTCATGCGGGACACCAGCTCGTTGGTGACCAGCTTGGGGGCCTTGGCGCCCGGGATGAGCACCGCGCCGACCACCAGGTCGGCCTCCAGGCACGCCTTCTCCAGCTCGAAGGAGTTGGACATGACGGCCTTGACCTTGGTGCCGAAGATCTTGTCGGCCTCGCGCAGCTTGTTGATGTCACGGTCGAGCAGGGTCACGTCGAAGCCCATGCCGATGGCGATCTGCACGGCGTTCCAGCCCGAGACACCGCCGCCGATGACGACGGCCTTGGCGGGCAGCACACCCGGGACGCCGCCGGGCAGCACACCGCGGCCGCCGTTGGCGCGCATCAGGTGGTAGGCGCCGACCTGCGGGGCGAGCCGGCCCGCGACCTCGGACATCGGGGCGAGCAGCGGCAGGGCGCGGCTCGGCAGCTCGACGGTCTCGTAGGCGATGGCGGTGGTGCCGGACTCCAGGAGGGCGTCGGAGCACTCCTTGGACGCGGCCAGGTGCAGGTAGGTGAAGAGGGTCTGGTCCTTGCGGAGGCGGTGGTACTCCTCTGCGATCGGCTCCTTGACCTTCAGCAGCAGGTCGGCGGTGGCCCACACCTCGTCGGCCGTGTCCAGGATCTGCGCACCGGCGGCGATGTACTCGTCGTCCGGGATCGACGAGCCGACACCGGCGCCGCGCTCGATGACGACCTGGTGGCCGTGGCGCACCAGCTCGTGCACACCGGCGGGGGTGATGGCCACCCGGAACTCGTTGTTCTTGACCTCGCGGGGGATGCCGACCTTCACGTCGATCACGGTCCTTGGCTCAGAGGGTGTGGGGGCATAACAGCACATACCCGGCATGCGGGAACACACCAGGAGACACCGCAGGAGAACCGGCGGCAGAGCCAGTTTAATGAAGGCGTTCCGGCTGTCTAGCCTTTCATTGCATCAATCTTCGCCGGACTCGCTACGGATTTCGCAGGCGTTATCTCCCTGTTCCGGGCTGGAGTCCTGGTCGAGGGGCTCCTCACCCAGCATGCGCTCGGCGGCGGAGCGGTGCAGACTCGCCGCGGTGGAGTCGCCGAGGCGCTCCAACGTGTCGGCGAGCCGCAGCTGGAGCGCGGCCTGCAGCCGGGTGTCCTCGGCGCGGCGCGCCCACTCGACCGCCTCCTGGCAGGTGCGCAGCGACTCCGTGGGCCGGCCGGCGTACTCCTGGACCCGGGCCAGCTCGCTCAACGCCCGTGCCTGCGCGGCCACATCGCCGTTCTTGCGGTGTCCGGAAACTGCCGCCCGCCAGGCCCGCAGCGCCTCGCCGTAGCGGCCCGCGTAGGTGTGCGCACCGGCGATACGGCCGTAGAGCCGGGCGGCCTCGGCGCGCTCGTCCCGGGCGAGGCGCTGGGCGAGGGCGCGGCCGAACCAGTCGGCGGCCCGGTCGTAGTCCCCCAGCTCCTGGTACGCGCCACCTACGGATTCCATTGCGCGGCCGGTCGCGTACGGGTCGTTCGCACTGCGTCCGGCGTCCAGAGCAGACCGATAGCGCATCAGCGCATCCGTGGTGCGTCCGGTCTGCGCGTCCAGGTCGGCCAGGTTCAGCAGCGCGGCGGCCTGCTCGCGGGGCAGGTGACGGCGCTCGGCGACATCGAGGACGAGCCGGTGGATCCCGTACAGGTCGGGCGCGGCCGCCTGGGTGCCGAAGTGTGCCGCCATGGCCTTGACCAGCTGGGACATCAGCCGACGGGCCAGGGTGTCCAGCTCGCCGTCGGCGACCGCCGCGCGGGCCGCGGCGAGCAGGGCCGGGCGCCGGATCCGCAGCCAGTCGGCGGCGGCCCGGGGGGTGGGGAAGCGCATTTCGCGGGGCAGGGCCTGGAGTTTCTCGCGGGCCTGCGGGTTGTCGGTCTCGGTGATCGCCCGGCAGGACTGCAGCAGCCGTACCGTGCGCTCCAGCATCCGGGCCCGGGCCAGCTGGAGTTCCCCGGCGCGTTCCTGGGTCTCGGCCAGCCCGCGGAGCAGGGGGTGCAGACAGCCGGGGACCTCGTACTGGGGCAGCGGGGTGGTGACGGGGTGCAGCAGGCCGAGGCGGGCCAGCTCGTCCAGGGTGGTGCGGGCGGTGTCGACCGAGCAGCCGGCCAGGGAGGAGGCGGTGTGCGGGTCGACCAGGCCGGCCGGGGCCAGTGAGAGAAGTCGCAGTATCCGGGCGGCCTGGGCGGGCAGGTCGTCGTGGACGAACCGGAAGACCCGGGCGAGGGCGGTGGCGTCCTCGGGGTCGGCGTGCAGCCGCTTGGCGAGGTCGGAGACGGCCACCTTGGGGTGTACCGCCAGCCAGCCGCCCGCCAGGGTGATCGCGGCGGGCTGCCCCTGGCACACCTCGACCAGCGCCTCGGCGGACCGCGGGTCGACGGTGATGCGGACCGAGCCGGTGTACCGGGCGAGGAGTTCCACGGCCGACTTGGTGTCCAGGCCGCCCAGGGTGCACGGGCGGACGTCGGAGATCCCGGTGAGCGGGCCGCCGGAGACGGCGACGGCCAGGCAGTCGGGGGTGTCGGGGAGCAGCGCGTCGACGTGTTCGGCGCCCGGCGCGTCGTCGAGGAGGAGCAGCATCCGGCGCTCGGCGAGGGCGGTGCGCAGGGCGTGGGTGAGGTCGTCCTCGGCGGCGCCGGCCGGGGTGGGCAGCCGAAGGGCGGTGAGGAGTTCGCGGGCGGTGCGCTCGACGGGGACGGGGGTGCCGTCGGGCTCGGCGAGGCGGGCGCGCAGCACCCCGTCGGGGTAGTCGGCGGCGACCCGCCGTACGAGTTCCGCGGCCAGGGCGGTGCGGCCGGATCCGGGTCTGCCCGCGATGAGCAGGACCCGGGCGCGCGGAGCCTTGCGCCCGGCGATGGTGTCCAGGCCCGCGCGCTCGATGTCGGCGCGCAGTTCCTTCAACTCCCTTGTACGGCCCAGGAATTGGTCTTCCGTGGCCGCGGGCGCCGGCACTCGTGCGCCGCCTGTGTCCACCGCCTGATCCGTCACGGGCCACACTCCCGTCCCACCGCACACGCATGCCCGCCGGGACTCCGGTTCGGGCCTTTCGGCTCAATCGCGTCGAGCCTAGTTCACGTGCACGGACGTTCCGGGTGGAGCGCGGCGGGCACATCGCCCGATCGGATCAGGCGATGGTCACACCGGACCGTCTGATGGGGGGTCAGGACGCGAAGGGGCGGGCCGGCCACGGCGCGTCGGCCGGGCGCAGCGTGTCGAGGCCGTCGCCGGCGCGGGCGGCGACCAGCGAGAGGACGCCCGTCACCAGGCAGTTGTTGTGCACATCGCCGGCGAGTACCAGGCGCACCAGTTCGTCGACCGGCACGCGCGCGTACTCCAGCTCGGTCTCCTCGTGCTCCGTCTCGAAGCGCTCGCCCTCGGCCTCGGAGAGAGCGCGGGCGAGGAAGATCCGTACGGCCTCGTCACAGCCGCCGGGGGTGGTGTAGAGGTCCGTCAGCACCCGCCAGTCCTCGGCCTTGACGTGCGCCTCCTCGTACAGCTCGCGCTGGGCCGCGTGCAGCGGGTTCTCGCCCGGGACGTCGAGCAGCCCGGCCGGGATCTCCCAGAGCTTCTGCCGGACCGGGTGGCGGTACTGGCGGATGAGCAGCACCCGGTCCTCCTCGTCGAGGGCGAGGACGGCGACCGAGCCCGGGTGGACCTGGTAGTCACGGCGGACCACCGAGCCGTCGGGCATGACCACCTCGTCCGTGCGGACGGAGGTCTTGTTGCCCACGAAGGGGGTCTCCGTCGCCCGGATCTCCCACTCCTCGGGGGTGTCCTTGATCGTCATGCCCTGCCCTTCCGCACACGCTGCCAAGAGACCGGCCGAGAACACCGGCCGGACGAAACCGGGGCGCCCACCCTTTGAAGGTATGCGCCCCGGCCACCGTACAACCGGTGTGTCACTTCGAATTCGACTGCTCGACCTCGGCCTGCTGACGGGCGACCGCGGCCTTCACCAGGCCCGCGAAGAGCGGGTGCGGGCGGGTCGGGCGGGAACGCAGCTCCGGGTGCGCCTGGGTGGCGACCAGGTAGGGGTGGACGTCACGCGGGTACTCGACGTACTCGACGAGCTTGCCGTCCGGGGAGGTGCCGGAGAACACGATGCCGGCCTTCTTCTCCAGCTCCCCGCGGTAGGCGTTGTTCACCTCGTAGCGGTGCCGGTGGCGCTCCTCGACGTACTCCTTGCCGTCGTACACCTCGCGCACGATGGAGCCCTCGGCCAGCTTGGCCGGGTACATGCCCAGCCGCATGGTGCCACCCATGTCGCCCTCGCCGGCGACGATGTCCAGCTGCTCGGCCATGGTGGAGATGACCGGGTGGCCGGTGGCGGAGTCGAACTCGGTGGAGTTGGCGTCCGGGATGTCGGCCAGGTTGCGCGCGGCCTCGATCACGATGCACTGCAGGCCCAGGCAGAGGCCGAGCAGCGGGATCCTGTTCTCGCGGGCGTACTTGATGGCGCCGACCTTGCCGAGCACACCGCGGTCGCCGAAGCCGCCGGGGATGCAGATGCCGTCGACGTCACCGAGTTGCGCGGCGGCGCCGGCCGGGGTCCTGCAGTCGTCCGACGTCACCCACTTGATCTTCACGCGGGCCTTGTTGGCGAAGCCGCCGGCGCGCAGCGCCTCGGTCACCGAGAGGTAGGCGTCGGGCAGGTCGATGTACTTGCCGACCAGGGCGAGGGTGATCTCGTGGTCGGGGTTGTGGACGCGGTCGAGCAGGTCGTCCCAGGTCCGCCAGTCCACGTCGCGGAACGGCAGGTCCAGCTTGCGGACCACATAGGCGTCCAGGCCCTCGCCGTGCACGGTCTTCGGGATGTCGTAGATCGAGCGGGCGTCCGGGCAGGCCACGACCGCGGCCTCGTCGACGTCGCACATCAGCGAGATCTTGCGCTTGATGGCGGTCGGCACCTCGCGGTCGCAGCGCAGCACGATCGCGTCCGGCTGGATGCCGATGTTGCGCAGGGCGGCCACCGAGTGCTGGGTGGGCTTGGTCTTCAGCTCGCCGGAGGGCCCGATGTAGGGCAGCAGCGAGATGTGCACCACGAAGACGTTGTCCCGGCCGACCTCGTGGCGGACCTGGCGGACGGTCTCCAGGAAGGGCAGCGACTCGATGTCGCCGACCGTGCCGCCGACCTCGGTGATGACGACGTCCACCTCGTCGGTGGCCATCCGGCGGATGCGGTGCTTGATCTCGTTGGTGATGTGCGGAATGACCTGGACCGTGTCGCCCAGGTATTCGCCGCGCCGTTCCTTGGCAATCACCGTCGAATAGACCTGACCTGTGGTGACGTTGGCGGAGCCGTCCAGGTCGCGGTCGAGGAAACGCTCGTAGTGGCCGATGTCCAGGTCGGTCTCGGCACCGTCGTTGGTGACGAACACCTCACCGTGCTGGAAGGGGTTCATCGTGCCCGGGTCGACGTTCAGGTACGGGTCGAGTTTCTGCATCACCACACGCAGGCCGCGGGCCTTGAGCAGCATGCCCAGGCTGGAGGCGGTGAGGCCCTTGCCGAGCGAGGAGGCGACACCCCCGGTGACGAAGATGTGCTTGGTCGTCGTAGATTTCGGCGGCATGGCCAAGAGGGTGCTCCCGTGGTCGCGGTCTGTCATGCGGTACGGCCGCCCACCGGAGATTTCCGGAGGTGCCGTCGCGGCGGTTCGGGGGTTTCGTGCCCACCGGTCCACGGGCTACCAGGGTATCAGCGCCGCGGAGAGATGGCTTCCGGCCACACTCCGTACACACATCGGCACAGACGTGGGGCCTGGCTTACCGGGTTTTCACTCAGGGCTCACCCATTCGGCCCACACGGGTTGCCTGGAGCGGCACGCAGATCATCTACGTGCGTCGTATCCTGCTCGGACACTCGCTGCCGAGCCGGCCGGAAAACACGGCACACCCCCGCCCGTCACACCCGGAACACGAGAGCTTGGCAGTTCGTTGAGCTATGACTGTCGTTTTGCCTCAGGGCGCGGCGGGCTGCTTTGCTTCACCGCTTAACGACGCACAACAACAACCCCCCTTGACCGCACTAGCGACAGCCCCCTTTTGCCTGGGGGGTGACGTGGCCGTTCGACTGGAGTTGCACGTGGCCGGGCGCATCGAAGACTACGCACTCATCGGAGACATGCAGACCGCGGCATTGGTCTGCCGGGACGGCACAGTGGACTGGCTGTGCCTGCCCCGCTTCGACTCGCATGCCATCTTCGCCGGCCTGCTCGGCACCGAGGAACACGGCTTCTGGCGGCTCGGCCCGGCCCACGCGGCCGACTCCCAGCCGCCGACCGCGGCCCGCCGCACCTACCGCGGCGACTCGCTGGTCCTGGAATCGGAGTGGGACACCCCGCGCGGCACGGTCCGGGTCACCGACTTCATGCCGCCGCGTGACGGCGCGCCCCAGCTGATCCGGATCGTCGAGGGCGTCACCGGCCGGGTGCCGATGCGCTCGGTGCTGCGGATGCGGTTCTCCTACGGCCGGGTGGTCCCCTGGGTGCACAAGCACGACGGCCGCACGGTCGCCGTCGCGGGCCCCGACTCCGTGTGGTTCGACACCTCGGCGGAGACCTACGGCAAGGCACTCACCACCTACGCCGACTTCACCGTCGCCCCCGGCGACCGGATCGCGTTCACGATCTCGTGGCAGCCCTCGCACAAGGAGCCGCCGGCGCTGCCGGAGCCCGAGCAGTCGCTGGAGGCGACCGAGGAGTTCTGGCGGGAGTGGGTCGAGCACTGTACGTACCACGGCCCGTACCGCGAGGCGGTGATCCGCTCCCTGATCACGCTGAAGGCGCTGACCTACGCCCCCACCGGCGGTATCGTCGCCGCGCCCACCACCTCCCTGCCGGAGGACATCGGCGGCGTCCGCAACTGGGACTACCGCTACACCTGGCTGCGGGACGCGGCCATCACGCTCTCCTCGCTGCTGCGCACCGGCTACCGCGAGGAGGCCCGCGCCTGGCGCGAGTGGCTGCTGCGCGCGGTCGCCGGCGACCCGGAGAACCTGCAGATCATGTACGGCATCGCGGGCGAGCGCGAGCTGGGCGAGGCCGAGCTGGACTGGCTGCCCGGCTACGAGCACTCCGCCCCGGTCCGGGTCGGCAACGGCGCGGCGCACCAGCTCCAGCTGGACGTCTACGGGGAGGTCATCGAGGCCCTGCACCTGGCCCACATGACCGGCCTCGCGCGCAACGACTACGCCTCCCTCCTCCAGCTGAAGCTCATCCGCTACCTGGAGGACCACTGGGACGAGCCGGACGAGGGCATCTGGGAGGTGCGCGGCCCACGCCGGCACTTCGTGCACTCCAAGGTGATGGCCTGGGTCGCGGTGGACCGCACCATCAAGCTGATCGAGTCCGGGGACGCGGACGGCCCGCTGGAGCGCTGGAAGGAACTGCGCGACGACATCCACCGGGACGTCTGCGAGCGGGGCTACGACAAGGAGCGGAACACCTTCACGCAGTCGTACGGCTCGCAGGAGCTGGACGCGTCGCTGCTGCTGATCCCCCAGATGGGATTCCTGCCGCCGGACGACAAGCGGGTCATCGGCACCATCGAGGCGATCCAGCGCGAGCTGTCCACGTCGGACGGCTTCATCCTGCGCTACCCGACCTCGGGCGGCGAGGAGGGCGTGGACGGCCTCCCCGGTGACGAGGGGGCGTTCCTGGCCTGCTCGTTCTGGATGGCCGACGACCTCGCGATGATCGGCCGCGTCGACGAGGCCCGGAAGCTGTTCGAGAAGCTTCTCGCGCTGCGGAACGACCTCGGGCTGCTGGCGGAGGAGTGGGATCCGCGGCTGCAGCGGCAGGTGGGGAACTTCCCGCAGGCCTTCAGCCATGTGCCGCTGATCGACACGGCGCTGCGGCTGACCGCGTCGGGAGCGTACGGGGGCTAGGTGCGGGTGGTCGGGTGTCCGCGCGTCCGCTGTGGCTGGTCGCGCGGTTCCCCGCGCCCCTGGCGGGGCGCTCACGCTTAGGCTGGTCAGGAGCGACTCCCCTGTTCCGGAAGGGGGCGGCCATGGCTCCCCCGTCGAAGGCGCACAAGGCCCTCGCCGCGCTTCGTGAGGATCTGACCGGTGCGGTGTTCGCGCCGGGGGACGTCGGGTACGACGACGCCCGTGCCGTCTTCAACTCCATGATCGACCGGCGGCCCGCCGTGATCGCCCAGTGCGCCGACGACGCCGACGTGGTCCGCGCGGTGCGGTTCGGCCGGGAGCTGGACCTGGCGATCGCGGTGCGTGGCGGCGGCCACAGCGTGGCGGGCTCGGCGAGCGGCGACGGCGCCCTCGTGGTGGACCTGCGCCGGATGCACGCGGTGACCGTCGACCCGGCGGCGGAGGCGGTACGCGTGCAGGGCGGCGCCACCATGAGCGATCTGGATCGGGCGACCGAGCCGTACGGCCTCGCCACCACCGGTGGCCGGGCCCCCACCACCGGCGTCGGCGGCTTCGTGCTGGGCGGCGGGACGGGCTGGCTGGACCGTGCCTTCGGCCTGGCCGTCGACAACCTGCTCGGCGTCGAGCTGGTCACCGCCGACGGCGAGCTCATGCACGCCGACGCCGACGAGAACCCGGAGCTGTTCTGGGCCCTGCACGGCGGCGGCGGGAACTTCGGCGTCGCCACCGCCCTCACCCTCGAACTGCACGAACTGCCGGCCTTCTCGATCGCGCTGCTGCTGTACGCGCCGCAGTCCGGTCCGGACGCGGTGCGCACCTTCCGCGAGGTGATCCGCACCGGCCCCGACGAGGCGGCCGGCGTGGTCCAGTACCTCACCGGGCCGCCGCTGCCGTTCGTACCGGAGCACCTGGTGGCCAGGCTGGTGTGCGTGGCCCTGGTGACCTACGCCGGCGGCGAGGAGGGCCTGCGGAAGGTCGCCGAGCCGCTGCTGGCGCTGCCGCACGAGGCGGAGGTGGTCGGCCCGATGCCGTACACCGAGGTGCAGTGCATGCTCGACTTTCCGTGGGGGATGCGGAACTACTGGTCGGCCGAGTACCTGGCCGCGCTGCCCGACGAGGCGGTGGATGCCTACTGCGCCTGCGCGGACGGCATGCCGGTGCCGACCGGCAGCCAGCATGTGCTGTTCCCGCAGGGCGGGGCGATCGCGGCCGGCCCGGCCGAGTACCCGGTGCCGTACCGGAGCGCGTCCTGGGCCGTGCACCCCTTCGGCATGTGGGCTCGGCCCACGGACGACGAACGGGCGGTCGCCTGGGTGCGGGACGTCCGGGCCGCCGTACGGCCCTGGTCCACGGGCGCGGTCTATCTCAACTTCATCGGCGACGAGGGCCCCGAGCGGGTGCGGGCCGGTCTGGGCACCGGGAACGCGCTGCGGCTCGGCAAGGTGAAGCGGACCTGGGACCCCGACAACGTCTTCCGCTTCAACCACAACATAGAACCGCTCTAGCGGAAGGTGCCGGGAAGGTGTTCGCCCAGGTAGCGTCCGCTCCATGGACAGCGGTACGGGCAGCGGATTCGACACCCAGGGCGGGATCACCGTGCAGCGGGCGCTGGAGCTGCCCGGGCTGCGCAGCGGGCTCCCGGAGATCCTGGCGGGCGCCGACCGGCTGGGCCGGACCGTGCGCTGGGTGCACGCGGGCGAGGTGCCGAACATCGCCTCGCTGCTGAAGGGCGGCGAGCTGCTGCTCACCACCGGCTACGGGCTGGGCACCCGGCCGGGCGACCAGCGGGCGTTCGTGCGCACGCTCGCCGAGCGGGGCATCGCCGCCCTGGTGGTGGAGCTGGGCCCGCGTTTCTCCCGGCTGCCCGCCACCCTCGTCGACACCGCCCGGGCGACCGGACTGCCGCTGGTCGCGCTGCACCGCGAGGTGCCTTTCGTGACGGTGACGGAGGAGATCCACACCGAGATCGTCAACCACCACTACACGCTCCTCCAGCGCGCCGAGGAGGTGCACCGCCGCTGCACCGAGGCCCTGCTGGGCGGTGGCGGGGTCCCCCAGGTCCTCGCGATCCTCGCCGGCTTCTGCGGCAACCCGGTCTTCCTGGAGACCACCGACGGCCAGTTGCTGTACGCCGCCGGATCGGGGCCCGAGGGCGCGGATCCGCTCCAGGTGTGGGAGGGGCTGCGCGGCCAGCACAGGCACGCGCCGCCGCCGACCGGGGCCGTCCTGGTGGACGTGCCGGGCGGCGGGCCGGGGACCGGCTCGGTGCGCGCCCGGCTGGTGCTGCTCCCGGTACGCGGGCCGCTCACCTCCGTGCACCGCATGGCCGCCGAGCGGGCCGCCGGCATCCTGGCCGTCGTCCTGATGCAGGCCCGTCAGGAGGAGGAGCTGGCGGCCCGCGGCCGCGGCGACTTCCTGACCGACCTCGCCGAGGGCCGCATCACGGCTCAGGACGCCCCGGCCCAGGCCCGCGTCCTCGGCTTCAAGCCGGGCAACAGCCCGCTGCTGCCGGTGGTCATGCGGGTCGGCGACTCGCTGTCCCCGGGCGGGGGCTGGGCGGTACTGGCCCGCGCGGTGGGCGAGGAGCTGGCGGCCGTGGGCGTGCCCGTGCTCCTTGGGGTACGACCGGTGGAGGGCCGGGTACCGCTCCTTCTGGGCCTGCGTTCGGAGGCGGAGCGGGCGACGGTCGCGGACCGGGTCGCGGCGGCGCTGCGGGCGGGCGTGGAGCGCGCCGGGATGCAGCGTCCCGGGTCCGCTCCCCCGGTCGTGGTGGTCGGGGTGGCCGGCGGCTGGGCGGCCGCCTCGGCGGGTCTGCGGCACGCGGCCGAGACGGCGACGGCGGCCCAGGGCCTGTCCGACCGCCCCTGGTACGACGCCCGCCGCCTCGACATCGACCTCCTGCTGTGGCGGCTGCGCGACCACCCCGACCTGGCGGCCTTCGTCGACCGGGCGATCGGCCCGCTCCGGGACCACGACAACCGCTCCAGGCCGCCCCTGCTGCCCACCCTGGAGACCTACCTGGCGCATGCCGGCCGCAAGGCGGAGACCGCCCGTGAACTCCACCTCAACCGGCAGACCCTCTACAACCGCCTCGCCCGGATCGGCGAGTTGCTGGGCACCGACCTCGACGACCCCCAGGTGGTACTGGCGTTGAGCCTCGCCCTGCGGGCCCGCCGGCACGCCCCCTAGCCGCTACAGCGGTCGGGGCTGGGTCAACTCGTCGTAGACGCTGAGTACTTGGGTGACCGTCTCGTCCTCCGTCGGCCAGCTCGCCGCCTGCCGGGCGCCCTTCTCGCGCAGCTCCTCGCAGCGCTCCGGGTCGCCGAGCAGCCGTAGGACGGTGTCGGCGAGGGCGGTCGCGCTGCCGTAGGGGACGAGTTCGGCCGCGTCGCCGACCAGGTCGGGGATACCGCCGACGGCGGTCGCGACGAGGGGCACGCGCGCGTGCAGGGCCTCCTGGGCCAGTACCGAACGCGACTCCCAACTGCTGGGCAGCAGCGCCAGATCCGCGGCGGCGAGCAGTTCGGTGACGTCGTCGCGGCGGCCGATGAGCCGGGCGGGCAGCTCCTCGTCCTCGATCCGCCGCTGTAGCACCGCACGCAGCGGTCCCTCCCCCGCGATGACGAGCAGCGGTACCGGATCGAGCCGGCACCAGGCCCGTGCCGCGTCCAGCAGGACGTCATAGCCGCGGTGCCGGTCGAGGGAGCCGACGGCGATGAGCAACGGCCGTCCCATGGCGCCGAGTTCGGCCCGCACCTTGGGCCGCAGCCGGTCTGCCTCCTCCTGCTCCACGGGCCGCCGCAGTCCGGGCAGCGTCACGGCGGCGAGCCGCGCGTCCCGGGCACCGGTACGGCGGGCGCGGTCCACCAGGTCGGAGGTCGTGCCCAGCACCACGGTGGCCGTGCGCACCACCCGCCGCTCCAGCATCCGCAGCAGATGCGCCCGGGCGCCCTCGGCCTCCGCCCGGTTGTGCCAGGTGACGATGAGCGGGGTACGACGGCCGCTGAGCGCCAGCACGGCGCGGAAGGAGGCGTGCAGACCGTGCGCGTGCACCAGGTCGGCGTCGGTGCAGGCGGCACGCAGCGCGGCCACCGACCCCGGGTCACTGCTGCGCGGTACGTGGACGTGGTCGGCGCCGACACCCGAGAAGTCGTAGGCGCGGTCGGCCTCGACGGGGGCGCACACCGTGACCCGCACGCCCCGTGCGACAAGACCGGCGGCGAGCGAACGCACGTGCGCACTGCTGCCGGCGTTGCCACCGCCCAGCACCTGCACGGTGCGCAGCGGTGACTGACCGTGCGATGCGTTGCTGCTCACGGGGCTCACGCAGCCGGGCTCCTGTGTTCGGCGTCGGGGCGGTCACGAGGGTACGTAGAGAAGGTATCGGCCGAGGGGGGCACTGCGGGGCTCCGGGGAGGGGCATACCGGGGCGGGCCGGGGCACGCGCCGGAGTGTGTCACCCGTGAGAGTGACAGTACGGCAAGCCGAGAGGGCACGGGCGCGGGCTCGCGCGCGAACGGGTGGGCGCGTTGTCGCGCCCACCCGGCGGAGCCCTCGCCCACCCGGCGCGGTCCCGCGCCCCCGAAGGGGCGCGTCAGGCGTCCGCTCTCGCGGTGGCGAGCAGTTCCTCCGCGTGGGCCCGTGCCGTCTCCGAGTCCTCCTGGCCTGCCAGCATCCGGGACAGCTCCCGGACCCGCTCCTCGCCCTCCAGGACCTTCACGCCCGAGCGCGTGACCGAGCCGTCGTTCGTCTTCTCGACCAGCAACTGCCGGTCCGCGAAGGCGGCGACCTGCGGGAGGTGCGTGACCACGACCACCTGCGCCGACTTGGCGAGCTTCGCCAGCCGACGGCCGATCTCGACCGCGGCCTTGCCGCCGACGCCCGCGTCGACCTCGTCGAAGAGGTAGGTCGGTACCGGGTCGGTGCCCGCGAAGACGACCTCCACCGCGAGCATCACCCGGGACAGCTCACCGCCGGAGGCGCCCTTGGCGATCGGGCGGGGCGGGGCGCCGGGGTGCGGGGCGAGGAGCAGTTCGACCTCGTCGGCGCCCGAGGGGCCGTACGCGACCGTGCGCCCGCCCACCTCCACGCCCTCCGGGTCCTCGGTCTGGCGGATGTCGAAGGACACGCGCGCGTGCGGCATCGCGAGGGAGCCCAGCTCGGCGGTGACGGCGGCCGCGAAGCGCGCCGCGGCCTCGGTACGCGCGTCGGTCAACGCCTGGGCGAGTCCGCTCAGTTCCGCTCGAAGGGCATCGCGTTCGGCGGTCAGCTCGTCGATCCGCTCGTCGTCGCCGTCGAGTTCGGTCAGCCGCGCGGCGCCCCGTTCGGCCCAGGCCAGCACCGCGTCGACGCCGTCGCCGTACTCGCCGTACTTGCGGGTGAGCGCGGTGAGCGCGGCGCGCCGCTCCTCCACGGCCGCGAGCCGCAGCGGGTCGGCGTCGAGGTCGTCGGCGTATCCGGCCAGCTCGCCCGCCACGTCCCCGAGCAGGATCCCGACCTCGCCGATCCGGTCGGCGAGCGCGGCCAGCGCCGGGTCGTGCGACCGTACGGCCTCCAGGGCGCGGTGGGCGCCCGCCACGAGGGTGGTCGCGTCGATGCCCTCGGGGTCCTCGGGGTTGCCCGCGAGCGCGGAGTGCGCGGCGGTCGCGGCCGACGACAGCGCCTCGGCGTGCCCGAGCCGCTCGGCCTCCTCGGCGAGCTCGACGTCCTCGCCGGCCCGCGGCTCCACGCCGGCGATCTCGTCGAGGCCGTAGCGCAGCATGTCGGCTTCCTGGGCCCGCTCACGCGCCCGGGTGACGATCTCCTCCAGCTCCACCGCCACGGCCCGCAGCCGCCGGTAGGCCTCGCCGTACTTGGCGAGCGGCACGGCGACCCCGTCGCCCGCGTACCGGTCCAGGGCCTGCCGCTGCCGGGACTGCTTCAGCAGGCCCTGCTGGTCGGTCTGCCCGTGCACGGCCACCAGGTCGTCGGCGAGTTCCGCGAGCAGCCCCACGGGCACGCTCCGCCCGCCGAGGTGCGCTCGGGAGCGGCCCTCGGCGGAAACGGTACGGCTGATCAGCAGCGCCCCGTCGTCCAGCTCGGCGCCCGCCTCCTCGGCCCGTACGACCGCGGAGGTGCCCGGTGGCACGGTGAGCCGTCCCTCGACGACCGCCTTCTCGGAGCCGATCCGCACGAGCGCGGGATCGGCCCGCCCACCGAGCAGCAGCCCCAGGCTGGTGACCACCATGGTCTTGCCCGCACCGGTCTCACCGGTGACGGCGGTGAACCCCGGCGACAACTCGACGACGGCGTCGTCGATGACCCCGAGTGACCGTATCCGCATTTCTTCCAGCACGGAGAAGACCTTACGAGGTCGGGCCGACGAAGTGCGAGGCCCCCTGTCACCCTGGCGAGTGGAGAAGCGCCCCGGAAGGGGCGCGGGGAACCGCGCGAGCAACCACGAACCCTCCGCAGCCGCCGAAGTTCCCCGGCCACCCGACGCGAACCGCTACTGCGGCGCCCCCCGCCACCCGGAGACCGGCAGCGCGAACTTCGCCACCAGCCGGTCCGTGAACGACGCGTGGTGCAGCCGAGCCAGCCGCACCGGCACCGCCCCCCGCCGCACCTCCACCCGCGCCCCGGGCGGCAGCTCGACGGTCCGCCGCCCGTCGCACCACAGCACGCCCGGCTGGACGTGCGGCAGCACCTCCACCGCCAGCACCGAGTCCGGCGAGGTCACCAGCGGCTTGGCGAACAGCGCATGCGCGGAGATCGGCACCATCAGCAGCGCCTCCACCTCCGGCCACACCACCGGCCCGCCCGCGGAGAACGCGTACGCCGTGGACCCGGTAGGCGTCGACAGCACGATCCCGTCGCACCCGAACCCCGTCACCGGCCGCCCGTCGATCTCCAGCACCACTTCGAGCAGTTTCTCGGCGCCCGCCTTCTGCACGGCCGCCTCGTTCAGCGCCCAGTCGGTGTGCACGATGTCCCCGTTGCGGTGCACGACGACGTCGACGGTCATCCGCTCCTCGACCTCGTACGCCCTGCTCACCACCCGGTCCACGACCCTGTCGAGGTCGTCCCGCTCGGCCTCCGCGAGGAACCCGACGCTGCCGAGGTTGACGCCGAGCATCGGCACCCCGGAGGCGCGCGCGAACTCGGCGCCGCGCAGCAGCGTCCCGTCACCGCCGAGCACGATCAGCAGCTCGCAGCCGTCGAGGCTGTGCGGCGAGGCCTCCTCGACGAGTTCGACCTCCTCGGGAAGAGGCAGGTCGCGGGCCTCGAAATCAAGGGCCCTTACGCCGACTCCGGCCGCCAGCAGTCCCTTCACCACCAGCTCGGCGCTGCGGATCGCCGCAGGCCGCCCGGTGTGGGCCAGCAGGAAAACAGTACGAGCTCGGTTCTGTGTCAACGCGGCCCCTCCGCCACTGCACGGTCAACGTCGGCCGGGTCCAGTCGGGGTGCCCCGGCCCGCAGCCACAGAAAGTACTCGACATTGCCGGACGGCCCGGGCAGCGGACTGGCGGTGACACCGTTCACCCCGAGTCCCAGCTCCCACGCCCTCTCGGCGACCCCCCGCACGGCCTCCGCCCGCAGCTGCGGACTCCGTACGACTCCCCCGCTGCCCAGCCGTTCCTTGCCCACCTCGAACTGCGGCTTGACCATCATCACCAGGTCGGCGTCCGGCTTCACACACCGCGCCAGGGCCGGCAGCACCAGCCCGAGCGGGATGAAGGACAGATCACCCACGACAAGATCCACAGGCTCCCCATCGATCGCTTCAAGCGTCAACTCGCGTACGTTCGTACGGTCCTTGACGGTGACGCGTTCATCGCTCTGCAGAGACCAGGCGAGTTGGCCGTATCCGACGTCGACGGCGACGACATGCGCGGCGCCCGACCGCAGCAGCACGTCGGTGAAGCCTCCGGTGGACGCACCCGCGTCCAGCGCCCGCCGCCCCTCGACCACGAGCCCCCGCGGGACGAACGCCGCCAGCGCCCCCGCCAGCTTGTGGCCGCCCCGGGACACGTACTCGGGGTCGTTGTCGTCGGACTGCACCAGGATGGCCGCGGCGGTCTCCACCTGGGTGGCCGGCTTGGTCGCGAGGGTCTTGCCGACGGTGACCCGCCCGGCGGCGATCAGCTGGCTGGCGTGCTCGCGCGAGCGCGCCAGCTTCCGGCGGACCAGCTCCGCGTCCAGACGGCGGCGTGCGACTCCTGCCACGTTCGGTTCAGCTCCTGCTCTGGTGGTACGACGATGACGGCGCCGCGCCGCCGTACGGCGGTGCGGGCGTCGGAGGCCCGGGGCGGACGTCGAGCGCGGTGAGCGCGTCGCGCAGCCCCCGGTGTACATCCTCGTACACCTCCAGATGCCCGTCCGTGGCGAGGTGGTCGGTGTCGCCCAGCCGGTCGAGCCGGTCGTCGACCTCGGCGTTGCCGGTGGGGGTGCGGGGGACGTTCAGCGGGGCGGGGGCGGCGGGGTCGTACTCGGGCTCGGCCGGTACCGCTTCCGCCGCCTCCGCCACCCGGCCCTCGGGCACAGAGTCGGTCATGCCCCGACGCTACCCCGAACCGCTGGGGTACCGTCGATCGCGATGGCCACGATCGAGGAGTGCCGCGCCGCACTCGACAAGCTCTCCCACACCATGGGCGGCGCCGAGGGCGATGTCCGCGCGGCCGCCGCCATGGACCGCACCGTCAGCTGCCACATCACCGACCTGGACGTCACCTTCGCGGGCCGGCTCACCGGTGGCCGGATCGAGGTGGAGGAGACGTTTCCCGGGCCGCCGCGGGAGAAGGCGCAGATCGGGCTGGCCATGGCCGGCGACGACCTGGTGGCCCTGGTCGACGGCGAGCTGAACTTCGCCGGGGCCTGGGGCTCGGGCCGGGTGAAACTGGACGCGAACCTGCTGGACCTGTTCCGGCTCAGGAAGTTGCTGTGAGCCGTGCCTTCCGGGCGGCCGGCACCACCAGCGGGGTGCCCGTCTCCGGGTCGTCGATGATCTGACAGCGCAGCCCGAAGACCTCCTCGACCAGCTCCGCGGTGACGATGTCGTTCGGGGCGCCCTCGGCGATCACCGCGCCGTCGCGCAGGGCGATGAGATGGGTGGCGTACCGGGCCGCGTGGTTGAGGTCGTGCAGCACGGCGACCAGCGTCCGGCCCTGCTCCTCGTGCAGTTCGGCGCAGAGGTCGAGGACGTCGATCTGGTGCTGGATGTCCAGGTAGGTGGTCGGCTCGTCGAGGAGCAGCAGCGGGGTCTGCTGGGCGAGCGCCATGGCGATCCACACGCGCTGCCGCTGACCGCCGGACAGCTCGTCGACGTACCGGTCGGCGAGTTCGGCGACGCCCGTCTGCGTCATCGACTCCTGGACGACCCGCTCGTCCTCGGCGGACCACTGGCGCAGCAGTCCCTGGTGCGGGTAGCGGCCGCGGCCGACCAGGTCGCCGACGGTGATGCCGTCGGGCGCGATGGACGACTGGGGCAGCAGGCCGAGGGTGCGGGCGACCTTCTTCGCCGGCATCGACTGGATGACCTGCCCGTCGAGCAGCACCCGGCCCTGGCTGGGCTTGAGCATCCGGGACAGCGCGCGCAGGAGCGTCGACTTGCCGCAGGCGTTGGGGCCGACGATCACCGTGAAGGAGTTGTCGGGGATCTCCACCGACAGCTGCTCGGCGATGACGCGCTGGTCGTAGGCGAGGGTGACGTTCTCGGCGGACAGGCGGTTCACAGTGTTCCTCTTCTTGTTCTTGCTCTCCGACTCGGGGTTCGTGCTCTTGTCCGGGCCGCCCTGCGTGCTCATATCCGGCCCGCCCTGCGTTCGGTGACGAGGAGCCACAGCAGGTAGACACCGCCGAGGACTCCGGTGACCACGCCCACGGGCAGCTGGTCGGCGCCGAAGGCGCGCTGGGACGCCCAGTCGGCGGTGACCAGCAGGGTGGCGCCCATGCAGAGCGAGGGCAGCAGGTTGGGGCCGGGCGAGCGGGTGAGACGGCGGGCGAGCTGCGGGGCGGTGAGCGCCACGAAGCTGACCGGGCCCGCGGCGGCGGTGGCGGCCGCGGTCAGCAGCACGGCCGACACCATCAGCAGCAGCCGTACCCGCTCCACGCGCACGCCGAGGGCGTTGGACACGTCGTCGCCCATCTCCATCATCCGCAGGCCGCGCGCGTTGGCGAGGGCCGTCGGGACGAGGACGGCGCACAGCGCGAGCAGCGGCCAGACCTGGGTCCAGTCCCGGCCGTTGAGGGAACCGGTCATCCAGACGACCGCACGGGTCGCGTCGACGAAGTCGGCCTTGGTGAGCAGATATCCGTTGACCGCGGTGACGACCGCGGAGACGCCGATACCGACCAGGACCAGCCGGTAGCCGTGCACGCCCTGCTTCCAGGCGAGCAGGTAGATGGCGAGGCCGGTCAGCAGACCGCCGACCAGCGCGCCGACCGTGACCTGGGCGGCGCCCCCGGACGTCAGCACGATGACGACGAGCGCGCCGGACGTCGCCCCCTGAGAGAGGCCGAGGACGTCCGGACTGCCGAGCGGGTTGCGGGAGATCGACTGGAACAGCGCGCCGCCGAGGCCGAGCGAGGCGCCGACCAGCAGACCGACCAGAACGCGCGGCAGCCGCAGTTCGTTGACGATGAAGTCCTGGCCCGCGGTGCCGTTGCCGGCCAGCGTCTTCACCACGTCGCCGAAGGAGATCGGGAAGTCGCCGGTGCCGATCAGCACAACACTCGCGGCACACGCGGTCAGCAGCAACGCGGCCACGACGACCAGAGCGCGCAGGTCCGTCCGCAGGGAGAGCCCGCCGGGGGTGCGCAGGGTACGCGTGTTCTTCAAAGCGGCGGTCTTCACAGCGGTGTTCTTCACAACGGTGGTCTTCGCAGCGGTGTTCTTCACAGCATTGGTCTTCGCAGCAGCGTTCCTCACAGCTGGGCCGTCCTCCGCCGTCGTACGAGAAGAATGAAGACCGGCCCGCCGATGATCGCGGTGACGATGCCGACCTGGAGCTCCGAGGGGCGGGCGACGATCCGGCCGACGACATCGGCGCCGAGCAGCAGCACGGGCGACAGGATCGTCGCGTACGGCAGGATCCAGCGCAGGTCGGGGCCGGTGAAGGAGCGCACGACGTGCGGCACCATCAGGCCGACGAAGGCGATCGGTCCGCAGGCCGCGGTGGCCGCACCGCACAGTACGACGGCGGCGAGCATGGCCAGGCCGCGCGTGCGGGCCAGGTTCGCGCCGAGGGCACGGGCGGTGTCGTCGCCCATCGCCACCGCGTTCAGCGGCCGGGCGAGGCCGAGCGCGAGCAGGGTGCCGACCACGAGGAACGGCAGTACCTGCATGATCGTCGAGTCGTTCGCGGAGGCCAGTGAACCGACCGTCCAGAACCGCCACTTGTTGAGCGCCGCGCCGTCCGTGATCATCACGGCCTGGAGGTAGCCGTAGAGCGCGGCGCTGATCGCCGTGCCGGCCAGTGCCAGCCGGACCGGGGTGGCGCCCCGGCTGCCGCCCAGGAACCACACCAGGGCGCCCACCGCGGCCGCCCCGAAGAAGGCGAACCACACATAGCCGTCGA
Organism: Streptomyces sp. NPDC007157; assembly: GCF_040634235.1. Classification (NCBI taxonomy): domain Bacteria; kingdom Bacillati; phylum Actinomycetota; class Actinomycetes; order Kitasatosporales; family Streptomycetaceae; genus Streptomyces; species Streptomyces sp. NPDC007157. The sequence goes on from NZ_JBEYFE010000019.1 coordinate 194,009, forward strand.
GGGTGGTGACGCCGAAGTAGGTGATGGCGGTGACGACCGCGGCCGACGCGCCCGCGTTGATGCCGAGCAGTCCGGGGTCGGCGAGCGGGTTGCGGGTGAGTGCCTGGAGCACCGCCCCGGACAGGCCGAGGGCGGCACCGGCCAGCAGACCGAGCACGGTCCGGGACAGCCGCTCGTCGACGACCACGTCGCCGTACGTCCCCGTGTTGTGGAACAGGCCGTGCCAGACCTGGTCCAGCGGCAGCTCTTTCGCACCGATCGCGATGCTCGCCAGGGCGACGAGCACCAGGACCGCGACGGAGCCGAGGAGCCCAAGGGTTCGTATCGCCCGGCGGGTTGGGGGCGCGGGGGCGGTCTCCGCGCGCTGTTCGGGAGGACTGTCGACCAACACCCGGTTAGGTTAGCCTACCCTCCCCTTTCCTTTCGATGCCCGGTCCCGTGAGCAGCGTGACTCAGAGCCCGAGCCGGGCCAGCGCCTTGCCTCCGTCCAGCTCGCAGGAGCCCTCCCCGGCCGCCGTCCAGGCCGCAGCGCACAGCGCCCGCAGCCCGTCGAGGGCCTCGCCGTCCCCCTCCAGCTCCAGCCCGTTCGCCCCCGCCGTGGCCGTCCAGCCACCGCACCGGAAGCCGTCGCCGTCCGCCGTGACCTCCGGCTGTCCGGTGAGCAGCCCCCGCAGATCGGCGTCGACGTAGGTCGGCCGGTGCTGCGGCGGCGCGGCGAGCAGCTGCCGCCCGTCGGTGACGCCGGTCAGGACCAGCAGCGAGTCGACCCCGCCGTTGAACGCGCCCTCGATGTCGGTGTCCAGCCGGTCTCCGACCACCAACGGCCGCTTCGCACCCGTCCGCAGGACCGTCTCCCGGTGCATCGGCGGCAGCGGCTTGCCGGCCACCTGCGGCTCGGCACCCGTCGCGATCCGGACAACCTCCACGGCCGCGCCGTTGCCCGGGGCGATCCCGCGCCCGCTGGGAATCGTCAGATCGGTGTTGGACGCGAACCACGGCACCCCGCGCGCGACGGCGTACGACGCCTCGGCGAACCGCCCCCACGGCAGATCAGGACCGCCGAACCCCTGCACCACCGCCGCCGGATCGTCGTCCGCCGACTCCACCGGCTCAAGTCCCCGCTCCCGCAGGGCGACCCGCAGCCCCTCCCCGCCGATCACCAGCACCCGCGCCCCCGCCGGCACCTGCTCGCTGATCAGTCGCGCGACCGCCTGCGCCGAGGTGATGACGTCATCGGCGCCGGTCGGGATCCCCAGCTCGGTGAGGTGTCCCGCGACCGTGTCCGGCGTCCGCAGCGCGTTGTTGGTGACGTACGCCAGATGCATCCCGCCCGCGCGGGCCGCCGCCAGCGACTCCACCGCGTGCGCGATCGCGCTGCCGCCCGCGTACACCACGCCGTCCAGATCGAGCAGCGCAGTGTCATACGCCGTGCTCAGAGCCTGTCCGCTGCCCTCGGGACCCGTCCTGACACCCTGGCTCATTCCCCATCGCTCCTCGTCACTCTTCGTTGTCCCGCCTTTCCCCATCGATCATCCCGCACGCCACTGACACACGTACGATGCCGGGATGAACACTGCAGGTCACTCGGAAGCAACGGAGCGCCGAGGCCTGGAACTCAACCCGTTCCGAGGCCTTCGCTACGACCCCGACCGGGTCGGCAGCCTCGCCGCCGTCACTTCCCCGCCGTACGACGTCGTCGTACGCCCCGACGGCGTACACCACCTCCAGTCCGCCGACCCGTACAACATCGTCCGCCTGATCCTCCCCCAGGCCGGCACCCCCAGCGCCGGCACCGAACAGGCGGCCGACACCCTGCACCGCTGGCAGGCCGAGGGCGTCCTCACCACGGACCCCGAACCCGGCCTGTACGTCTACGAGCAGCACGACGGCAACGGCATGCTCCAGCGCGGGGTCATCGGCGCCCTGCGGGTCTCGGATCCGTCGGAGGGCGTGGTGCTGCCGCACGAGGAGGTCATGCCCCCGGTGGTCGCCGACCGCGCGGCCCTGATGCGCGCGACCTCCGCGAACCTCGAGCCCCTTCTCCTGACCTACCGGGGCAACGGCGCGGCCGCCGAGGTCGTCGAAGCGGCGGCCGGCCGCCCCCCGCTCCTGGCCACCACCACGGAGGACGGCTTCCACCACCGCCTCTGGTCGATCACCGACCCCGCCGAGGTGGCACGTGTCCAGTCCGACCTGTCCCACCACCAGGCCCTGATCGCCGACGGCCATCACCGCTGGGCCACTTACCTACGTCTACGCGCGGAGCACGCCTCCCCCAGCCCCTGGGACTACGGCCTGGTCCTCCTGGTCGACACCGCTCGCTACCCGCTGCGCGTCCGCGCCATCCACCGCCTGCTGCACGGCCTGCCGGTGGCGGACGCCCTGGCGGCCGTGCAGGACCATTTCCGGGTACGGCGGCTCGACGTCCCGCTGCCGCAGGCCCAGGAGGCGCTCGCGGACGCGGCCTGCGCCGGCAACGCGTTCCTGCTGGCCGGCGACGGCGCCTTCCACCTCATCGACCGCCCGGACCCGGATCTCCTGGCCCGCACGATCCCCGCCGACCGCCCGGCCGCGTGGCGCACGCTCGACGCCACCGTCCTGCACGCCACGCTCCTCGACCACGTCTGGCGCATCCCCGAGGACTCGAACGCGCACATCGCGTACATCCACGACACGGCGGCGACCGTCGCCAAGGCCGAACGCGCCGGCAGTACGGCCGTCCTCCTGCACCCGGTCCGCGAGGAGGTCGTCCGCGACCTGGCCCGCCAGGGCGTGACGATGCCCCGCAAGTCGACGTCCTTCGGCCCGAAGCCGGCGTCGGGGCTGGTGCTGCGGGCGCTCGACATCTGAGAGCGACGACGACAACGACAGAGGGCAGGCCCCGGTCGGAGCCTGCCCTCTGTCGAACGCGGTGATCAGCCCTTGTCGGCCTCGGACTCAGAGGCAGGCTCGGACTCCACCTCGGGCTCGGTGGCGGTCACGGGCTCGGACTCCACCTCGGCCTCAGGCTCCGCCTTGGGCTCGGTCACGGCCTCAGGCTCCGCCTTGGTCTCGGTCACGGCCTCAGGCTCCGCCTCGACGTCAGACTCCGCCTCGGGCTCGGTCGCGGCCTCGACGAGGGTCTCCTCGGACTCGTCCGCGTCCTCGTCCGGACCCTGGTCCGCGTCCGCGTCCTCGTCCGTCTCCGCGTCCTCGTCGTTCAGGGCGTCGACGAACTCGACCCCGTCCATCTCGGCCAGCCGGTCGGAGGCATCCGTGCTGCCGTCCCGGTCTGCTTCGACGGCCTTGGCGAACCACTCCCGCGCCTCGTCCACACGGCCGGCCTCGAGCAGCGCGTCGGCGTAGGCGTAGCGCAGCCGCGCGGTCCACGGCTGTACGGAGTTGGACGCCAGCTCGGGGCTCTGCAGCGTCACGATGGCCGCGTCCAGCTGCCCCATGTCACGCCGGGCGCCAGCGGCGACGAGCCGCATCTCGACCTGGCCGGCCTTGTCGAGCTTGTGCACCTCGGCGGCGCCGGCCATGTCCAGCGCCTTCTCCGGCCGCCCGAGCCCGCGCTCGCAGTCGGCCATGACCGGCCACAGGTCCACGCTGCCGGTCATCCGCCGCGCGGCCCGGAACTCGGCGAGCGCCTCGCTGTACTTCTGGTTCGCGTACGCGGCGAACCCGGCGGCCTCACGCACGGCGGCGACACGGGACGCGAGGCGCAGCGCCACCCTGGAGTAGCCGTACGCGCCCTCGGGGTCCTCGTCGATGAGCCGCGCGACCATCACCAGGTTCTTGGCGACGTCCTCCGCGAGCGTCTTGGGCAGGCTCTGCAGCTCCTGCCGTACGTCCTTGTCGATCTCGTCACCGGTGACGTCCTCCGGGATCGGCAGCCGCTTGATCGGCTCCCGGTCGCGGTCGCGCTCCCGCTCGTCACGGCGTCCGTAACCACCGCCACGGCGGTCGTCGCCACGCCGGTCGTCGCCACGGCGGTCGTCACGTCGGTCGTCGCGGCCGCGGTAACCGCCGCCGCCACGGTTGTCGTCCCGACGGAAGCCGCCCCGGTCGTCTCGGCGGTCATCGCGGCGGTCGTCACGCCGGGGGCCACGCTCTCGGTCGTCGCTACGGGGACCACGGAAGCCACCACGGTTGTCGTCGCGCCGGTCGTCGCGACGGTCGTCCCGGCCCCGGTAGCCGCCACCGCTCCGGTTGTCGTCCCGACGGAAGTCACTCCGCCCACCGCGGTCGTCGCGGTCATCACGACGGAACGTCGGACGGTCACCACGGTCGTCCCGACGGAAGCCACCCCGGTCACCACGGTCGTCCCGCTGGAACGTCGGACGGTCACCGCGGTCGTCCCGACGGAAGCCACCCCGGTCACCACGGTCGTCCCGCTGGAACGTCGGACGGTCACCGCGGTCGTCCCGACGGAAGCCACCCCGGTC
>NZ_JBEYFE010000019.1:198535-199778 GCF_040634235.1 Streptomyces sp. NPDC007157
ACCACGGTCGTCCCGCTGGAACGCCGGGCGAGAACCGCGGTTGTCATCCCGACGGCCGTATCCACCACCACGATTGTCACCACCACGATTGTCACCACCACGATGGTCACCACCACGATGGTCACCACCACGGTGGTCGTCACGACGGGCGTAACCGCCGCCGCCACGATTGTCGTCCCGACGGCCACCGTAGCCACCGCCGCCACCACGATTGTCGTCGCGACGGTCGTCCCGGCCACGGTAGCCACCGCCGCCACGGTTGTCGTCCCGCCGGAAGTCGCCACGACCGCCACGGTCGTCGCGGTCATCACGGCGGAACGCCGGACGGTCACCGCGGTCGTCCCGCCGGTCGTCGCGGCCGCGGTAACCGCCGCCGCCACGGTTGTCGTCCCGCCGGAAGCCACCCCGGTCGCCACGGTCGTCCCGCTGGAACGCCGGGCGAGAACCGCGGTTGTCATCCCGACGGCCGTATCCACCACCGCGGTTGTCACCACCACGGTTGTCACCACCACGGTTGTCATCGCGCCGGTTGTCGTCACGGCGATTGTCGTCACGGCGATTGTCGTCACGGCGAACGTAACCGCCGCGGTCGTCGCCACGGCGCTCGTCACCACGACGGTCGTCCCGCCGGCCGTGTCCACCACCGCGGTTGTCATCGCGGCGACCGTAGCCACCGCCACCGCCACCGCCACCGCTGCCGCCGCGGTTGTCGTCGCGACGGCCGTAACCGCCGCGGTCTCCGCGGTCGTTGCTGCGGTCGTTGCGGTCTCCGCGGTATCCGCCACGGTCACCGCGGTCACCACTGTCCCGTCGCCGCTGGTCGCGCTCCGGTCGCTCGTCGGGAGAGTTGGTGGACATGGTGACTCCTGTCTTCGGTACCACAAGCATTGTAAAAACAAAAGGACCCCCGGTCCCAGCTGAACGCTGGTGACCAGGGGTCCTCAAAGATTGTTCGGCGGTGTCCTACTCTCCCACAGGGTCCCCCCTGCAGTACCATCGGCGCTGTAAGGCTTAGCTTCCGGGTTCGAAATGTAACCGGGCGTTTCCCTCACGCTATGACCACCGAAACCCTAATGGTTTCGAGCGAACAAGCACACTTTTTAATTGTGTGTTCAGCTCTAGCCGGCAACAGTCGTTGCCTCAGAACTAACACAGTGGACGCGAGCAACTGAGGACAAGCCCTCGGCCTATTAGTACCGGTCACCTCCACACCTCACGGTGCTTCCAGATCCGGCCTATCAAC
>NZ_JBEYFE010000020.1:0-193101 GCF_040634235.1 Streptomyces sp. NPDC007157
AGGCTGGACGCGGATCCGCTGCGCTGCCTGGACGCGGACGCGTCGAAGGCGATGGTCGCGGAGGTCGACCAGGCGCACAAGGACGGTGACACCCTTGGTGGTGTGGTGGAGGTGCTGGCCTACGGTGTGCCGGTCGGCCTCGGTTCGCACGTCCACTGGGACCGCAAGCTCGACGCCCGGCTGGCCGGGGCTCTGATGGGTATCCAGGCGATCAAGGGTGTCGAGATCGGCGACGGTTTCGAGCTGGCGCGGGTGCCGGGCTCGCAGGCGCACGACGAGATCGTCGGCACGCCCGAGGGTATCCGTCGCGCTTCTGGCCGGGCGGGCGGCACCGAGGGCGGTCTGTCCACCGGTGAGCTGCTGCGGGTGCGGGCGGCGATGAAGCCGATCGCGACCGTGCCGCGGGCCTTGCAGACCGTGGACGTGTCCACCGGCGAGGCCACTCAGGCCCATCATCAGCGTTCCGATGTCTCCGCGGTGCCGGCCGCGGGTATCGTCGCCGAGGCGATGGTGGCGCTCGTCCTGGCGGACGCGGTCGCGGAGAAGTTCGGTGGTGACTCGGTGCCCGAGACCCGTCGCAACGTCCGCTCGTACCTCGAGAACCTGGCCATCCGGTGACCGGCGCACCCACTGACGGAAGGCGCTCGGCCCGCCCGGGGCACGGGAGCTTCGGCGGTGCGGCCGTGTTCCTGGTTCAGGAGAGCGGGACGCGGGTGAAGCGGGAGGCGATGCGCAGGTCGGTCTGGATGTGGTCCGCCGTGGTGCGCAGGTGCGGCAGGACGTCCGTCACGCACTCCTCCAGGGAGCGGCGGGCCGCGTGCGTGGCCACGTTCAGGGCGGCGACCGGCCGGCCGGTCCGGTCCCGTACCGGCACCGCGATCGAGCGCAGGCCCGACTCCAGTTCCTCGTCGGCGAGGGCGTATCCCGGTGGCCCGTCGGGGGCGAGGAGGGCCCGGCCGAGGGAGGTGCGGGCCGCCGGGAGGCGGGTGCCGACCGTGATGTCCACGGTCAGGACGCGGCTCGCGGTCGCCACCGCGATGTACTGGATCTCCGCCGGGTCCGTCCCCGGGACCGGTACGGCCAGCGCCGTCGGCTCCCGCAGCCGGTCCGTGAGGGCGCGCAGGTGGGGGGCCGCCAGGCGGGCGAGGGTGGTGCGGGACAGCGGCGGGTAACCGAGCGACAGCACCCGGGGGGTGAGGGAGAAGGTGCGGTCCCGCGCGGTCACCAGGCCCAGGTGCTCGTAGGTGATCAGGGCCCGGCGGGCCGTGGCCCGGGCCAGACCCGTCGCCTTCGCCACGTCGGTCAGGGTCAGGGCCGAGCGGCCCTCGCCGAACGCCGTGAGGATCGTCAGGCCCCGGGCCAGGGACTCCACGAAGTCGCGGCCCAGCTCATGCTTGGACGCCGTGGTCCAGCCGGCCAGGCCGGAGGGCGGCGGGCCCGGCCGCGGCGGCGCGGCCTCGCGCAGTTCCCTCTCCATCGCGGTCACCGCCGTGCGCAGGCGGGGCAGGAGCGCGGTGCGCAGCTCCGCCGCCGTGTGGCGGCTGGTGTGGCTGACGACGCTCGCCACGCAGGCCACCCTGCCGGTGGCCGGGTCGCGCACCGGGACGGACACCGCGACCAGGCCCGGTTCGATCAGCTGGTCGTCCAGGGCCCAGCCGTCCCGGCGGGCCCGGTCCGCCCGCGCCGCGAAGTCGTCGGCGGTGGTGCCGCGGGGCGGTACGGCCGGGAAACCCGCGTCGGCCGGGTCCGCCGCGCGCCTGGCCCGCCAGGCCGTCCACTCCGGCTCCGTCCACTGCGCCGCGAACAGCGGGCCGGGGGCGGTGCGTTCGGCCGGCAGCAGGTCGCCGATGCGGAAGCTGACGGACATCGCGCGGCGGCGGGTCGCCTGGTGGATGAAGCGGATGCCGTCCCCGTCGGCGACCGCGAGCGAGACGGACTCGTCCAGTTCGTCGGCGAGGGCGTCGGCGGGCCCGTCGAGCAGGGCGGGCAGGCGGAGGGCGGCCAGGTAGGCGTTGCCGAGTTCCATCACGCGCGGGGTGAGTACCGCGTCCCGGCCGTCCTGGCGGACGTATCCGGTGCGGGCGAGGGTCGCGGTGATCCGGTCGACCGTGGAACGGGCGAGGCCCGTACGCCGTTCCAGCGCGCTCGCGCTCAGCGTCCCGCCCGCCTCGGTCAGCGCCGTCAGCACGGCCACACCCCGGACGAGCGGCGCGACCGCCTCGGCCGGCGGATCGTGCCGTGGCGCGGTGGGGGACAGGGGGGTGGTCATCGACTCTCCGGTACGGCGGCTTCCGCGATCTCCGGCAGGGTGATCGGGGCACGCCCGCGATCTCCGGCACGGCGATCAGGACACGCCGGCGATCTCCGGCAGGGTGATCAGGGCACGTCCACCGTAAACCCCGGCCGGGCCGGCTACCGCCGCGTCACCTGCACGCGGTAGTTCCCTTCCGCGTCCACGTCCACCACCCGCACCTCGATCCCGTGCTTCGGGTCCTTGAAGGTCTCGCCCGGGCCGAACGGGGCGTCGGAGAGTTCCGCCTGCACGTTGGGGCTGCGGGTGCAGCCGCCGGTGTCGCCGTGGGCGTCGTACACCTTGATCGGTCCGCGGCCGGTGTCGACGTTCGCGTCGACCTTGTAGATGAGGACGCCGGGACGGCAGACCTCCTCGTCGTTGCCGCCCCTGGTGCGGACCTCCAGGGCGTAGCCGGTGCGGGCGTCGATGGGGACGAAGACCAGTTTGTGGCCGCCGGCCCGGGAGAGCGGGGTCAGCGTGTAGTCGGTGCTGCCGCGGGCGGACGCACAGCTGACCTGGTCGGCGTCGAGCCAGCCGAGCTTCCACTTGTGCCAGGCGAGGAGGTCGTTGTCGGCGCCCCAGTCCTCGCTCATGATGTCCCAGTGCCCGACCGCGCCCCCGCCCTCCTGGGTGTAGAGGTCGGGCAGGCCGAAGACATGGCCGTTCTCGTGGGGGAGGACCCGGTAGCCGGTCTGTGCGTAGGAGCCGGAGCCGTCGTCCTGGCGGGAGTAGACGAAGGAGGCGTTGGCGACCGGGACGCCGTCGGCGATCGGGGCGTCGGAGTTGCCGGCGAAGGTCACCGACAGCACGGTGTCCAGGGCGGAGGGGCCGGCGTTCGGGGTGACCAGCACGTTCAGGAGGTCGTACGACCGGAAGTCCACGTCCGGGTCGGCGGCGGCCACGATGTCCTGGACCAGCTGCCGGTAGCCGGGGTCGAAGGGGGCGCCGCGCTCTATGCCGTACGCCGCGAACGACTTGGGCATCCGCAGCCAGTGGTCGACGGGGGCCGCCGGCTGGTAGTCGAGCTTGCCGTAGGAGGCGGTGCGGAACCAGTCCTGGGTCCGCGGGAAGAACTCGTGGTACCGGTCGAGCGCGCTGCCCTGGCCGGGCGCGTCGGAGAAGTCGACCATCAGGGTCAGGGCGTGCACGGTGCCGGTGGAGCGGGAGTAGCCGCCCGGGGTGGGGATGCCCTCGGTCATCTGGACCTCGTGGGCGCCGCTGATCAGGCAGGGGCCGTAGACCGAGGAGCGGGCCAGCGCGATCGGGCCGGCGCCGGCCGGCGTGGGCGCCGCCGTGGGGTGTCCGGTGCCCGCCGAGGTACCGACCGCGAGGATCAGCACGGTCACGGCGGCGAGGGAGACCACACGGCGGTGGCGTATCGCGCGGCTAGGGGGCGTGCGCGGGGGGTGTGACGCGCGCGTGGTGCGCGGCGTGTGCGCGCCCGCACCGTGCGCGGTGTGCGGCGTGGGCGTGGTGTGGGGCGTGTGCGCGCCGTGCGCACCGTGCGCGGTGTGGGGCGTGTGCGCGGTGTGGGGCGTGCGCGGGGCGCGTGGGGTGTCACGGTGCGCGGGTATCGGGCGGCTGGGCTGCGGCTGCATGCATGGACCTTTCGCGCCACGGCAGCCGCCGGTTTCCGGCTGCACCCTCTCGATCACCCTGTGTCGACGGGGCGGCGGGCGCGCGCTGGAGAGGCCGATCGTGCGATTCCCCGCCCCAGGAGGTGTGACGCAGGTCACATGAAATGAGGAGAGGGTGTGGAAATAACCGGGGACCCTCTCCCCGTTTGGACCTGTGTCCGAGCGAAACGGGGAACGGATCCCCGGATCGTGGAAGCCCAGAGCATCATTCAAGACCACCAGACCAGGAGTGCGCCGTGCAGACCGCGACCGCCACCCCCACCGTGCGCAAGGCGCCCCGGCCGCGCGCCGACGCCCTGCGCAACCGGGAGCGGATCGTCATCGCCGCCCGCGAGATGTTCACCGAGTACGGCCCCGACGTGCCGCTCGACGAGATCGCCCGCCGGGCCGGCGTCGGCAACGCCACGGTGTACCGCAACTTCCCCGACCGTGACGCGCTCGTCCGTGAGGTCGTCTGCTCCGTGATGGACCGGACGTCGGAAGCGGCCGAGCTCGCGCTCGCGGAGACCGGGGACGCCTTCGGGGCGCTGGAGAGGTTCGTGCACGCCTCCGCCGACGAGCGGGTCAGCGCGCTGTGCCCGATGGTCTCCAGCACCTTCGACAAGAACCACCCCGACCTGGAAGCGGCGCGCGAGCGCTGTGAGCAGCTCATCGAGCAGCTCATGGACCGCGCCAAGGCGGCCGGGCAGCTCCGCCCGGACGTGGGTGTCGGCGACGTGATGATCGCCGTGGCTCAGCTCAGCCGGCCCCCGTTCGGTACCGACTGCCTGGTCGGCGACCGCTTCGTCCACCGCCATCTGCAGCTGTTCCTGGACGGACTGCGGGCCCCGGCCCGCTCCGCCCTGCCGGGCACGGCCGTGACCATGGAGGACCTCCGCCAGGCCTGAACGACCGAGAGCGACCGCACCGTCCTACGGGGGGCCGATCAGTTTCGGACCGAGCGCCGGTCCTCCATCGCGCGCACCCCTTGTCCGCACCGACCACCGTCTGCGCTCCGCCGATCCCTTTTTCCGTCACGAACGCCGGCCTCCCGGCCCGTGCCGCCGACCGTCCGTAACGAAGCACCGACTTTCCGTCACGCATTCACGAAGTCAAGAAGTGGGTACCCCCATGTCCGAAACAGCCGCCAAGGCTCCCGGCGCACCGGCGCAGTCCGGTGACGCCAACCGCTGGAAAGCGCTGGTCTTCATCGCGCTCGCCCAGCTGATGGTCGTCCTCGACGCCACCATCGTGAACATCGCACTGCCCTCCGCCCAGACCGACCTGGGCATCTCCGACGGCAACCGGCAGTGGGTCGTCACGGCCTACGCCCTCGCCTTCGGCGGTCTGCTGCTCTTCGGTGGCCGGATCGCCGACCTGTGGGGCCGTAAGCGGGCCTTCGTCATAGGCCTGACCGGCTTCGCCGCCGCCTCCGCGCTCGGTGGCGCGGCGACCAGCGGCGCGATGATGTTCGGCGCGCGCGCCCTGCAGGGCGTCTTCGGCGCCATGCTCGCCCCGGCCGCGCTCTCCCTGCTCGCCGTGATGTTCACGGACGCCAAGGAGCGTGCCAAGGCGTTCGGTATCTACGGCGCGATCGCCGGTGGCGGCGGCGCCGTCGGCTTCATCCTCGGCGGTGTGCTCACCGAGTACCTGGACTGGCGCTGGACGTTCTTCGTCAACATCCCGTTCGCCATCGTCGCGGCGCTCGGCGCGTACTTCGTCATCCGCGAGCCGGAGGGCGGCCGCAACCGCAACCCGCTCGACATCCCCGGCGTGCTCCTGTCCACCCTCGGCCTGGTCTCCCTGGTCTACGGCTTCACCCGCGCCGAGTCCGACGGCTGGGGCGACGCCACCACCATCGGCCTGTTCGTCGCCTCCGTGGTGCTGCTGGTCGCGTTCGTCGTCACCGAGACCCGGGTCAAGGCCCCGCTGCTGCCGCTGCGCGTGGTCCTCGACCGCAACCGCGGCGGTATCTACCTCTCCCTCGGTATCGCGATCATCGCGATGTTCGGCACCTTCCTCTTCCTGACCTACTACCTCCAGGTCATCAAGGGCTTCTCGCCGATCAAGACCGGCTTCGCCTTCCTGCCGATGATCGCGGGCATGATGGTCGGCTCCACCCAGATCGGCACCCGGCTGATGACCCGGGTCCCGGCCCGCACCCTGATGGGCCCCGGCTTCCTGGTCGCCGCGGCCGGCATGCTGGTGATGACCCAGATGGAGATCGGCTCGTCGTACGCCTCGACGATCCTGCCGGCGATGCTGCTGCTCGGTCTCGGCATGGGTACGGCGTTCATGCCGGCCATGTCCCTGGCCACGCTCGGCGTCGAGCCCCGGGACGCCGGTGTCGCCTCCGCGATGGTCAACACCTCGCAGCAGGTGGGCGGCGCGATCGGCACCGCCCTGCTGAACACGATCGCCGCGTCCGCGACGACGTCGTACATCAAGGACCACATCGCCACCGCGACCTCCAAGTCGCAGCAGCAGCTGGTCCAGATGGAGGGCGCGGTGCACGGCTACGCCAACGCGATCTGGGTCGCCGTCGGCATGCTGGTGCTGGCCGCGGTGGTCGTGGTGACCTTCGTCAACGCCGGCAAGCCGGACACCACGACGGTGGCCTCGGGCGAGGGCGCGGAGGACGAGGTGGCGATCCCGGTGGTCGCCCACTGAGCCTCTGAGCCACCACCGGCCGACCGGGTACCCGCACGCGGGCCTGTCCTGAGCTCCTCAGCGGAGCCAGGGCAGGTCCGCGCCCGCTTCGTTGGGCTGCAGGCCCTCGGCGACGATCTGCATGATCTCGCCGAGGGCCTGCTGCTGTTCGGGGGTCAGCCGCTCGAACAGCGCCTGCCGTACGGCGGCCACATGGCCCGGCGCGGTACGGCGCAGTACCTCGGAGCCCTCGTCGGTCAGGACGGCGAACTGGCCCCGCTTGTCGGAGGGGCAGTCCTCCCGGCGCACCCAGCCGTTCTTCTCCAGGCGCGCGACGGCGTGCGACAGCCGGGACCGGGTGATCTTCGCCCCCATGGCCAGCTCGGTCATCCGCAGCCGCCGCCCGGGCGCCTCGGCGAGTCCGACCAGCAGGCCGTAGTAGATGTGCGGCATCCCCGCGTCCCGCTGGAGCTGACGGTCCAGATGGTCCTCCAACAGGGTCGTGGCGTGCAGATACGAGCGCCAGACGCGCTGTTCTTCGTCGCTGAGCCAGCGGTCCCTGGCGGCGGTCGCGGATGTGGCTGCCGTATTCATGTATCCCACTGTACGAGGCCTCTCCTTGAAGGTTAAACAAGTGGGGCGTATGGTGTTTTCCGGAAAGCTTGAGAGTTAAAACATGGGGGCCTGGTGGGTTCCCGTCCGTGGAGGGAGCCGCCGTCATGACCGCCGCCGCACAGGAGCGACCCGCCGCTTCCGGGGAGCGCATGCCCGCCCTCTATCTGAGCCACGGCGCGCCACCGCTCGCCGACGACCCGGTCTGGCCCGGCGAACTGGCCGCCTGGAGCGCCGGTCTGCCCCGCCCCAAGGCGATCCTGATGGTCTCCGCTCACTGGGAGGAGGCCCCCCTCGCCCTCGGTGCCGTACGGACCGTCCCCCTCGTCTACGACTTCTGGGGCTTCCCCGAGCACTACTACCAGGTGCGGTACGCGGCCCCCGGCGCGCCCGCGCTCGCCGAGTCCGTACGCAAGCTGCTGCGCGCCCCCGGCACCCCCGTGCAGGACATCCCGGACCGCGGCCTCGACCACGGCGCCTACGTGCCCCTGGTGGAGATGTTCCCGGCCGCGGACATCCCGGTCCTGCAGATCTCCATGCCCACCCTCGACCCGGTCCGGCTGATGGAGATCGGCCGCCGGCTCGCCCCGCTGCGCGAGGAGGGCGTGCTGATCGTCGGCTCCGGCTTCTTCACCCACAACCTGGCCGCCCTGCGCCACACCGGGGCCGGGGTGCCGTCCTGGTCCTCGGAGTTCGACGACTGGGGGCACCGGGCCCTGGAGCACCGTGACTGGGACGCCCTGCTGGACTTCCTCGACAAGGCACCGGCCGGCCGTTACGCCCACCCGCGCACCGAGCACTTCGCCCCGCTCTTCGTCACCATGGGCGCGGCGGAGGCCGGCGGCGAGCTGGACGCGCAGAAGTCGGTGATCGACGGGTTCTGGATGGGGATGGCCAAGCGGTCGGTGCAGTTCGGCTGAGCGGCGGCCGGGGGGTCGGCTGAAGCGGGCGCTCGGCTGAAGCGGGCCCTCAGGGGGCGGGCGGTCGGCTGGAGTAGGCCCTCAAGAGGGTGGGCGCTCGGCTGAAGCGGGCGCTCGGCTAGAGCGGGCGTTCGTACCAGGCCACGTCCCAGTAGCGGCCGAACTTGCGGCCCACCTCGCGGTACGTGCCGACGTACCGGAAGTCGAAGCGCTCGTGCAGCCGGGTGGACGCCTCGTTCGGTTGCGCGATGCCCGCGTAGGCGCGATGCAGGTCCTCGCCGGCGAGCGCCTCGAAGAGGGCCTTGTAGAGGAGCGTGCCGATGCCGCGCCCGCCGGCGTCCGGGGCGACGTAGACCGTGGTCTCCACCGAGGTCCCGTAGGCGGGTTTCGCGCGGTAAGGGCTGGATGTGGCGTACCCGAGAATCTCCTGTGAGTCCGCCGGCGTGGCAACCATCAGGCGGTACGGGCCGTCTTCCGGGTGGGAGAGCAGCCATGCACGACGCTCTTCCGGCGTGAAGACCACCGTGTCGAATGTGATGGACGTCTCACGTACGTAGTGGTTGTAGAGGTTCGTGAGAGCTTCGAGGTCTCCCTCGACTCCCGGCCTGACCTGCGGCTCTGTACGTTCCGGCGACATCATGCCCCCTCGGTCGGTCGCACAGGGTACTGCATGATCAGAAATATCGGGGGGCGCCATGGGAATTCTGTCCGGATTCCAGTCGTTGTTTCCTTCGGATGCCGGGCACACGACCAGGATGCCGGGAGTTCCAGAAGCGGACTCCGCAGCGCCGCCGGCCGAGCGCCGAGCATCCACCGGAAGACCGAGAAGAACCGGATAGGACCACCCCCCGCCCACCATCGCAAGGGAGCACCGCATGGCAACCCGTGCCGTCGCCCGTCGTCAGTCCGCCACCGGCGAGACGGCCGACTCGGCAAGCAGTGTTCGCCGCGTCCATGGCGGCGAGATCGCCGACCGCGATCTGGTCGGCATGTATCTCGACGAGATCGCGCGCACACCGCTCCTCGACGCCGCCAAGGAAGTCGAGCTGTCCCAGACCATTGAGGCGGGTGTGTTCGCGCGGCAGGTCCTCGACGGCGAGGAGGAGTCCGGGTCGGACGCCACCCGCGAGGAGCTGGAGGCGCTCGTAGCCGCCGGCGAGCGGGCGAAGGACGTCTTCATCCGCTCCAACCTCCGCCTGGTCGTGGCCGTCGCCCGACGCTACCCGCGCAGTGGCCTGCCCCTGCTGGACCTGGTCCAGGAGGGTAACGCCGGCCTGGTGCGTGCCGTCGAGAAGTTCGACTACCGCAAGGGCTTCAAGTTCTCGACGTACGCCACCTGGTGGATCCGCCAGGCGATCACCCGTTCCATCGCCGACCAGTCCCGGACCATCCGGCTCCCCGTCCACCTGGTGGAGGAGCTGGGCCGGATCCGCCGGGTCCAGCGCGAGTTCAACCGGGAGCACGGCCGCGAACCGGAGCCCGCCGAGATCGCCGCAGAGCTCGGCTCCAACGCCGAGCGCGTCATCGACGTCCTCGACTGGGCCCGTGACCCGGTGTCCCTGAACATGTCGGTGGACGACCAAGGTGAGACCCAGTTCGGCGACCTCCTCGAGGACACGTCGGCGGTCAGCCCCGAGCAGTCCGTCCTGACCCTGCTGCGCAGCGAGGAACTGGACGACCTGATCGGCCGCCTGGACCAGCGCACGGCCTCCATCATCAAGATGCGGTACGGCATCGATGACGGCCGCGAGCGCACGCTGACCGAGGTGGGCAAGGAGCACGGCCTGACCCGTGAGCGCATCCGCCAGATCGAGAAGCACGCGCTGCTGGAGCTGAAGAAGCTGGCCCGCAGCACGGGGTTCGAGCCGGCGGCGTAAGAGAGCCGGGGTTGGTCGGGGGCGGCGGGCGCATGGGGCTCCCGCCTCTGCGGGAGCTCCGCGGGGCTCACGGGTCCGCGGGGGCTCCCGGGTGGGTGCGGGCTCGCGAGCCTGGGGGCGCGCGTGGAGCCGTTCGCGCCGAGCGCGTGCGCCGGGTGGCGAAAGACGGCGCAAACATGGCGCGGTACCGCCGCTTCAAGGCCCCGTGTGTAGGGAACAACCATTCCGGGCCGGGGAGTCGAGGACCCCGGCCGGGGCGGCCGGCTCAGGAGGGCAGCCGGCTCATGAGAACAGCGGGCTTCTCGCGGGGCAGGCCGCGACGACCTCCGACGACGATCCTGACGACGACTTCCCACGACGACGTATGACGACCCCTCAGTGAGCCACGTCCCGACGCACCAATCCCCCCGGCGCCGGGACTTCCACAGAGCCGGGCTCCGGCGCCCAACCCCCCCCGGGTGCCGGAGCCCGGCTCCATTGTTCGGCGAGCGCCCGGCGAGTACTTGTCTTCGGCGAGCGCCCGGCGAGCACCGGTCGGCTGTCCCGCGGCGACCCGGCTCGGCGCGGGCCGGCTACGACGCCGCGCGTTTGCCGGGGTCTGTCTCTTCCCCGCATGCTGGAACGGTGGCTCACCCCGTACCTGAACCACGGGGTGAACCACCGGATGGCAGATTCTGCCACAGCGGCATAGCCTGCCGAGGTGAGCACCCCCAGCACCACCGGCAACACCTCCCGGCAGGATCCTCCCGGTGTCTCCCTGACGGAGCGGCGCAAGGCGGAGACCCGGATGGAGATCGCCCGGGCGGCCGCGGGCCTCTTCGTACGGCAGGGCCTGCGAGCCACCCGCGCCGAGGACATCGCACACGCCGCCGGCATCGCGCCCCGCACGTTCTACCGCTACTTCGCCACGAAGGAGGAGGCGGTCGCCCCGCTCTACGCGGCGGGCGCCCGCCGCTGGGCGGAGGCCGTGCGGTCGGCCCCGGCGGCCCTCTCGGTCCCCGAGGCACTGGAACACGCCGTCCACCACACCCTGACCCCCGGCGTGGGCGTCTCCGCGGCGTCCTGGGAATGGGTGCGCACCCTGATCCACCTCGCCGACACCAGTCCGGCCCTGCGCAAGGTGTGGGCGGAGGTCTGCCAGTCCTCGGAAGACCTCCTGGCGACGATCCTGGCCGAGCGCACCGCACCCGACACCTCACCCGGCACCGCACCCGACAACGTTGCCCCGACCTCGCACCTCCGTTTCGCCTCGGCGGTGGCCGGCGCGGCGGTCCGAGTGGCGGTGGAGTCCTGGGCGGCTGGCACGGCATCCCCGTCGGGCGCGGAGGGACCGGCGGCCCTCGCGCTGCGGAACCTGGCGGATCTGCGCGGGTTCGCCTGGGGAGAGCAGACGTAGCGGATACGGCTGCTCAATCCGGCCGCGGGCGGACGCGCCTCGCCAGTGCCTGAAGGGTGGCGCCGAGGCGCCCGGCCGCCCGCTCACGCGCCCGCACCGGCCCGCACCAACCGACCCCCCAACTCCGTCACACACTCCACGAGTTCCCGCGGCTCCCGCACCGCGAACTCGCACCCCGCCATCACCAGCCGTACCGCCAGCCACTCCTTCGGATCCCCGGTGGTCCCTCGCACCACACACCACCCATCCCCTTCGTCCACCGGCGTCCCCAGCCACCCCGGCACCCGGGCCCCCACCTCCGCCACCGTCCCGGCGAACGCGACCACGAACTCGTACGTCTCCTGCTGCCGTTGGATCGACCGCCGCAGAAACTCCGCCGCATCCCCCGTCGGCAACTCCCGCGGAGCGAACCGTGACCCGGTCGCGAACGGCTCGCTCACCCGGTCGACCCGGAACGTCCGCCAGTCGTCACGATCGACGTCGTATGCCACGAGGTACCACCGCCGCCCCGTCGACACCAGCCGGTACGGCTCGGCCTGCCGTCGCGTCTCGCTTCCGTCTGCCGCCCGGTAGGCGAACCGCAACCGCTCCCGGCCCGCCACCGCCGACGCCATCACGGTCAGCGTCTCCGGCGCGATGCTCGCCCCGTCCCCACTGGTCAGCGGTGTGGTCGCGGCCTGAAGCGTGGTCACCCGGTGCCGTAGCCGGGCCGGCAGCACCTGCTCCAGCTTCGCCAGCGCCCGTACGGACGCCTCGTCCACCCCCTCCAGGGCATGCCCCGCCCCGGCGCGCAGCCCCACCGCGATGGCCACCGCCTCCTCGTCGTCGAGGAGCAACGGCGGCATCGCCTTCCCGGCGACCAGCCGGTACCCGCCGTCGGCCCCCTTGCTGGCCTCCACGGGATACCCGAGCTCCCGCAGCCGGTCGATGTCCCGTCGCACGGTGCGCCGGGACACCCGGAGCCGGTCGGCCAGCTCACCGCCGGGCCATTCGCGGGGTGTCTGGAGCAGAGACAGCAGCTGGAGCAGTCGAGCCGGAGTGTCTGTCGTCATGCGTCCGAGGATGCCGCACAAGTAGGACGGGATCTGACCTAGTCGGATCCTAGATTGACGTCATGACTTCCACCGACGTCGACACCGACACCCTGAAGGGGCGCGGGACGGTATCCGCCGGCGGCTCCGCCGCGGAGCGCGACCAGCCACGGACGACCACCACTCGGCACACCACCTCCACCCCCACGACGCTCCCCGCATCCCCACCCGACCGAACCCGCTGGCTGGCCCTGGCCATCGTCATGACCGCCGCCTTCATGGACCTGGTCGACGTCACGATCGTCAACATCGCCATCCCCTCCATCCAGCGGACCGCCCACGCCTCCTTCAGTCAGATCCAGTGGATAACCGCCGGGTACGCGCTCGCTTTCGCGGCCGGCCTGATCACCGGCGGCCGCCTCGGCGATATTCACGGCCGCAAACGGCTCTTCCTTCTCGGGGTCGGCGGCTTCACCCTCGCCTCGGCCCTGTGCGGCTTCGCCGCCAACCCGGAGATGCTGGTGGCCGCCCGCATCCTGCAGGGCGGCATGGCCGCGATGATGGTCCCGCAGGTCCTCTCCATCGTGCACGCCACCTTCCCGGCGCACGAACGCGGCAAGGTCTTCGGCCTGTTCGGCGCGATCGTCGGGCTGGGCGCGGTCTCCGGCCCGCTGCTCGGCGCCCTCCTGACGGAGTGGAACGTCCTCGGCCTCGAATGGCGCCCGATCTTCCTCATCAACCTCCCGGTCGGCATCGCCGCCCTGCTCCTCGGTCGCCGTTACATCAGCGAATCCAAGGCTCCGCACGCCCTGAAGCTCGACCTCGTCGGTGTCGCCCTGGTCACCCTCGGCCTGCTGATGCTGCTCTACCCGCTGACCCGCGGCCGCGAGCTGGGCTGGCCGCTGTGGGGATACGCGTCGATGGCGGGGGCGCTCGCCGTCTTCGGTGCGCTGGTGGCGTACGAACGCCGCAAGGCCGCCCGCGACGGTTCCCCGCTCATCGAACCGTCCCTGTTCAAGGTGAAGAGCTTCGCCGCCGGCATCGCCGTGCAGACCGTCTTCGGTGTCGCGCTCGGCATCTTCTTCCTGGTCTGGACGCTGTACATGCAGGTCGGCCTCGGCTGGAGCCCGCTGCACGCGGGTCTGACCGGGGTGCCGTTCTCGATCGCCGTCTCCGTGGCGGCCGGCCTGTCCGTGCAGAAACTGGTCCCGCGCTTCGGCCGCAAGGTGCTCCAGACCGGCGCCCTGGTGATGGGCCTGGGCGTCCTGCTCTACATCTGGGAGTCCGATCGCTACGGCCTCGCCATCGCCTCCTGGCAGATGGCCCTGCCGCTGGTCGTGATGGGCGCGGGCATGGGCCTGATCGTCGCCCCGCTGACCGACGCGGTGCTGTCGGAGGTGCCGCGCGAGCACGCCGGTTCTGCCTCCGGCCTGATCAACACCGTGCAGCAGATGGGCAACGCGCTCGGCCTCGGCCTGGTCTCGGTCGTCTTCTTCGGCGTCGTCGACGACCGCCTGACCTCGGACCGGCTCGGCCCGGCCTTCGTACACGCCTTCCAGCACGCGCTGCTCTGGGTGGCCGCCGTCATGGCCGTGATGTTCCTGCTGATGTCCGCCCTGCCGAAGCACCCGGCGCAGCACGTGGAGGGCGGCGGCGCGCAGGAGGCCCTCCCGGCGCAGCCGGAGGACGAGCCCGCGCTCGTCCCCTGAGCGCGCCTCCCGAACGCGCCCCTGAGTACGCCCCGGGCGAAGGGCCCGGCACCTCCTGGTGCCGGGCCCTTCCGCATGCGCGAAAGAGTCTCCCGCGCTCCTCTCCCGCGCTCCTCTCCCGCCCCTCCGGACGGCACGGAAGTCCGACCATGCCCGGTTGAAGCCCGAACCTGTTTACTTTCCGGAAATCCGAGCGTAGCCTCCAGCGAAACCACAAGTTCGGGCACGAGTCGGACGCAGTCGGACACGAGCCGGACGCCAGTCGGACGTATCTTGGAGCGGAGGCGCAGGGCATGTACGCACCGGAGCGGCAGCAGGAGATCCTCCGGCTCGCCCGTGACGGCGGCCGGGTGGACGTCGTGTCGCTCGCCGAGGAGTTCCAGGTCACCGCGGAAACGATCCGCCGCGACCTGAAGGCCCTCGACCGCGCCGGCCTGGTCCGCCGGGTGCACGGCGGTGCCATCCCGGCCGGCCGCCTCGACTTCGAGCCGGACCTCGCCGAACGCGAGTCCACCTCCGCCGACGAGAAGGACCGCATCGCCAAGGCCGCCGTCTCGGAACTGCCGACCGAGGGCACCCTGATCCTCGACGCCGGCACGACGATCGCCCGCCTCGCCGGGGCCATCCCGCTGGAGGCCTCGCTCACCGTCGTCACGCACAGCCTGCCGATCGCGGCCCGCCTCGCCGACCATCCGGGCATCCAGCTCCACCTGGTCGGGGGGCGCGTGCGGCACCGCACGCGCGCCGCCGTGGACGCCTGGGCGCTCCGCGCGTACAGCGAGATCCGGGCGGACGTCCTCTTCGTCGCCGCCAACGGCTTCTCCGCCGACCAGGGCCTGACCACCCCCGACCTCGCCGAGGCAGCGGTCAAGCGGGCGGCCGTCGCCGCGGCCCGCCGGGTGGTCCTGCTCGCCGACTCCGCCAAGCACGGCCAGGAGCACTTCGCCCGCTTCGGCGACCTGAGCGACGTGGACCTGCTGATCACCGACAGCGGGCTGAGCCCCGAGGACGCCGCCGCCATCGAGCGCGGCGGCACGGAAGTAGTACGAGCATGAGCACCACGGACAGCGTGAACGCGACGAACGGCACGACCGGTACGACCATGATCCTCACCGTCACCCCCAACCCCTCCCTCGACCGCACCTACGAGGTGCCCTCCCTGGAGCGCGGCGAGGTCATCCGCGCCGCCGGTGAACGCATGGATCCCGGCGGCAAGGGCGTGAACGTCTCCCGCGCCGTCGCGGCCGCCGGCCGGCGTACGGTCGCCGTGCTGCCCCTGGGTGGTGCGCCCGGCGCGCTCGTCGCCGACCTGCTCGACGCGCAGGGCATCGAGGTCGCGCCGGTCCCGGTCGCCGGAGCCACCCGCTCGAACATCGCCCTCGCGGAGTCCGACGGGGTGCTCACCAAGATCAACGCGCCGGGTCCGGAACTCTCGCGGGCGGAGCAGGAACTGCTCCTGGAGACGGTGCGCGAGCAGTCCCGTGACGCGGACTGGATCGCGTGCTGCGGGAGCCTGCCGCGGGGGCTCGCGCCGTCCTGGTACGCCGATGTGGTCGCCCGGGCGCACGCCGTGGGCGCGCGCATCGCGCTGGACACCTCTGGGCGTGCGCTGCTGGAAGCGTTGCGCGAGCGCCCGGACGTGGTGAAGCCGAACGCCGAGGAGCTCGCGGAGGCCGTCGGGCGCCCCCTGGCGACGGTGGGCGACGCACTGAAGGCGGCCGAGGAGTTGCGCGGCATGGGCGCACGCGCCGTCCTCGCGAGCCTGGGCGCCGACGGCCAGCTCCTCGTGGAGGACGCCGGCGCCTGGTTCGCGAGCGCCCGCGTGGACACCGTCCGCAGCAACGTCGGCGCCGGCGACTCCTCCCTCGCCGGATTCCTCATCGCCGGCGGCAGCGGTCCCAAGGCCCTCGCCTCCGCCGTCGCCCACGGCGCCGCCGCCGTCCAGTTGCCCGGCAGCGTGATGCCCACCCCCGCCGACCTGGACCCCACGGCGGTGACCGTCACCGACCGCGTCCCCGTCGACCGCGAACTTACGGAGCCGGTGTCATGAACGCTCGTACGACCCTGCACGCGGCCGCGCTCCTCCCCGGCGCCGGCCGCCGACAACCGGCCCAGGAGCGGCGAGGTTCCTCCTCTTTACTCGCCGCGCCGACGGGCCGACGGGGCACCCTGAGCCGCCCCGGCGTCCCCGGGAGGCGGGGCTTCCCCGGCCCCTCCTCCCACCCCGCCCCCCACGGCACCCCCGTCCCCGAAACCGCCCACCCCACACCCCGGGCGATACGCGTGCATAGGAGCCCGCGATGAGCGACATGATCACCGCGGACCTGGTCGATCTCGACCTGTCCGCCGACACCAAAGAAGCGGCGGCGCGCGCCCTCGCCGAGCGCATGGTGGCCCTGGGCCGGGTGACCGACCTGGAGGGCTTCCTCGCCGACGTGGCCGCCCGCGAGGCCCAGATGCCGACCGGCCTCGACGGCGGCATCGGCATCCCGCACTGCCGCAGCGCCCATGTCACCGAGCCGACGCTCGCCTTCGGGCGCAGCGCCGCCGGCATCGACTTCGGCGCGGCGGACGGCCCCGCCGACCTCGTCTTCCTGATCGCGGCCCCGGCCGGCGCCGACGACGCCCACCTCACGATCCTCTCCTCACTGGCCCGCCAGCTGATGAACAGCGAGTTCACGGACGCACTGCGGTCGGCGGGCGACGCGGAGACGGCTGCGGCGCTGATCCGGGGGGACAAGGCGCCCGCGAAGGCCGCGGAGGCGGCGGGCGCTGGTGGCACGGTCGCCGGCGCGGGCACGAAGGGCACCGCGAGCGCCGCTGAGGGCGCCGTGAGCGCCTCCCAGAGCACCGCTGCGACGCCGGCGGCGGCCTCCGCCGGCGCCGCAGCGGCAAACACGGCGCAGGCGCCCACCCCGGGCTCCGGCGCGGATACGACTGCCGAGCGCCCCTTCCGTATCGTCGCCGTCACCTCCTGCCCCACGGGCATCGCCCACACCTACATGGCGGCCGAGTCCCTGGAGAACGCGGGCCGCGAGGCGGGCGTCGAACTCGTCGTCGAGACGCAGGGCTCGGCCGGCTTCACCCGGCTCGACCCCGAGGTCATCGCGGCCGCGGACGGCGTGATCTTCGCGCACGACGTGCCGGTGCGGGACAAGGACCGCTTCGCCGGCAAGCCGACCGTCGACGTCGGCGTGAAGGCGGGCATCAACCGTCCCGCCGAACTGATAGGTGAGGTGCGCGCCAGGGCCGAACGCGGAGAGGTCACCTCCGGATCGGCGCCCACCCCGGTCGAGCGGGCCGGCGACGAGTCCGAGGGCTACGGCACCAAGCTGCGCAAGTGGCTGATGTCCGGCGTGAGTTACATGGTCCCGTTCGTCGCGGCCGGCGGTCTCCTGATCGCTCTCGGCTTCGCGATCGGCGGCTACGAGATCAAGTCCGCGCCCTCGGTCATGACCCACTTCGTGTGGACCCAGAGCGACAGCTGGGCCGCCCTGCTCTTCCAGATCGGCGCCGTGGCCTTCGGCTTCCTGGTCCCGGTACTGGCCGGCTACATCGCCTACGGCATGGCGGACCGGCCGGGTCTGGTGCCCGGCTTCGTCGGCGGCATGATCGCGTCGACCATCAACGCGGGCTTCCTCGGCGGCCTGGTCGCCGGTCTGATCGCCGGTGGTGTGGTGCTGGCGATCCAGAAGGTGAAGATCCCGGCAGCGGTCCGCGGGATCATGCCGGTGGTGGTGATCCCGCTGATCTCCTCCGCGATCGTCGGGTTCCTGATGTTCGTCGTCATCGGCAAGCCCATCGCCTCCGCCCAGAAGGGCATGACCGACTGGCTGAACGGCCTCAGCGGCTCCAACGCCGTCCTGCTGGGCGCCCTGCTCGGCCTGATGATGTGCTTCGACCTCGGCGGCCCGGTCAACAAGGTCGCGTACACCTTCGCCACCGCGGGTATCGCGGTCTCCAACCCCAGCGACTCCGCGATGAAGATCATGGCGGCGGTCATGGCGGCCGGCATGGTCCCGCCGCTGGCGATGGCCCTGGCCACCACCGTGCGCGGCAAGCTCTTCACCGAGACCGAACGCGAGAACGGCAAGGCCGCCTGGGTCCTGGGCGCCTCGTTCATCTCCGAGGGCGCGATCCCGTTCGCGGCCGCCGACCCGCTGCGCGTCATCCCCTCCTCGATGGTCGGCGGCGCGATCACCGGCGCCCTGTCGATGGCCTTCGGCGCCACCCTGCGCGCTCCGCACGGCGGCATCTTCGTGGTCCCGCTGATCGGCAACCCGTTCCTCTACCTGATCGCCATCGCCGCCGGTGTCTGTGTCACCACGGCCCTGGTCGTCATCCTCAAGGGCCTGCGCAAGCCGGCCCCGCAGACCCCGGCGGGCGGCTCCACGGCCGGCCCGGCCGCCACCACGAAGGAGTCCAAGCAGCCCGTCGCGGCCTGATCGCCCGCACCCTCTTGTCCCTTTGATTCGCTGTGAGTTGTTCACGGCACCTGCGAGATACGTCACGGTCCGGGGCCAAAGTCCCGGACCGTGGTGTGTACTGGGGCGCATGTCTGAGCACGTCGCGCCCCTCCAGCTGATCGGAGTGACCGCCCTCGCTCTGGCGACCGTCGCCTGGGTGGTCGTCCTGATGCGCGTGCTGCGTCACACCCGCCGGGAGGCCACCGCCTGGCACCCGGGCCGCTTCCTTCCCGGCCACCCGCACCAGCTCCAGGCCGGCCCGCCACGCGAGTCCGTGGAACTCACCCCGGCCGAACAGGACGCCTTCGCCGGCCTGGTGCGCCGACTCGGCGGCCGCTGAGGCACGGTGAGTGGGTGCGCCCGGCTCAGGACCGCCGCGCCGCCCGTCGCTCCATGGCCTTTCGGGCCGCGTCCTCCGACGGGTACACCTCGCACATGTGCCGGCCGTCCGGCGTCGCCGTGTGCTCGACCTCCCACAGGGACAGCTCCCGGCCGTCGCTCAGCAGGAACGCGTGCTCGTAGAGCGAGAAACTCAGTCCGGTCCGTCCCGCCCGCCCCGGTCGTCCGAACGCCTGGGTGATCTGGTGCGCGAACGCCGTCGCCAGCACCTGAGCCGTCTCCGTATCCGGCCGGTCGGGGTTCTCCGCACGGCGCAGAAGCCGGCGCGCGTGGTCCGCGGAGTCGTCCGGTACATACACGTGCCGGGGTTCGGGGACCGCCGCCAGCGTCATCAGCACCGGCAGTTCGAAGTCCGGGGCGTCCGGCGGAAACGGCAGCCTCGCCGTCGCGGCCCGCAACTCCTCCTCGTCGACGTACACCTCGGCCTGCGGGTCGCTGCCCGGCGCCGTGTTGTGCACGAGCTCCCACAGAGTGACCGCCGAGCCGTCGGCGAGCAGCCAGGTGTGCCGGTAGGTCTCCCGGTGCAGCCCCGCGCTGTGGTGCGCGGAGTGCAGCGAACTGTCGTGCGCCAGCGCGCAGTCCAGCTGCCTTATCGCCTCGTCGGGCAGTTCGAAGGAGTTCAGGGCACGGCCGAGGAGCCGCGCGAGATGCTCCTCCGGAGACTCGGGCGACTCGGCTGGTTCGTACGCTGCCGTCTCGTACGGAACGCTCAAGGCTTCTCCCGGCGTTGCTGCATGTCACCTTGTGGGTGCATACCGTAGCCCCTCGATCGGACATCATGTCCGGGAACCGAGAAAACGTACGCCGGGAAAACACGCGGGCCGCGCGAAAAGTTCCCGCGCGGCCCGATGATCTGTCAAAACCAGCCGGTCAGACGGCGCTTCCGGCAGTCCACTCGTTCCACGACAGGTTCCACCCGTTGAGCCCGTTGTCCGGCTGCACGGTCTTGTCGGGGGAGTTCTTCACGATCACGACGTCCCCGATGAGGGAGTTGTCGTAGAACCACTTGGCCGTCGTGTCGCCCTGCGCGCCCTGCACGTCCGCGAGCCCCACACAGCCGTGGCTGGTGCCCTCCCGCCCGAACGGCGCGTTGCCCTTGTTGTACCAGTAGTTGCCGTGGATGAACGTCCCCGACTGCGTCAGCCGCATCGCGTGCGGCACGTCCGGGATGTCGTACTCCCCGCCCAGGCCGACCGTCTGGCTGTTCATCCGGGTCTGGGTGAACTTCTCGGAGATCACCATCTGCCCGTTGTACGTCGTGTGCTCCGGGCTGCCCGTCGACACCGGCACCGACTTGAGCGTCCGGCCGTCCCGGACCACCGTCATGGTCTGCGTGTTCGCGTCGACCGTGGAGACCTGTGAACGCCCGACGGTGAAGGTCACCGTCTTCTTCTGCACCCCGTAGACGCCGTTCGCGCCCTCGACCCCGTCCAGGTCGATCTTCATCGTGACCTTGGAGCCGGCCTTCCAGTAATCCTGCGGCCGGAAGTCCAGCCGCTGCGAGCCGAACCAGTGCCCCACCACCTGCTGTCCGCTGCTGGACGTGACCGCGATGTGCGACTGCACGGCCTTCTTGTCGCTGATGACCTTGTCGAAGGTGAACGACACCGGCATCCCCACACCGACCGTCGTCCCGTTGTCCGGCGTGTACGTCCCGATGTAGCTGTTCGCCGAATCGACGGTGGTGAAGATGGAGTTGGCCGCCGCCGTGAGCCCCTTGGCGTCCTTGGCGGTCGCCGATATCTCGTACTTCGTGCCGCGCTCCAGCTGCTCCTTCGGCTTCCAGGTGCTGCCGTCCGCCGAGAGGGTGCCGTCCACGGCCTGCCCCGACCCCGCCACGGTCATCTTCACGACGGTGAGCTTGCCGGCGCTGACCTGCACGCCGGTCGCGTTGATGGACGCGCCGTTCGAACCGTCCTTCGCCGAGATGACGATCTTCGCGGTCGACGTCTTGGCGGCGCTGTCCTGCCCGCCCTTGCCGTCGTCGCTCTTGGCGCTGGCGTTGCCGCCGCAGGCGGTCAGGGTGAGGGCGCCGACCATCAGGGCGGCACAGGCCCCCAGTGCGCGCCGCGCTGCAATGTCCGGCGTTGTCACGGGCTGCTCCAAGTTCTTGTGATGTGCGTGATCCGCTCCAGTGCGTGGAGAGAGAGGGCGCCGACGCGGGTTCGGGTTCCCCCGGGCGGCCACGAACGCCATCACGTGACAGAACCGGGACAATCAGCGAGGACGCGCGACACTTGGGGCGCGCCCCCGCCACTGTCATCGCGCCCCGTACAACTCCCCGTACGACGGCCACACTCCGCCGGGCCCGGCCACGGACTCGGCGGCCCGCACGGCGCGCACGACGGCGCGCGTCACCAGGTCCGCGCCGGCCGCGAGAATCTCGTTGAGCGCGAGCGGGCTCGCGTCGAGCGGGCGCGTACCCGTCGCCAGCGCGAACACCGTGTCCCCGTCGTGCAGCAGGTGCACCGGCCGCACGGCGCGCGCGATCCCGTCGTGCGCCGTCCCGGCCAGCTTCTGCGCCTGCGCCTTCGAGAGGTCGGCATCGGTCGCCACCACCGCGAGTGTGGTGTTGAGCGGCGGAAGCCCGTTCTCGGCGGCGGCTTCGGCGAGCCGCCGGCGCGCGGCCTCGTGCACCCGCTCCTCGGGGTACTCCACGCGCCCCTGGAACAACTCCCCGTACAGCACGCCTGTTTCGGGATCCATCACCGCGCCGGCGGCATTGGCCACCACCAGCGCGGCCACCGTGATTCCTGACTCCAGCACCGCGCTCGCGCTGCCCACCCCGCCCTTCAACGCCCCGGCCACGGCGCCCGTACCCGCCCCCACGCACCCCTCCCGCACTGGTGCCCCGGGTGCGCTCGCCGCGGCTTCCTCGACCGCCGCGCGCCCCGTGGCCGCGTCCGGCCGGGCCCGGAAGTCCCCGCCCCGCCCCAGGTCGAAGACGCAGGCGGCGGGCACCACCGGCACGACGTGCGCCGGATCCGCCCCCACCCGCACCCCGCGCCCGCGCTCCTCCAGCCAGGCCATCACCCCGGACGCCGCGTCGAGCCCGTAGGCGCTGCCGCCCGTGAGCACGATCGCCTCCACCCGCTGCACCAGGTTGCGCGGGTCGAGCGCGTCCGTCTCCTTGGTCCCCGGACCGCCGCCGCGCACGTCCACCGCCGCGACCGCGCCGCCCTCGGGCGCGAGCACCACCGTGGTGCCGGTGAGCCAGCCGTCGCCGCTGCGGGAAGCGTGTCCCACCCGCAGCCCGGCCACGTCCGTCAATGCGTCAACTGTCATGACGGCCAGTCTGGCCCAGCCGGCGGTCGTCGCGGAGCGTCAGGTGGCGGCCGCGGCGGCGTCCGCCGGGCGTCGGCGGCCGGCCGTGCGCGCCGTCAGAGTCGTCCCGGTCGCCACCGCCAGCGCCGACACCAGGCCCGCCGCCGGCACCGCCCAGTCGCCCAGGAAGGTGCAGCAGATCACCAGTAGCGCCGTCACCGGCAGCACCAGCTGCTGGGCGATGCCGATCTTGAAGTACCGCGAGTGCAGCGCCCACACGGTCAGCAGGTACAGCGCCGTCGGCAGGGTCACGGCCGCCGAGGCGGCCGGCGTCGAGATGTGCGCCGTGCCGACCGCCTGCTCGACGGCCACCTCCAGGCCCGCGCCGATCGAGGCCGCCGACGCGAAGATCAGGTAGTGGCCGTAACCCCACAGGAAGGATTCCCTGTTGGAGCGCAGATGGCCGTGGATCGGAACCACGAAGTAGATCCACCATGCGGAGAAGACGATCAGCAGGCCGCCCGCCGCGATCGGCAGCAGCTCTCCCAGCGCGTCATGCTCGGTCAGGGCCGACTTCACGGCGACGGTCGCCGCCGCGATCGTCTCTCCGAGCACGATGATCGTGAACAGCCCGTAGCGTTCGGCGATGTGGTGCGGATGCCAGGAGGTGGCAGAGGCCTTCTCCGCGTACAGCGGCACACACATCTCGACGACCGCCATCACCAGAAACACCCAGGCGCGCGCGTGCTCCGGCAGCAGCACCAGTCCCAGCCAGCCGACCAGACACAGCAGCACACCGCCCGCATACCGGAGCGCCATCGTTCTCTCCGCGCCCTCGGCCGATCGTGCGGCTCTGAGCCACTGCGACGCCATCGCCAGCCGCATGATCACGTAGCCCAGCCAGACCGCCATGTAGTCGTGGTCCGCGAAGGACCGCGAGACGCCGGCCGCCAGCACCAGCACGCCGGCGATCTGGATCAGGGTGACGACCCGGTACAGCGCGTCGTCGTTGTCGTACGCCGAGGAGAACCAGGTGAAGTTCATCCAGGCCCACCAGATGGCGAAGAACACCATCGCGTAGTTCAGGATGCCCATGCCGGGACGGCCCTCCGCGACGGCGTGCACCAGTTCCCCACCCGCCTGCGCGATGGCCACCACGAAACACAGGTCGAAGAAGAGCTCGAGCGGCGAGGCGACGCGGTGGGCTTCGTCGCGCCCGCGCGCGGTGAGCCGACGCAGCGGTCGAAGGGGCTGGGGCGCGCCCTGGGGAGCGGGCGCCGGAGTGGAACTCGACGTCATGCGTCCAGCACACCAGAAAAGGGCAGCGAAGGCTTGTGAACGGGTTCACGAGCGGAGAGAGGGGAGGAGGGCGACGGGCAGGGCGAGAGGGGTGCGGGTGCAGTCCCGGCCGGAGCGCCGGACGAACGGTGTGGACGGCGTGGACGGTGGGGACGCAGCCATGGGCGACGCCCGGGTGCGCGACGCGGGCGACCGCCGGGACGGTCTCCGAGGTGGTCTCCGGGTACGGCTCGTGGACCGTCGTGGTGCCAGGGGCAGGGGCCTGCTCGTCGCGTTCGAACGGCCGGCTGAACTGCTCGTTCAGGAACGCACGGAATCCGGTCAGCAGATCCGGGCCCGTGAAGAACTCGGAGTCATCGGACTCGCCCACGGCCACGGAATCTGTGGTCGCCATCGCATTCGCGGCCTCGTGTGCGGCCGCGTGCCGGTCGGGCCGGGTGGCAGGCCCAGGGCCGGCGGACGCCTCGGCCGGACCGGAACTGTACGGACCGTACTCTTGAGGCATGAGCACCGCCTCCCCCGAGCCCGAGCCGCGCGACCCGAAGGCCGCGCTGATCTTCGACGACCCGCTGGACCGGCAGTCCTCGGACGACACGGACGGCGGCTGGGGCGAGCGGCCGGAGGGGGACTCCGCGGCCGACCTCAAGCGCTTCCTCGACGAGAAGCCGCCCCACCACGTCTGAACCGTCCGCGCCGTCGCCCGGACCCACCACCGCCGGGCGGCCCGCGCAGTCGCCCGGGCCGCCCGCGGCAGTGTCGCTAGCGCTCGTTGTGCCCGGACCCGCGCTGCGCGATCAGGGCGTCGCGGATCTCCTTCAGCACCTCCAGCTCGGTCACCTCGACGACCTCGCGCGTGCCCTCCCTCGCCCTCCGGCGGGCCTCCAGCCGGGCCAGGTACTTCGCCATCGGCAGGACCATCAGGAAGTACACGACCGCGGCGGTGATCACGAAGCTCAGTGTGGCTCCCAGGACGGAGCCCCACATGATCTGAATGCCGCTCTTCACCGTGCCGTCCGGATTCAACTTGCACGGGTCCTTCAGGCACGAACTGTAGCTGTCGAGGTTCTGCGTGCCGATCGCGCCGACCAGCGGATTGATGAGCCCCTTCACCACCGAGTTGACGATGTTCGTGAAGGCGGCGCCGATGACCACCGCGACTGCCAGATCGACGACGTTGCCGCGCATCAGGAAGGCCTTGAAGCCCTGCCATATGCCCGGATCCTGCTTCTCGCTCACCTCGGGGACTCTCCTCGCGTGCACAGGGTGTGGAACAAAACGCTCCGCAACCTACGTCACCATGCGGCCATCGTGCCCAATCCGGTAGCTCGAACGAGGGACTTGACAGGATTCGGCCAAGAAAATTCCCCAGACTGTTCAGCACAACGTCACCGCCAGCCGCGCCGTGGCGCTCGCGCCGACCAGCCGTGCCGCGGCGGCACGCGGAACCGAGAGCACGACCAGCGCCCCGCTCTCCGAAGTCCCCTCGGCCGGCTCCGGCAGCTCCGTCACACGCACCCCCCGCGCGATCACCCGGGCGTCCCCGCCCGTCGAGGGATCCTCGGCGGCGATGACGTCCACCCGGTCGCCCGGGTGCAGCAGGCGGACCGTTGCGGCGTCGGCGATCCGCACCGGCGCCGTCACCATGTCCACGGGCGGGGCGTGCCGCCGTACCGGGTGAGTGACCGGATGCTTCCGGGGCCGGTCGGCGTGCAGGGGATCCGTGGCGGCGCGGGGTCCGGCCGCGACGAGCGCCGCCGCCGTGACCGCCAGGCCGGCCGCGAGGGCCCGCCTGCGGTGCCGCAGCAGCCTGCCCAGCCGACAGCTCCCGCCGCGTACCCGCACTGGGTCGAAGTGCGGGATCTCGCAGGTGGCGGGGGCGTCCGTGCCCAGCGGGCGCGGGACGCGAAGGGGAGGGGGGAAGGCGGGGGAGGAGGGTGGGGGAACGGACATGTGGATCACCACCTGCGACGAGGAATCGGGCTTGCGAGGCCACGATGAGGCCTCGCGCCGAAACACGTCGGAGCCCGTGGGCTACCCACGGGTTGTGGACAACTCCGCCACCCGAACGGGGAGTTCCGCCCGTTTTCCACAGCGGCCTGGCCCCTCGGTGACTGCCCCTGGTGCCCGTGCTACGGCAGCGGGAATCCCGGGTCCATCCCGCCGAGCGCGTTCGTGCACAGGCAGTCCCGTGCCGTGTTCTCCGGCAGGGCCGCCACCGCGTCGAACAGCACGCCCCGCAGCCGGTCCACGTTCGCCGCGAACACCCGCAGCACCTCGTCGTGCGAGACGCCCTCGCCGGTCTCGGCGCCCGCGTCCAGGTCGGTGACCAGCGTCAAAGACGTGTAGCAGAGCTCGAGTTCGCGGGCGAGCGCCGCCTCCGGATGACCGGTCATGCCCACCACGGACCAGCCCTGAGCCTGGTGCCACAGCGACTCGGCGCGGGTCGAGAAGCGCGGTCCCTCGATCACGACCAGCGTGCCCCGGTCCACCGGCTCCCAGTCCCGGCCGCGAGCCGCCTTGAGCGCCGCGGCCCGCCCGGTGGGGCAGTAGGGGTCGGCCAGGGACACGTGCACCACGTTCGGCACGGTGCCGTCGGGCAGCGGCAGCCCGTCGAAGTACGACTGCGCCCGGGACTTCGTACGGTCCACCAGCTGGTCCGGCACGAGGAGCGTGCCCGGCCCGTACTCGGGGCGCAGACCGCCCACCGCGCACGGGCCCAGCACCTGGCGCACGCCGACGGAGCGCAGCGCCCAGAGGTTGGCCCGGTAGTTGATGCGGTGCGGCGGCAGATGGTGGCCGCGTCCGTGGCGGGGCAGGAAGGCGACCCGGCGGCCGGCGATCTCGCCGAGGAAGAGGGAGTCGCTGGGCGGCCCGTAGGGCGTGTCGACCTGGACCTCGGTCACGTCGTCGAGGAAGGAGTAGAAGCCGGAGCCGCCGATTACGCCGATCTCTGCGTTCACCATGCCCAGCACACTAGCTGGCCGCCGCGGCACGCCGGACCCGGTGCCCGGGAACACCTCGGACCCCGCCGTCGCACGACAGCGGGGTCCGGGAGGAGGAGTCTCAGGCGGCGGAGCTGCTGGCGGAGCCCGAGGAGGACGTCGAGCCCGAGGATGACGTCGAGGACGACGACTTCGAGTCGGACGACGTGCTCGACGAGCCGGAACCCGACGGCTTCGACGCGGGGCTGCTGCTCGACGAGGAGCCGCGGCTGTCGTTGCGGTAGAAACCCGAGCCCTTGAAGACAATGCCGACGGCGGAGAACACCTTCTTCAGGCGGCCACCGCAGTTGGGGCACTCGGTCAGGGCGTCGTCGGTGAACTTCTGCACCGCCTCGAGGCCCTCGCCGCACTCGGTGCACTGGTACTGGTAGGTCGGCACTGTCTTCCTCCTGGCACTCTCACTCGATGAGTGCTAACGACGGTCCATAGTGACGTATTCCCGAGGATCAGTCCACCGTCACCGGCACGCGGTGACCGACGCCACGTGCGACCGTACGGTTCCGGGGCCGGGTGACGAGCCGCGAGCGCAGCGCCACAAGGGTCACCAGGGCGAGCACCGTGCCCGCCATCGGCACCAGGAATCCGGCGCCGCCCCACAGGCGGTCCTCCAGCTGTCCGGCGACCGTGACCGCGGCCGCCTGGCCGAGCGCGACCGCGCCGGTCAGCCAGGTGAACGCCTCCGTGCGGGCGCCCGCCGGGACCAGGCCCTCGACCAGCGTGTAGCCGGTGATCAGCGCGGGTGCGATGCACATGCCGACCAGCAGACCGAGGCCCGCCAGGACGAGCACGGAATGGGACGTCCACAGCGCCGACGCGGTCAGCGCCAGCGCCGCGTAACCGACGACCAGGCGCCGGTGCGGGGCGGCCTTCCAGGCGATCGCGCCGCAGACGACGCCCGAGAGCATGTTGCCCGCGGCGAACGTGCCGTACAGGACGCCGTTCAGGCCGGGCTCACCGATCGACTCGGTGAACGCGGCGAGCGAGACCTGCATGCCGCCGAAGACCGATCCGATGCCGAGGAAGGCGGCGACCAGCACCCGCACGCCGGGGACACGGAGTGCGGAGACATGCTGCACGCGCGCGTGGCCGGTGCCGGCCACCCGTGGCTGGGTGCTGTTCTGCGCGGCGAAGAGGAGACCACCGACCAGGGTCAGTGAGGCCTCCGTGACCAGGCCGGCGGCCGGGGCCACGGCGGTGCACAGGGCGGTCGCGAGCAGCGGGCCGAAGACGAAGGTGAGCTCGTCCGTGACGGACTCGAAGGCAGCCGCGGTGGACATGAGGGGCGAGTCCTGGAGCTTCACACCCCAGCGGGCGCGCACCATGGGGCCGACCTGCGGCACCGAGGCCCCGGTCGGCACGGCCGCCACGAACAGCGCCCACAAGGGCGCGTGCGCCAGCGCGAGCGCCGTGAAGGCCAGCCCCGACAGCGTGTGGACCAGCACTCCGGGGATCAGCACCGCGCGCTGCCCGTAGCGGTCGGCGAGGCGGCCGCTGTACGGCGCGAACAGCGCCATGGAGACACCGGTGACCGCCGCGGCGGCGCCCGCGGCGCCGTACGAGCCGGTGGTGTGCTGCACGAGCAGCACGATCGAGATGGTGAGCATCGCGAACGGCTGGCGCGCCGCGAAACCGGGAAGCAGGAACGTCCAGGCGCCGCGGGTGCGCAGCAGCTGTCCGTACCCCGGGCGGGGCGGCGACGCCGAGTTCTTCGACGGCTCGGAGGTGACCGTGGATTCCACGGCCCGTGCCTTTCTGCCGCCTGGTAGCGCGCCCGTGCGGGGGCGCCGAGAGCTGTCCTCTTGCGCGGAACTGCGGTAGATACCGGTGTCTACTGCGAAGAGCGATCCGGCCGCCATACGGTCGCGCCAGCTCTGCGTCAGGCAGAGTTGGTTCGATCAGGTGCTTTCATCGTACAGGGCTCGACATCTCGCACACCTGTGAAAACGGGCACCATAGGGGGCGTACACCTGGGATTGGTCGGGGTGTGAACCGTCCGAAACACACCCTTAACACGCGCCTCACGCGCCCCGCAGCCGTTGCGCGCCCGCGCCTGCGGCATTCCGCGCCCCCGGCCTGCGACCCTGACCGCCCCGCGCGCCCGCGCTCACCGCCCGGAGGGCGACCCCGGCCCCGCGCTCGCCGCTCCGTTCGTGCCCAGCCAGCCCGCCAGCTTGCCCCCGTGCCCGACCGCGCGCAGCCGGCGCTCCGCGGCGTCGCGTACCGGGTCGGTGGCGACCACGAGGAGCTCGTCCCCGAGCCGCAACACTGTCGTCGGCAGCGGAACGAACGATTTTCCTTCGCGGACGACCAGGGTGACGGCGGCCCCGGCGGGCAGCCGCAACTCGTTGACCTCTACGCCGTGCATCCGCGAGCCCTCGGGGATCGAGACGGACAACAGGTGCCCGCGCAGCCGCTCCAGGGGCGCGGACTCGATACCGAGGTCGGCCGCCTCCGGGTGGTCGCCGAGCCGCAGCTTCCGGGCCAGCCAGGGCAGCGTCGGCCCCTGCACGAGGGTGTAGACGACCACCAGGACGAAGACGATGTTGAAGATCCGGTGGCTGGTGTCGACGCCGTTCACCATGGGGATCGTCGCCAGGATGATGGGGACGGCGCCGCGCAGGCCGGCCCAGGACATCAGGGTCTGCTCCCGCCAGGGCACACGGAACGGCGCGAGGCTGACGATCACGCTCAGGGGGCGGGCCACCATGGTGAGCGCGAGCCCGATGACCAGGGCCGGCCAGATGTCGTCACCGAGTTCGTGCGGGGTGACCAGCAGGCCGAGCAGGACGAACATGCCGATCTGGGCGATCCAGCCGAGTCCGTCGGCGAAACCGCGCGTGGCGGGCCAGTGCGGCAGCCTGGCGTTGCCGAGCACCATGGCGGCGAGGTACACGGCGAGGAAGCCGCTGCCGTGCGCCAGCGCGCCGGCGGCGTACGCCGTGACCGCGATGGCCATCACGGCGATCGGGTAGAGGCCGGAGGCGGGCAGTGCCACGTGCCTGAGGCCCCAGGAGCCGAGCCAGCCGACCGCGAGGCCCATGGCCGCACCGATGGCCAGTTCCAGGGCTATCTCGCCCAGCAGGACGTACCAGTGCTCGACCGGGCCCGCGGTGGAGAAGGCGACGACCAGGATGACCACCGGGGCGTCGTTGAAGCCGGACTCGGCCTCCAGCGTGCCCGTCACGCGCGCGGGGAGGGGGATGCGCCGGAGTACGGAGAACACCGCCGCCGCGTCCGTCGAGGACACCACCGCTCCGATGATGAGCGCCTGCCGCCACTCCAGCCCGACCAGATAGTGCGCGCCCGCCGCGGTGACCCCGACGCTCACCCCGACCCCGACCAGGGCCAGCACGGACGCGGACGCCAGGACCGGTTCGACCGCCTTCCACTTCGTGCCGAGACCGCCCTCGGCCAGGATCACGACCAGGGCCGCGTATCCGATGACCTGGGTCAGTTCGGCGTTGTCGAAGTGGATGTCGCCGATGCCGTCCTGGCCCATGAGGACGCCGATCCCCAGGTACACGAGCAGGCTGGGGAGCCCGCTGCGCGAGGAGATCCGGACCGCCGCGACGGCGACGAGCAGGACCAGGGAGCAGACGAGCAGGAGCTGGTTGAGGTGCTGGACAGTCAGTGGCGATTCCCTTCGTCGGCTCGCGCGCGGGCGACGCGAAAGCTCACGTACACAGGACCCGGGGCTGCGGCGCTCCGCACCCAAGTACTTCGTTACCTTACCTAACTCTTGACGCTTTCTTGACGTTTCGCGAGGCAAGATCGAACGCTCGTGCCCGCCGGTTCCCGACTCCGCGTCAAGGCGCGTGAGGCCCTGCGCCTATGGTTGCTCCAGCACTCCAGGACCGCCTGCCGCTCGCGTTAGGACAGCAAGGACAGCGATGCCCCCCAACACCACCGCCACATCGGGTGACAAGCCTGGCAAGTCCGGCAGGAAGAAGGGGCGCAAAGCCCGCCTGATCGTTCTGGTGCTCGTCCTCGCCATCGTCGGGGGCATCGCCTACGGGGCGTACTGGTCGATCAGCACCGTCCGCGCGTCCTTCCCGCAGACCAAGGGTTCGCTCACGCTCAAGGGTCTCTCCGGACCCGTGACCGTGAAGCGGGACAGCTACGGAATCCCGCAGATCTACGCCTCGTCCGACGCGGACCTGTTCATGGCACAGGGTTATGTCCAGGCGCAGGACCGGTTCTACGAGATGGACGTGCGCCGTCACATGACCTCCGGGCGCCTGTCCGAGATGTTCGGCAAGGGCCAGGTGAAGGACGACGAGTTCCTGCGCACCCTGGGCTGGGACCGGGTCGCGAAGGAGGAGTACGACACCAAGCTGTCGGACTCGACGAAGAAGTACCTGCAGGCCTACTCCAAGGGAGTCAACGCCTACCTCGCCGGCAAGGACGGCAAGGACATCTCCCTGGAGTACGCGGCCCTCGGCTTCATAAACGACTACAAGCCCGAGCAGTGGACCCCCGTCGACTCGGTCTCCTGGCTGAAGGCGATGGCCTGGGACCTGCGCGGCAACATGAAGGACGAGATCGACCGGGCCCTGATGACCAGCCGCCTCGGCCCGCAGCAGATCAAGGACCTCTACCCGGAGTACCCGTACAGCCGCAACAACCCGATCGTCCAGGAGGGCCAGTACGACAAGCTCACCAAGACGTTCGAGCAGAGCGGCTCCACAGGCGGCTCCGGGACCTCGACGGGCACGAGTGGCTCCTCCACCTCGTCGGCCACCGGTTCGGCGCTGACAAGCCAGCTGGCGGGCCTCTACAACGTCCTGGACGACGTCCCGACGGCCGTCGGCGTGAACGGCCAGGGCATCGGCTCCAACTCCTGGGTCGTCGCGGGCAAGTACACCATCACCGGCAAGCCGCTGCTCGCCAACGACCCGCACCTGTCGGCCTCGCTGCCGTCCGTCTGGTACCAGATGGGCCTGCACTGCACGACGGTCTCCAGCAAGTGCCAGTACGACGTCACCGGCTACACCTTCGCCGGCATGCCCGGTGTGATCATCGGCCACAACGCGGACATCGCCTGGGGCATGACCAACTCCGGTGTCGACGTCACCGACCTCTACCTGGAGAAGCTCTCCGGCGACGGTTACCTCTACGACGGCAGGACCAAGCCCTTCACCACCCGCGAGGAGACCATCAAGGTCGCCGGCGGCACGTCGAAGAAGATCGTCGTACGCCAGACCGCCGACGGGATGCCCCTGCTGTCCGACCGCAACGACGAACTCGTCCAGGTGGGCAAGAAGGCCTCCGTCGACACCGCCGCACCCGACCGAGGCGACGGTTACGGCGTCGCGCTGAAGTGGACCGCCCTCGAACCGGGCACCACCATGGACGCCGTCTTCGCCCTCGACAAGGCGTCCGACTGGAGCAGCTTCCGCGACGCGGCCGCCCAGTTCGACGTGCCCTCGCAGAACCTGATCTACGCCGACACCAAGAACCACATCGGCTACACGCTGCCCGGCCGGATCCCCACGCGTTCGTCGGCCGACGACGGCTCCATCCCGGCCCCCGGCTGGGACTCCAAGTACGCGTGGACCGGCTACATCAAGCAGGACGAACTGCCCTACGAGTACGACCCGGAGCGCGGCTACATCGTCACCGCCAACCAGGCCGTGGTCGACAAGGACAAGTACCCCTACACGCTCACCACGGACTGGGGCTACGGCACCCGCAGCCAGCGCATCACCGACCTGATCGAGTCGAAGATCAAGGACGGCGGCAAGATCTCCACCGACGACATGCGCCAGATGCAGCTGGACAACAGCAGTGAGATCGCCAAGCTGCTGGTGCCCAAGCTGCTGAAGATCAACCTCGACGACAAGGACGTCCGCGAGGCGCAGAAACTCCTCGAAGGCTGGGACTACACCCAGGACGCCGACTCCGCGGCCGCCGCCTACTTCAACTCGGTCTGGCGCAACATCCTCAAGCTCGCCTTCGGCAACAAACTGCCCAAGGAACTGCGGGTCAAGGGCCAGTGCCTGTGGGTCGAGAAGGCCGACAGCACCGGTCCGGTCGACGAGGACTCCAAGGTCCGCGAGTGCGGCGAGCGCGACGCCGACCAGGCCCAGCCGGACGGCGGCGACCGCTGGTTCGAGGTGGTCCGCACCCTCATGGACAAGCCGAACAGCGACTGGTGGAAGACGCCCGCGTCCGGCACCCGCCCCAAGGCCGACAACATGAACGAGCTGTTCGCCCGCGCCATGATCGACGCCCGCTGGGAGCTCACCGCCAAGCTCGGCAAGGACATCGACACCTGGAGCTGGGGCCGGCTGCACCGCCTGTTCCTGAAGAACCAGACCCTGGGCACCGAGGGCCCGGCCATCGTCCAGTACGTCCTCAACCGCGGCCCCTGGAAGCTCAGCGGCGGCGAGGCCACGGTCAACGCGACCGGCTGGAACGCCGCAGGCGGCTACGGCGTCGTCTGGGTCCCCTCCATGCGGATGGTCGTCAACCTGGACGACCTCGACAAATCCAAGTGGATCAACCTCACCGGTGCCTCCGGCCATGCCTTCAGCGCCCACTACACCGACCAGACCGGCAAGTGGGCCGACGGCGAACTGCTCCCTTGGTCGTTCTCGGACAAGGCGGTCGACAAGAGCACCGGCGACACGCTCGTCCTCAAGCCCTGAGCTGCCTGACCGCCCGCCGCCGGAGACGGCCCTCCACGCACGGGTGGCGGGCCGTCTCACGCACCGGCGCCTGCCGTCGTCCCGCGCGCCGGCCGGCTCAAGAGCCCGTGAACCGGCGCGTGCCCGACGGCGTCACCACCGCTTGCACCGGCCGGTCGTGCGCCTCCGCGGGCACGCGCTCGACGACCTCCGTGTCGTACAGCAGCACCACGAGCGCCGGGTGCGCGCCCGCGTGCTCCAGACGCGCCAGTACGCGGTCGTACGACCCGCCACCGCGCCCCATCCGCATCCCGCGCGCGTCGACCGCGAGTCCCGGCAGCAGGACGACGTCGGCGGCGAGCACGGCGTCCGGGCCGAGGAGTTCACCGGTGGGTTCGAACAGCGCCATCTTCCCGCCGTGTTGGACGCGCGTCAGCGAGCCCTCCCCGGCGTACGCGCCCCAGTCCAGGTCATTGTCCGGCAGGAGCGCGGGGAGCAGGACGCGCACGCCCCGCGTGAGCAGCGCGTCGAGCAGCGTGAGGGTGCCGGGCTCGCTCCCGACGGAGACGTACGCCGCCACCGTGCGTGCACGCGCCAGCTCGGGCAGTTCCAGAGCGTGCTCGGCCAGCGCGTCGGCCGACTCCCTGACGACGTCTGTCGTCAACCTGTTCCTCACCCCCAGGCATTCTCGCCGCAACATTCGCTTGTCAGTCTCGCCCCCGGGTTCACCGTGCCGCACAGGTCGTCTCCGCATCCTTTTCTAATCTGCTCATATGAGTGCCAATTAACCGGAGCCTCAGATTCTTCGCAAAGGCACCGGATAAGGTTGCGGACATGACTCAGTCGCACCCCAGGATCAGCAAGGCTGTCATTCCCGCCGCAGGCCTCGGCACCCGGTTCCTGCCGGCCACCAAGGCCACTCCCAAGGAGATGCTGCCGGTCGTCGACAAGCCGGCGATCCAGTACGTGGTCGAGGAGGCCGTGTCGGCGGGGCTCGACGACGTCCTCATGATCACCGGACGCAACAAGCGTCCCCTGGAAGACCACTTCGACCGCAACTACGAGCTGGAATCGGCGCTCCAGAAGAAGGGCGACGCCAGCCGGCTCGCCAAGGTCCAGGAGTCCAGCGACCTGGCCACGATGCACTACGTGCGCCAGGGCGACCCCAAGGGCCTCGGTCACGCCGTGCTCTGCGCCGCCCCGCACGTGGGCCACGAGCCCTTCGCCGTCCTGCTCGGCGACGACCTGATCGACCCGCGCGACCCGCTGCTCCAGCGCATGATCGAGGTCCAGGAGCAGCACGGCGGCAGCGTGATCGCGCTCATGGAGGTCGCTCCCGAGCAGATCCACCTCTACGGCTGCGCGGCCGTGGAGACCACCGCCGACGGCGACGTCGTCAAGGTGACCGGCCTCGTCGAGAAGCCGGACCCGGCGGACGCCCCGTCCCACTACGCGGTCATCGGCCGCTACGTCCTCGACCCGCACGTCTTCGACATACTGCGGCGCACCGAGCCGGGCCGCGGCGGCGAGATCCAGCTCACCGACGCCCTCCAGCAGCTCGCCCAGGACGAGAAGGTCGGCGGTCCCGTGCACGGCGTCGTCTTCAAGGGCCGCCGCTATGACACCGGCGACCGCGGCGACTATCTGCGTGCCATTGTCAGGCTCGCGTGCGAACGTGAAGACCTGGGCCCGGACTTCCGGACCTGGCTTCGCAGTTACGTAGCCGAGGAGATGCAGCAGAGTTGAGCAGCGCCGCGACCCGCCCCGCCGGCCAGAACCACCTGTGGTCGGTGGACGAGCACCTGGAGGACATCCTCACCACCGTGCGCCCCCTGGAAGTCATCGAGCTGCAACTCCTCGACGCCCAGGGCTGCGTCCTGGTCGACGACGTCATGGTGCCGGTGTCACTGCCGCCGTTCGACAACAGCTCCATGGACGGGTACGCGGTACGGGTCGCGGATGTGGCGGGCGCGAGCGAGGAGTTCCCGGCCGTCCTGGAGGTCGTCGGAGATGTGGCGGCGGGCGCCGCCGAGCTCACCCCGGTCGGCCCCGGTCAGGCCGCCCGGATCATGACCGGTGCCCCGCTGCCGCCCGGCGCCGAGACCGTCGTCCCCGTGGAGTGGACCGACGGCGGACTCGGCGAGGGGCCGGTCGAGCAGATGGTGGCGCGCCGCCTCGCGCCCGAGGGAGCCGAGGGGCACGTGCGCGTGCACCGGCCGGCCGAGGCGCGCGCGCACGTGCGCGCGAAGGGCAGCGACGTGCGGGCCGGTGACCGCGCACTGGAGGCGGGCACCGTGCTGGGCCCGCCGCAGATCGCGCTGCTCGCCGCGATCGGCCGCGGCTCGGTACGCGTGCGCCCGCGCCCGCGTGTGGTCGTCCTGTCCACCGGCAGCGAGCTCGTCCAGCCGGACGAGGAGCTCGGCAGCGGCCAGATCTACGACTCCAACAGCTTCGCCCTCACCGCCGCGGCCCGGGACGCGGGCGCCATCGCCTACCGGGTGGGCGCGGTCGTCGACGACGCCGACACCCTGCGTGCCACCATCGAGGACCAGCTCGTCAGAGCCGACCTGATGGTCACCACCGGCGGTGTGAGCGTGGGGGCGTACGACGTCGTCAAGGAGGCGCTGGCGCACGTCGGCGACGAGGACGAGGCGGGCGGCGGCATCGACTTCCGCAAGCTCGCCATGCAGCCCGGCAAGCCCCAGGGCTTCGGCTCCATCGGCCCCGACCACACGCCCCTGCTGGCCCTGCCCGGCAACCCCGTGTCGTCGTACGTCTCCTTCGAGCTGTTCGTCCGACCTGCCATCCGCACCCTGATGGGCCTCCCGGACGTGCACCGGCCCCGTACCAAGGCCACCCTCAAGGCGGACCGGGCGCTCGGCTCGCCCAAGGGGCGCAGGCAGTTCCTGCGCGGGGCGTACGCCGACGGCGAGGTGACCGTCGTGGGCGGCGCCGGTTCGCATCTGGTCGCCGCCCTGGCGCACGCCGACGCGCTGATCGTCGTACCCGAGGACGTGGAGTCCGTCGAGCCCGGCAGCGAGGTCGAGGTCGTCCTGCTCGGCTGACCCGCGCGCGTCCCCGTCCGCCGGGCGGTCCTGCCCGGTCGTTCGCGCCGGCTTGGCGGTACCGTGTCGCGCACAGCAGGCCCGAGCGCCGCACCGCGACGGGCCCGGACCGGGAGCGCCACACAGCATGACTGAGCCTTCCCGGGGGGAGACCCCCGGACGCCCTGCGCCAGACCGCCTGACGCACATCGACGACGCGGGCGCCGCCCGCATGGTCGACGTGTCCGGCAAGGACGTGACCGCGCGTACCGCCCGCGCCAGCGGACGCGTCCTCGTCTCACCCCGCGTGATCGAGTTGCTGCGCGGCGAGGGCGTCCCCAAGGGCGACGCCCTGGCCACCGCGCGCATCGCGGGCATCATGGGCGCCAAACGCACCCCGGACCTGATCCCGCTGTGCCACCCCTTGGCGGTCTCCGGTGTGAAACTGGATCTGTCGGTCGTGGAGGACGCCGTGGAGATCCGGGCCACCGTGAAGACGACGGACCGCACGGGCGTCGAGATGGAGGCCCTCACCGCGGTCTCCGTCGCCGCACTCACCGTGATCGACATGGTCAAGGCGGTCGACAAGGGAGCGGTCATCACGGACGTACGCGTGGAGGAGAAGACGGGCGGCAAGTCGGGCGACTGGAGCCGGGCGTGAGCGCCGGGCCGTCCGCCGGTGGTGCGCCGCGCGCGCCGTACCGTGCGCTGGTGGTGACCGCCTCCAACCGCGCCGCCGCCGGTGTCTACGAGGACAAGGGCGGACCACTGGTCGCGGCGGGCCTGGAGGGCTTCGGATTCGCCGTGGACGGGCCGCGGGTCGTGCCCGACGGCGATCCCGTGACCGCCGCCCTGCGCGCGGCCGTCGAAGCCGGGTACGACGTCGTCGTCACCACCGGAGGCACCGGCATCTCGCCCACCGACCGGACGCCCGAGGCGACCCGCGCGGTGATCGACCACGAGGTACCGGGCATCGCGGAGGCCGTCCGCGCGTTCGGACGGGAGAAGGTGCCCACCGCCGCGCTCTCCCGTGGTCTGGCCGGGGTGGCGGGCCGGACACTGATCGTCAACCTTCCGGGGTCCACCGGCGGGGTACGGGACGGCCTGGCCGTCCTGGAACCGCTGCTGGCGCACGCCGTCGACCAGATCCGAGGCGGCGACCACCCCAGACCCAGCACCGGGGGTGCGAGCTGAACAGCCCATCCTGGCCCGTGGTGCTGGTGGACGGCGATGTCGTCCTCCGGCCCATAAGGGTGCGCGACCAGCGGGCCTGGCGCGA
This sequence comes from Streptomyces sp. NPDC007157, assembly GCF_040634235.1. NCBI lineage: Bacteria > Bacillati > Actinomycetota > Actinomycetes > Kitasatosporales > Streptomycetaceae > Streptomyces > Streptomyces sp. NPDC007157. The sequence goes on from NZ_JBEYFE010000020.1 coordinate 37,486, forward strand.
CGTGAACCGGCGCAACCGCGACTGGCTGCGCCCATGGGAGGCGACCATCCCGCCGCCCACGCCCAGTGGTCCGATCGCCCACCGGCCGACCTACCGGCAGATGGTCCGGCATCTGCGCTCGGAGGCGAACGCGGGCCGCATGCTGCCCTTCGTCATCGAGTACCAGGGTCGCCTGGTCGGGCAGTTGACGGTCGCCGGGATCACCTGGGGGTCGATGTGCTCGGGACACGTCGGCTACTGGGTGGACCGGTCGGTGGCCGGCCGCGGGGTGATGCCGACGGCCGTCGCGCTTGTGGTGGACCACTGTTTCCGCACGGTCGGTCTGCACCGCATCGAGGTCTGCATTCGCCCCGAGAACAGGCCCAGCCGCCGGGTCGTGGAGAAACTCGGATTCCGTGAGGAGGGGCTGCGGCCGCGTTATCTCCACATCGACGGAGCCTGGCGTGACCACCTCGTCTTCGCTCTCACCGCGGAAGAGGTGCCCGAGGGGTTGCTCGGCCGCTGGCGGCGGGAACGCTCCCAGAGCGGTTCGCCGAAGGCACCGGGCACGACGGGTACTCCGAACGTGCCCTGGAATCCGCAGAACACCCCAGGGAATCCCGGCTAGCCCGAAAATGGAATACGTGTTCGAAATTGATCGACTGGTGACCGTCTCGGGGCAATGAATTCGCGGCTCCGGTGGCCCGTTGATCGCATCGGTCACAAAAAAAGTTCGAAATATCAGCCAGATCGTGCGACACACCGACGCAATTGGCAGATGGCCCCACGCAAACCCCTCTACCGTGTGAGGCGTGAGCAGCAGCGGCCTCATCTACGCAGTCATTGTCGGGGCCTGGGCCGCCTACTTGGTGCCGATGTGGCTCCGTAGGCAGGACGAGCTGAACGAGGCCCGTCCGACGGAACGCTTCAGCACCGCCATCCGGCTGCTGTCCGGACGGGCGGGGATGGAGCGCCGATACGCCAAGGACCTGCGGGCGCGCTCCGCCCCAGAGGGGGAGCAGGACGCCGGCGATCCGGACGCCGTCACCGACTCGGTGGACGTCCGTGCCTTCGCTATGCCTCCGACCCGCCGTCAGGTCCGGGCCGAGGCGGAGCCGGAGGCACCCGGGCGCCAGGAACCGGTACGCGACCAGGCGGTCGCGCAGGCGGCCAAGTCCCCGTCCGCACCGGCCCGTCAGGCGGGCGCCACGCCCGCCCCGGCATCAGCCTCCGAGCGCAAGCGAGTTCCGGCTGCGCGGCGCGCCTCCTCGGCGCAGACGGCCGCGGCGCGCGCCCGGCGTACGAAGGCGCTCGCGCGCCGCCGGCGCACCACCGTCTTGCTCTTCGTCGCGTTCACGCTGGGCGCGATCGTCGCGGCCGTCGGGGGGTTGGCGTTCCTGTGGGCCCCGGGCGTACCCGCCGTCATGCTCAGCGGCTACATCGCCTACCTGCGCGCGCAGGAGCGCCGACGCTTCGCCTACCACATGGACCGGCGTCAGGCCGAGGTGGCCGCACAGCGGTTGCGGGAGCGCCAGCCGCGACGGCGTGCGCCCCTCGACCAAGGCGCGGTCACGGACGAACCGGACGAGGGACCAGGGGCGGAGACCGACCCCGGCCTGTCCGCGCTCGCCGCCGACCGGCGCGCCCTAGTCGAACAGACCGATCACGCCGAGTGGGTCGACCAGCAGCGTGAGCGGCAGCGGCGGCCCGGGCACGGGGACAGCTGGGACCCGGTACCGGTGCCACTGCCGACGTACGTGACCGCGCCGGTCGCGCCCCGTGCCACCTCCGATGTGGATCTGGGGGCGCCCGACGCCTGGAGTTCGGCGCGGTCCAGCTCCGTCGCGCCGGAGCAGGAGACCAAGCCGGTCGCGCCGGAGAGCGAGGCGGAGGCGGCGGAGTCCGCCACCGACGACAAGCCGGCGGACGGCCGGACCGACGCGCGCCGCGCGGCCTCCGCGCGCCGGGCACGCGAGCGCGGCCGCACGCCGCTGTTCGACCAGTACGAGGACGGCGAGCGCCCGCGCGCGGCCAACGAGTGACACGGGGAAAGCGCGGGGCGCCTCCCGGGACCCCGTCCCTGACCAGTCAGGGAACGGATTTCCAAGCACCCCGACGGGGATGCTAGAGTTTCACTCGTTGCAAGGGCCTGTGGCGCAGTCTGGTAGCGCACCTCGTTCGCATCGAGGGGGTCTGGGGTTCAAATCCCCACAGGTCCACTGCACGATGAGATCCCGGCGATCATTTCGATCGCCGGGATCTCTGTCGTTTCGGGGCCTCCCGAATCGGTCGGCGCCAAAGGGCGAGTTGGTCCAGGGGTGAGGGCCGGGTGGTCACCTGACCGGTCCGGTGCAGCAGTTGGGGCGACGCGGCGGCCACGATCCCCCCGACGCCCAGCGCCGGGGGCGAGGTGGCCAGATGTGACATGGATTACAGGTCTGCCCGCAGGGGCTTCGCGTAGCAGCGGCTCGACTCGTAGTGGCGGTAGAAGCCGAACTTCACACACGGCTCGTAACCGCTGGAGGCGTACAGGGCGATGGCCTCCGGCTGCTTGGTGCCGGTCTCCAGGACCATGCGGAGGCGGCCGGCCGCGCGAGCGTCTTCCTCCAGGGCCGCGAGCATGCGTCGGGCCAGGCCCCGGCCGCGCATCTCCTCGACGACGTACATGCGCTTGAGTTCGGCGTCGCCGTCCTCGTTGCCCTCGCCGTTCTCGTCCTGGCTGCGCCAGCCGCCGGTGGCCACGGGGCGGTCGGACTCGTCGTACGCGATCAGGTAGACGCCGTTCGGCGGTGCGAAGTCGGCCGCGTCGAGGGCCGTGGCGTCGCCCCCGTCGCCGTAACGCAGGTGGTACTCGGCCTGGACCTCGTCGTTGAGCTTGACGGCGTCGGGGTGATCGAAGGCAACGGTACGTATATTCATGTGAGGCATCGTATATTCGTGCAGGCGGAAGCGCGGTGGACATGGGGACTCCGTCCAGTGTGCCGGTATCGTGCCCTGGTGCTGACTGTGACCTCGGTGAATGTGAACGGGCTGCGGGCCGCCGCGAAGAAGGGCTTCGTGGAGTGGCTCGCTGAGACCTCCGCGGACGTGCTCTGCCTGCAGGAGGTGCGCGCGGAGCCGCAGCAGCTCCCGGAGGGGGTGCGCGCGCCCGGCGGATGGCATGTCGTGCACGCCCCCGCGTCCGCCAAGGGGCGCGCGGGTGTCTCCCTGTACACCCGGCGCGAGCCGGACAGCGTGCGCGTCGGCTTCGGCTCGGACGAGTTCGACGCGAGCGGGCGCTATGTCGAGGCCGACCTGCCCGGCGTCACCGTCGCCTCCCTCTATCTCCCCTCCGGGGAGGTCGGCACCGAGCGGCAGGACGAGAAGTACCGGTTCATGGACGCGTTCCTCGCCCACCTGAGGGAACTGCGCGAGCGGGCCGCCGCCGACGGGCGCGAGGTCGTCGTCTGCGGCGACTGGAACATCGCCCACCAGCAGGCCGACCTGAAGAACTGGCGCGGCAACACCAAGAACTCCGGCTTCCTCCCGGAGGAGCGGGACTGGCTCGGCAGTGTCCTGGACCCGGCCGACGGCGGGTACCTCGACGTCGTACGCGCCTTGCATCCGGACGTCGAGGGGCCGTACACCTGGTGGTCGTACCGGGGGCGGGCTTTCGACAACGATTCGGGTTGGCGCATCGACTACCAGATGGCCACGCCCGGGCTCGCGGGCAAGGCGGTCAAGGGCTTCGTGGAGCGCGCGGCCACCCATGCGGAGCGCTGGTCGGACCACGCGCCGGTCACTGTCGTGTACGACCTCTGACGGGCTGGTCCCGCTTGCTCATCCATCGGTCCAGGGCCAGCGAGACCTCCGCCTCCACCACGCTCCGGGCCAGGGGGCGCAGGCGCTCCATGTCCTCCTGGGGGCCGTGCCGCAGGACGAGTTCGGCGAAGAGTTCGGCGAGGGCGTCGGCGTGCTCGCGGACGCTCCGGCCGGCCGCCAGGACCTCCGCGAGCGGGAAGCCCTCGCGGACCAGGGCCTCCGAGGCGTCCAGCAGGCGGCGGCTTATGTGGACGATGTCGTCGCCGTCGGTGCCGAGGTAGCCGAGGTCCAGGGCGGCGACGAGGTTCTCCGGGGTGGCCTCGCCCTCGAAGCGGGCGGCGAGCTCCTCGGGGGTCAGGCGGACCGGCTCCTCCTCGGTGGGGGTGCCGACCCCGAGCAGGTCGGCCACGTCACGGCCGTGGTCGAAGGCTTCCGCCAGTTCCGCGATGCCGCTGAGGGTGTGACCGCGTTCCAGGAGCGCCGAGATCGTGCGCAGGCGGGCCAGGTGATGGTCGTCGTACCAGGCGATGCGGCCCTCGCGGCGCGGTGGTGGGATCAGCTTGCGCTCGCGGTAGAAGCGCAGCGTGCGCACGGTGATGCCGGCCAGGCCGGCCAGTTCCTCCATGCGGTACTCGCGCGCCTCGCCGCCCTGTCCACCGTCGTCTGCCACATGCGAAGCCTATGTTGTACCGCCGGTAACTTTCGTCCGTCCGGGCTCTACCCATCAGTAGGGAGCTGCTCTACAGTCCAATCGTGCCAGTGTTCACTGGCGTAATCATGGTCGATGCGTGGAGGCTCCGGATGGCCCAGCACGAGCAGGTACGGGTGGCGGTGATCGGGTCCGGTTTCGGCGGACTGGGCGCGGCCGTGCGGTTGCGCCGGGAGGGGATCACCGACTTCGTCGTCCTGGAACGGGCCGGCAGCGTCGGCGGCACCTGGCGGGACAACAGTTACCCGGGGTGCGCCTGCGACGTGCCGTCCCACCTGTACTCCTTCTCCTTCGCACCCAACCCCGACTGGCCGCGCACCTTCTCCGGCCAGGAACACATCCGCGCCTATCTGGAGCACGTCGCCGATGTGTTCGGGCTGCGGCCCCACCTCCGCTTCGACGCCGAGGTCAAGCGGATGACCTGGGACCCGGAGAAACTGCGCTGGGACATCGAGACGGCCTCCGGCTCGCTCTCGGCCGACGTCGTCGTCTCCGCCACCGGGCCGCTGTCCGACCCGAAGATCCCCGAGATCCCGGGGCTGGACTCCTTCCCCGGCAAGGTCTTCCACTCGGCCCGCTGGGACCACGACTACGACCTGCGCGGCAAGCGGGTCGCCATGGTCGGCACCGGCGCCTCCGCGATCCAGATCGTGCCCGCCATCCAGCCCGAGGTCGAGAAACTCACTCTCTTCCAGCGCACGCCCCCGTGGGTGATGCCCCGCGTGGACCGCGCCATCAGCGCCGCCGAACGCCGGCTGCACCGCACGCTGCCCTTCACCACCCAGGCCCGGCGCGGGTTCCTGTGGGGCATCCGGGAACTCCAGGTCCAGGCGTTCACCAAGCGCCCCGACGAACTCGGCCTGATCGAGAGCCTCGCCAAGCGCAACATGGCCCGCGCCGTCAAGGACCCCGCGCTGCGCGCCAGGCTCACCCCGGACTACCGCATCGGCTGCAAGCGGATCCTGCTGTCCAGCACCTACTATCCGGCGCTGGCCCAGCCCAACGTGGACGTGGTGGCGAGCGGGCTCGGCGAGATCCGCGGATCGACGGTGGTGGCCGCCGACGGCAGCAGCGCCGAGGTCGACGCCATCATCTTCGGCACCGGCTTCCACGTCACCGACATGCCCATCGCCGAGCGCGTCGTCGGCGCCGACGGGCGGACCCTCGCGGAGGCCTGGAAGGGCGGCATGGAGGCGCTGCGCGGCGCCGCCGCGGCCGGGTTCCCCAACTGGATGACGATCATCGGGCCCAACACCGGCCTCGGGAACTCCTCCATGATCCTCATGATCGAGTCCCAGCTGAACTACATGGCCGACTACCTGCGCCAGCTCCGTGTCCTCGGGGGGCGTGCGGCCCTCGACGCGCGCCCCGCCGCCGTGGCCGCCTGGAACCACAAGGTCCAGGAACGCATGAAGCGCACCGTGTGGAACACCGGCGGCTGCACCAGCTGGTACCTGGACGCGAACGGCCGCAACACCACCATCTGGCCCGGCACGACGACGGAGTTCCGGCGCGCGACCCAGCGGGTGGATCTCGCGGAGTACGAGGTGGTCCGCGCGGCCCTGGCCGGCAACGCGGACGGCGCGCACGGCGCCAAGTCCGGTGCGGAGGTGGACGCGTGAGCCGGCTCACCCATGTGACCACCGGGCCGTACGCCCCGCCCGTGCCCGCGCGTGAACGCACCGCCGTCTCCGCCGACGGCGCGCGCCTGCACGTCGAGGTGCACGGCCCCGAGAACGCGCCCCCCGTCGTCCTCGCCCACGGCTGGACCTGCTCGACCGCCTTCTGGGCGGCGCAGATACGGGAACTGGCCGTCGACCACCGGGTCATCGCGTACGACCAGAGAGGGCACGGGCGCAGTCCCGCGAGCCCCGCGTGCACCACCCAGGCGCTGGCGGACGACCTCGACGCGGTGCTCGCGCACACGCTCTCGGGCGGGGAGCGGGCCGTGATCGTCGGGCACTCCATGGGCGGCATGAGCGTCATGGCGGCCTCCGCGCGCCCGCGCTTCCGTGAGCACGCCGCCGCGGTCCTGCTGTGCAGCACCGGCAGTTCACGACTGGTGGCGGAGGCGCGCGTCATACCCTTGCGCGCGGGGGCCGTACGCACCTGGCTCACGACGCACGTCCTGGCATCGCGCGCCCCGCTCGGACCGGTCACGCCCGTGGCCCGGAGCATCCTCAAGTACGCCACCATGGGCGCCGGTTCCGACCCGCACATGGTGGAGGCGTGCGCGCGGATCGTTCACGCCTGCCCGCGCGCTGTGCGCCACGCCTGGGCGATCGTCCTCGCGCACCTCGACCTCGACGACGGCGTAAGGGAGTTGCGCGCGCCCACAGCGGTCATCAGCGGTGCGTCCGACCGGCTCACGCCCCCTCTGCACGCCCGGGCGCTGGCCGCGGCGCTGCCGCACTCCCTCGGTCTCACCGAGCTGCCCGGCATGGGGCACATGACTCCGGTCGAGGCGCCGGAGCTGGTCAACGGAAAGATCCGGGAACTGGTCGCCGCGTATGTGACGGCCACCCCCGGCCGAGCCGGCGCCGAGGCGCCCGAGCGGATCAAGGAGGGCTCATGAGCAGGGTCGGTCTCGAAGGACAGGTCGCCGTCGTCACCGGAGCGGCGCGCGGGGTCGGCGAGTTGCTCGCCCGCAAGCTCTCCGCGCGCGGGGCGAAGGTCGCGCTGGTCGGGCTGGAGGAGGAGGCGCTCAAGGAGGTCTCCGGGCGGCTGCACACCGACAGCGCGTACTGGTACGCCGACGTCACCGACCACGAGGCGATGAGTCGGGTGGCGCGGGAGGTCAAGGAGCGGTTCGGGAAGGTCGACATCGTGGTGGCCAACGCCGGGGTGGCGAACGGCGGTCCGTTCGCCGAGTCGGATCCCGAGGCCTGGCGGCGGGTGATCGAGGTCAACCTGATCGGCTCGGCGGTGACGGCGCGCGCGTTCCTGCCGGTGCTCACGGAGAGCCGGGGCTATCTGCTGCAGATCGCGTCGCTGGCCGCGATCACGCCGGCGCCGATGATGACGGCGTACTGCGCGTCCAAGGCGGGCGTGGAGGCGTACGCGCACAGTCTGCGCGCCGAGGTCGGTCACCAGGGGGTGCGGGTCGGGGTCGGGTACCTGTCCTGGACGGACACCGACATGGTGCGCGGCGCCGACCAGGATGAGGTGATGCGGGAGTTGCGGCAGCGGTTGCCGTGGCCGGCGAACAAGACATATCCGCTGGGCCCGGCGGTGGACCGGATCGTGGCCGGGATCGAGCGGCGCTCGGCGCATGTGTACGGGCAGTGGTGGCTGCGCGGGATGCAGGGCGTGCGCGGGTACCTGCCGGCGCTGATCGGCACGGTCGGGCAGCGCGAGATGAAGCGGTTCGCGCCCCGCTTGCAGGGCATGCGCACCGGGCTCGTCGGCGCAGGTGGGGCGGCTGACGAGGAGGCGCGCGCTACGCACCGTCATTGATCGAAATGCGAGCGTAGTCGGCCCGTGTGAATCTGGTCGAGGCCCCACTGATGGGCCAATCCCCTCACCCTCCACGGGAGTGAACCCACATGGGTATGAAGGACAAGGCCGGCAAGACGCAGGGTCAGGCCAAGCAGAAGATGCACGAGGGCCAGCAGCAGACGCAGCAGCGCGGTCAGCAGGCCCAGCAGGCCCACGAGCGTGGCCAGCAGGCGATGCCCGAGCGTGGCCGGCAGGCGACGCAGGAGCGTGGCCAGCAGGCGATGCCGGAGCGTGGTCGGCAGGCGACGCAGGAGCGTGGCCGGCAGGTGCCTGAGCGCGGTCGTCCGAACATCGACGACACCGAGCAGGAGATGCAGGACCGGTTCGACCAGGACTACGACGCGTAGTCGTCGCACTGGCTCGGCCGAATGATGTGGGGCGCCCTTCGATCCGGAGGGCGCCCTGCGTTTTCGGGCGCCCAGGGGGTCGGGGGCGTGCGGGTCCGTTGTGGTTGCTCGCGCAGTTCCCCGCGCCCCTGGGGCCGGGATGCTCCCCGGCGTCTCAGGGAGCCGTCGGCCTCGGCGGGAGTTTCGGGCGGGATCTGTCCGGTACCTCGCTGTGGTCCGGGGGGATCGCCGCCGGGTGGTCGGTCAGGAGGTCCAGGGCCAGTTGGATCGCGTAGTCCATCTCCACGTGGCGGCCCTCCGCCCAGTCCATCGGGGTGCGCAGGACCTCCACGTCGGGGGCGACGCCGTGGTTCTCGACGGACCAGCCGTACTCCTCGAACCAGGCCGCGTTCATCGGCACCGTGATCACCGTGCCGTCGCCCAGGCGGTGCCGCCCGGTCATGCCGACGACGCCGCCCCAGGTGCGCTGGCCGACGACCGGGCCGAGCCTGAGCAGCTTGATCGCGGCCGTGATCATGTCGCCGTCGGAGGAGGTGGCCTCGTCGGTGAGCGCGACGATCGGGCCGCGCGGGGCGTTGGAGGCGTACGACACCGGCTGCGCGTCCCTGGTCAGGTCCCAGCCGAGGATGGTCCGGGTGAGTTTCTCGACGACGAGTTCGCTGATGTGGCCGCCCGCGTTGCCGCGCACGTCGACGATGAGCGCGGGGCGTGAGACCTCCAGGCGCAGATCCCGGTTGAACTGGGCCCAGCCCGAGCCGCCCATGTCCGGGATGTGCAGGTAGCCGCATCGGCCGCCGCTCGACTCCCTGACCACGGCACGGCGTTTGGCCACCCAGTCCTGGTAGCGCAGCGGACGCTCGTTGATCAGCGGCAGGACGGCGACCCGGCGCGGCGGCCCCGGCTCGCCGTCGCCCGGCACGAACGTCAGCTCCACGGTCGTACCGCCCGCTCCCGCGAGCAGCGGGTACGGGCCGGTCACCGGATCCACCGGCCTGCCGTCCACGTGGGTGAGCACCGCGCCCTCCCTGATCCCCGTGCCCGCGAGCGGGGAGCGCGCCTTGGAGTCGGAGGAGTCGCCGGGCAGGATCCGCTTGACCGTCCAGCCGCCGTCCCGGCGGACGAAGTCGGTGCCGAGCAGGCCCTGGAAACGCTGGTAGTGCGGCGGCCCCTCGTTGCGGCGGGCGGGGGTGACGTAGGCGTGCGAGGTGCCCAGTTCGCCGAGGACCTCGCGCAGGAGGTCGGCGAACTCGTCCGGGGAGGCGACCCGTTCGACCAGCGGGCGGTACTGGTCGAGCACTCCGTCCCAGTCGATGCCGCACATCCCGGGGTCCCAGAAGTAGTCGCGGATGAGGCGGCCGGCCTCGGCGTACGCCTGCCGCCACTCGGCGGGCGGGTCGACCTGGTGCAGGATGCGGCGCAGGTCGATCCAGACGGTCGAGTCGGCGTCGCCGGACTCGGTCGACGGAACGGCCCGCAGCTCGCCCTCGTCGACCACGACCAGACGGCTGCCGTCCCCGCTGACCGTGAACCAGTCCAGATGGTCCACGAGCTCGGACTTCTTCGCCTTGGTGATGTTGAAGTACTCCAGGGTCGGCCGGCCGCTGGTGTCGGCGGGATTGACGAAGGTCTCGCCCAGCGCGCCCGAGATCGGCCAGCGCAGCCAGACCAGACCGCCGCCCGCGACCGGGTACAGCGCCGAGTACTTGGAGGCGGTGACCGGGAACGGGGTCACCCGGTTCTCCAGTCCCTCCACCTCGACCGTGACCGTGCCGCCCTCGCCGGGCTCCTCGTCCTCGACGGGGTCCAGACCGCCCGCTGCCGGGCGGCCGTCGGGGCTGAGGGCGAAGGGGGAGGGGGTCGCCGAGGAGAGCGGGACCAGGTAGGGGCGGCAGCCGAGCGGGAAGGACAGGTCGCCGGTGTGCACGTCGTACACCGGGTCGAAGCCGCGCCAGGACAGGAACGCGAGATAGCGGCCGTCGCGGGTGAAGACCGGGTTCTCGTCCTCGAAGCGGCCGTTGGTGACGTCGATGACGAGCCGGTCGCTGATCCGGGCCATCTTGATCTGCCGCAGCGAACGGCCGATGCCGGGATGCGACCAGGTCAACCATGACCCGTCCGGTGAGAAGGCCAGATCACGGACCGGACCATTGATCGACCGGATCAACTCGGTGACCATGTCGTCGGAGCCCTCGCCGTCAACAGGATCAATGCCGGCGGGGGCGGCGTCATCAACATGGTCAATACCGTCAATGGAATCAACAGACGCCCCGTCGTCCTCAACATCCTCGGACACGTCGATCAACAGCAGCCGCCCGTCGTGCGCCGCCACCGCCAGCCGCTCGCCCAGGGGGTCGGAGACCAGTTCAAGGACCCGGCCCAGCTTCCCGGAGGCCAGCCGGCGCGGTGGGCGGTCGCCGCTCGCCCGGGGCAGGTGGGCGATCTCGACCGCGTCCTCGCCGCCGGCGTCCGTGACGTACGCGATCTGCCCGGTGGAGCCGAGCATCTCCGGGAGCCGCACCCTTACCCCCGGCGTGTCGGCGATGGTGCGGGCCGGGCCGTCGCGGTGGGTGAGCCAGTACAGGCTGCCGCGTACGACGATGGCGCTGGCCCGTCCCGTCTCGTCCACGGAGACGCCGTCGACGTGCTGGGCGGCCGGCACCTGGTAGGGGCGGCGCCCGGCGCGCGGCCCGGACAGCCGCACGTCCAGCCTGCGCGGCGCCGAGTCCGGGCCGAGGTCGTCGACGAGCCACAGGTCGCCCGCGCACTGGTACACCACCCGGGTGCCGTCGCTGGCGGCGTGCCGGGCGTAGAAGGCGTCGTGGTCGGTGTGGCGGCGCAGGTCGGAGCCGTCGTAGGCGCAGGAGTAGAGGTTGCCGACGCCCTCGTGGTCGGAGAGGAAGGCGATCCGGCCGGCGACGAACATCGGGGAGTCCAGATGGCCGTCGATGCCGGCGAGCAGCCGCTGCCCGTGCAGCCAGAGCCGGCCCATGGCGCCGCCCCGGTAGCGCTTCCAGCCGGCCGGCTCGTGCGGCGGGGTGCCGGTGAGCAGCAGGGCCCTGCGCTCGCCCTCGACGTCGGCGACCTGGATGTCGGAGACCGGCCCCCAGGGCAGTTTGCGGCCCGGGTCGCCGTCGGGGGACACCTTGTAGGCCCAGGTGAAATAGGAGAACGGCTGCCCTTGGGAGGCCACCGCGAGGATGTCGCCCTCCGGCGTCCAGCCGCACACCTGGGTGTCGGCGCTGCCCCAGTACGTCAGTTGCCGTCCCGGGCCGCCGTCCACGTCGGCCAGGTGGATCTCGGGCACCAGACTGCGCCAGCTCGTGTACGCGACCTGGCGACCGTCCGGCGAGAAGCGCGGATGGCCGACCTTGGTGCGGTCGACGGTGAGCCGCCAGGCGCGGCCCGGGGCGTCCAGCGAGGTCAGCCAGAGGTCGTCCTCGGCCACGAAGCACAACAGGTCACCGTGGAGATGCGGCAGGCGCAGATAGCTCACCTCCCCATGCTTTTCCGGGTAGAGGGGGCCAGCAACTCGTGGGCACGCGCGCGTGGCGGACTTACGTGAGGGAGCACACGTACGAAACGGTTTCGTTTCTCTAGATCCCGGGGTATCTTCAATATGTACGCAGCGAGGTGCAGGATGTACGCACCCGGGTGCCGATGGAGCAGGGAAGGGTGAGTGGCATGGCTGAGGTCGCAACGGCGCGTCGCAGTCGGATCACGCCCGAGCGCGAGACCGAGCTGTACGAGGCCGTTCTCGACCTGCTCCGTGAGGTCGGCTACGACGCCCTCACCATGGACGCCGTCGCCGCCCGTACCAAGTCCAGCAAGGCCACCCTCTACCGCCAGTGGGGCGGCAAGGCCGAACTGGTGGCCAAGGCCGTACGGCACACCAAGCCCGGGGGCGCGGGTCTCGGCAAGATCGACACCGGTTCGCTCCGGGGCGATCTGCACGCCCTCACGCTGCGCTCGGACGACTGCGAGATGGAGCAGAACTCCGCGCTGATGCGAGGTCTCGCCATGGCTGTCCATGGCAACCCGGACCTCCTGGAAGCGTTCAAGGAGCATCTGATCGGGCCCGAGATGGCCGACTTCAACCAGGTGCTGCGGCGTGCCATCGACCGGGGCGAGGTCCGTGCGGACAACCCGGCGATCGACTTCGTGATGCACATGATGATCGGTGGGTTCGCCGCCCGGTCCCTGATCGACGAGCAGCCGCCCGACCAGGCCTTCATCCTGTCGTACATCGACGCCGTGGTGCTCCCCGCACTCGGCGCCCCCACCACCGGCTGACCCCTCCCCACAGCCAGCCCACCTGACGCCTTCGCTCACGTCGTCGGGCCGATCACCCCTGCCACCCGCCGGGTTGATCACCCCTGCCCTGAATACCCCACGACCTGACCGGGAGTACGCCCTCGTGGCCACGTTTCTCTACAAACTGGGCCGGCTCGCCTTCAGGCGACGGCACTTCGTCGCCCTCATATGGGTGGCGCTGCTGACCCTCGCGGGAGTCGGCGCGGCCAGTGCCCCCGCCGCCGGCAACACGTCCTTCTCCATCCCCGGAACCGAGGCCCAGAAGGCCTTCGACCTGCTGGACCAGCGCTTCCCGGGCACCAGCTCCGACGGCGCCACCGCGCGCGTGGTCTTCAAGGCGCCCGCCGGCGAGAAGATGACGGACAAGCTCAACAAGGCGACCGTCAAGAAGACCGTCAAGGAACTGTCCGGCGGCTCCGAGGTCGACTCGGTCGCCGACCCCTACAAGGGCAAGGCCGTCAGCAAGGACGGCAGGATCGCGTACGCCTCGGTCAGGTACAAGGTCTCCGGCATGGAGCTGGAGGACTCCTCACGGGACGCCCTGAAGGCGGCTGCGCAGGACGCGCGGGACGCCGGGCTGACCGTGGAGATCGGCGGCGACGCGCTCAGTGCCACGCCCGAGACCGGCTCCAGCGAGGTCATCGGCATCGCCATCGCCGCGGTCGTCCTGGTCATCACCTTCGGCTCGCTGCTCGCGGCCGGGTTCCCGCTGCTCACCGCGATCATCGGCGTCGGCATCGGCGTCTCCACGATCACGGCCCTGGCCAGCGCCCTCGACCTGGGCTCCACCACCTCCACACTGGCCACGATGATCGGCCTCGCGGTCGGCATCGACTACGCCCTGTTCATCGTCTCCCGCTACCGCGCGGAACTCGCCGAGGGCCGCGAACGCGAGGAAGCCGCCGGCCGCGCGGTCGGCACGGCGGGATCGGCGGTCGTCTTCGCCGGTCTGACGGTCGTGATCGCCCTGGTCGGACTCTCCGTCGTCAACATCCCGATGCTCACCAAGATGGGTGTGGCCGCCGCGGGCACGGTCGTCGTCGCCGTCCTGATCGCCCTCACCCTCATCCCGGCGCTGCTCGGCTTCGCGGGCCGCAAGATCAAGCCCGCCGGTGAGAAGAGCAAGCTGCTCGGCGGCGGCCGCGCGAAGAAGAAGCACGCCGACAAGCCCAACATGGGCACCCGCTGGGCGAGCTTCGTCGTACGGCGCCCGGTCGCCGTCCTGCTGCTCGGCGTCGTCGGCCTCGGCGCGGCGGCGGTCCCCGCGTCCTCCCTGCAGCTCGGTCTCGGCGACGACGGCTCCCAGCCCACCTCGACCACCCAGCGCCGCGCCTACGACCTGCTCTCCGACGGCTTCGGCCCCGGCTTCAACGGCCCGCTCATGGTCGTCGTCGACGCCAAGGACAGCGCCCACCCGAAAGCCGCGTTCAACAAGGTCGACAACGAGATCAAGGGCCTCAAGGACGTCGTCACGGTGACCCCGGCCGCCTCCAACAAGGCCGGCGACACCGCGACCATCACCGTCATCCCGAAGTCCAAGCCGTCCTCGACCACCACCGAGGACCTGGTCCACGCGATCCGCGACCAGGGCACCGAGATCACCGCCGACACGGACGCCAAGGTCCTGGTCACCGGCTCGACGGCGATGAACATCGACGTCTCGCAGAAGCTCAACGACGCCCTGATCCCCTACCTGGTCCTGGTCGTCGGCCTCGCCTTCCTCCTGCTGATCGTCGTCTTCCGCTCGATCCTCGTCCCGCTGAAGGCCGCCCTCGGCTTCCTGCTCAGCGTGATGGCGGCCCTGGGCGCCGTGGTCGCGGTCTTCCAGTGGGGCTGGCTGTCCGGCCTGCTCGGCGTCGAGGAGACCGGCCCGGTCATGTCGATGATGCCGATCTTCATGGTGGGCGTCGTCTTCGGCCTCGCCATGGACTACGAGGTGTTCCTCGTGACCCGGATGCGGGAGGCGTACGTCCACGGCGAGAAGCCGAGCCAGGCCGTCGTCACCGGCTTCAAGCACGGCGCACGGGTCGTCACGGCCGCCGCCGTCATCATGATGGCCGTCTTCTCCGGCTTCATCGGCTCCAGCGAGTCCATGATCAAGATGATCGGCTTCGGCCTCGCGATCGCCGTCTTCTTCGACGCGTTCATCGTCCGCATGGCGATCGTCCCGGCCGTGCTCGCCCTGCTCGGCAAGCGCGCCTGGTGGCTGCCGAAGTGGCTGGACCGTGTGCTGCCCAACGTCGACGTCGAGGGCGAGGGCCTGCGCGGCCTGTCCGACAGGAACGCCGGCGACGACTCGGGCAAGGACGACGAGGACCGCGAGCTGGTACGCGCCTGACACACGGTTCGTGAAAGACCGCCGGTGAGGGTCCGTGGGGACGGGGCGCCCTCACCGGCTTTTTCGCGCCCGCGCGCACCACGGCCTCGGGCGCCCGCGCGCGCCATGGCCTCGGGCGCCCGCGCGCGCCATGGCCTCGGGCGCCCGCGCGCCATGATCACAGGCGCCTGCGCGATCCGGCGCCACAGGCCCGCGCGCACCACGACCACAGGCGCCCGCGCGCACCACGACCCCAGGCGCCCCCGCGCACCACCACGGGCGCCCCGGCGTTAACCCGCTCGCCATCGGCTGGGCCACTTGGTTAGCGTGCCCCCTATGACGACGACAGCCGCCACTGACGCCGACGCGCAGGGCCCCGGAGCCCACCCTCGTTTCGCCGCCGCCCTGGCGGAACTGGGGCTCGGCGAACTGACCTCGCGGGTCCGGCGGTTCCCGGACGCGACCCGTACCGCCGCCGAGGCCGCCGCGGCGATCGGCTGCGAGCTCAGCGAGATCTGCAAGTCGCTGATCTTCGCGGCCGACGGGGTGCCGGTCCTGGTGCTGATGGACGGCGCCTCACGCGTCGACCTGGAGCTGGTGCGCAAGGAACTCGGCGCGGAGAAGGTCACCCGGGCCAAGGCGGACGTCGTACGCGAGACCACCGGGTACGCCATCGGGGGTGTGCCGCCGTTCGGGCACCGTACCCGCACGCGCGTGCTCGCCGACCGGGCGCTGCTGCGGCACGACGTGGTGTGGGCCGCCGCGGGCGACCCGCACGCCGTCTTCCCGATCCCGCCCGCCACCCTGGTCGAGCACGCCGGTGCCACCGTCGTGGACGTGCGTGATCCGACCGGGTGATCCCACCGGTCGCCGCGGTCGCGCGAGCCCACCGGGTGACCGTCCGCCACGGCGCCGAGTCGGTTTCCGGCCACAGGACTTGCCGTTGCCTTGACGAACCGTTCTTCGAGCGTTCAACCGAACGCCTGTGCCTGGGTTGTGTGTTCTCCGTAAGGTCCCTGCGAGTTGCGGAAGAAGGGACTCAGGGGACTCATGGACACGCTCCACGCTGTCCGGGCCCGAGGGATCACCAAGTGTTTCGGTGACATCGTCGCACTCGACGGTGTCGACCTGGATGTGACACAAGGTCAGATCCACGGCCTGGTCGGACCGAACGGCGCCGGTAAGACGACACTGCTCGGCCTGCTGCTGGGGCTGGCCGTCGCCGACGGCGGCCGGCTGGAGATCCTGGGGACGCCGGTCGAGCGGACGCTCGCCGCCCCCGACGGTGTCGCCGGCTTCGTGGACGCGCCCGGTCTCTATCCCTCGCTCACCGCCCGGCAGAACCTCGCCGCGCTGGCGGCCCTCCGCGGCCTGGACACGGGGCCGGCGGGCATCGACGGCGTGCTCGGCGAGGTCGGGCTCACCGATGTCGCCGACGACAGGACCCGCGGCTTCTCCCTCGGCATGCGCCAGCGGCTCGGGCTCGCCGCCGCCCTGCTCACCCGGCCTCGGCTGCTCGTGCTCGACGAACCGTCCAACGGCCTGGACCCGGCCGGCAAGAGACATGTGCACGGCGTCCTCACCCGGCTCGCCGCCGACGGAACCGGCGTGGTGCTCTCCAGCCACCGCATGGACGACCTGGAGGCCCTGTGCTCCGAGGTCACCATCCTCGCCACCGGACGCGTCGTCTTCTCCGGCCCGCTGAACAAGCTGGCCGCCGAGAACCGTGAACTCGACTACCGGCTGCGCACCTCCGACCCCGAGGCCGCGCGTCGGGTCGCCGCCGGCACGGCGGGCGTCCGGATCGTCGACGACAGCGGCGTACGACAGGACGCCGACGTGCTCGTCGTACGCGCGCTGGTGCCCGCCCTCGACGAACTCGTCGCGAAGGTCGTGCGGTCGGACGTCGCGGTCCGCGAACTCGCCCCCGTCGTATCGCCGCTGGAGGCCGCGTTCCTCGCCCTCACCGAACAAGAGGAGGCCGGCCGATGACCGCGACCACCGTCGCCGGGCGCCCGCCCGCCGCCCGCCGCGTGCCGGTGTCGCGCGGCTACCGGTTCGAACTGGTCAAGCTGGTCTCCCAGTGGCGGATCCGGCTGCTGGTGCTCGCCTGCTGGATCGCGCCGGCGCTCTTCGTCGCCGGGGTGAGCGGGCAGAGCACGCTCCCCTCCGACACGCTCTTCGGCCGCTGGATGCACGCCACGGGCTGGGCCGGACCGCTGGTGATGCTCGGTTTCGCGGGCACCTGGGCACTGCCGCTGCTGACCTCGGTGGTCGCCGGCGACGTGTTCGCCTCCGAGGACCGGCTCGGCACTTGGCGCCATCTGCTGGTGGCGGTCCGCTCGCCCGCGCGGATCTTCGTGGCGAAGTCCCTGGCCAGCCTCACCGTCATCCTGCTGCTGGTGGCCGGACTGGCCGTCTCCAGCGCGGTCGGCGGACTCGCGGCGGTCGGCAACCAGCCCCTGGTGGGACTGGACGGGCATCTGCTGTCGCCCGGGGACGCGGCCGGCCGGGTGCTGCTCTCCTGGATCGCGGCCCTCGCACCGACCCTCGCCCTCGCCGCGATCGGACTGCTCGGGTCGGTCGCGCTGGGCCGTTCCCCGATGGGCCTGCTGCTGCCCCCGATCGTCGCCCTCGCGATGTCGGTCGCCCAGATGCTGCCGCTGCCTGTCGCCGTGCGCCTGGCCCTGCCCACCTACGCCTTCATCTCCTGGAACGGCCTGTTCACCAGTCCCGTCCAGCTCGCCCCGCTGCTGACCGCCGTCGCGGTCAGCCTGGTGTGGGCGGTGCTGGCGACCGTACTGGCCCATGTGCTGTTCGTGCGGCGCGACTTCACCAATCCGGCCTACGACGGCTCCGGGCGCCGCGCGATCACCCTCGGCGTGCTGCCGCTGGCCGCGCTGACCGCCGTCTCCGTCGGGGCGGTCGCCGTGGCCGCACCCTCGACGGGCTCCGGCATCGAACAGGACAAGGTGCAGAAGTCCCTCGCCACGGTCTTCGCGCACCTCTACCGCCTGCAGACGCAGGAACTCCATCGACCCGCCGTCACCGAAAAGCAGTTGGGGGCCACGGCGGCGTGTACCAAGAGCGACGGCCAGGCCGCCCAGGAGGGCGCGGGGAACGACTGGCGTTGCGTGGTGAGCTGGCACCTCCCCGGCGTCTCGGTGACGGGGACGGCGGTCTACCAGCTCGACATCACCTCGGACGGGCGGTTCGTGGCCGACGGCGACGGTCCGAAGGAAGTGAACGGCTACTTCCTCGTACGGACGTCGACCGGTGACGCCCCGAACCCGCTCTGGCAGTTCGACGGCAACGTCGACCTGCTTGAAACCCACTGAAGGGAACAGTTCCGTGCAGGTAACCCGCCAGCGTCGGATCAGCGAGAAGAGACAGCTCAACGTTTTCGGCCGGCACGTCGGCCGCCGCGCCCTGCTGGTGACGACGGGCATCGCGGTCGCCCTCGGCATCACGGGCACCGCGGTCGCCTCCACGTACCAGTTCGGCACCCAGCAGGTCGGCCAGACCACCGCCAACGGCCAGGTCATCTCCAGCGACCAGTACATCAAGCCGTACGGCAGCCGCACCGTCATCAACGACGGCAAGATCATGTCGTCGACGGTCAGCCCGGACGGCACCCACCTCGCGGCCTCGGTCGCCGACGGTGACGCGTCCCTGGTGATCATGGACCTGGCAACCGGACAGGTGAAGCAGAAGGTCGGCACCAACGCGGCGGACGACCTGCGCATCAGCAGCGGCGCCGTCGGTCAGGAAGGCCCGACCTACTCGCCCGACGGCAAGCAGCTGTGGCTGGGCCAGGCGGGTGGCTACACCAGGTTCACCGTCAACGCGGACGGCACCCTCAGCGGCCCGACGGCCGTTCCGATCGCGGCCGACGGCTCCAAGCAGGCGCTGGTGGGCGCGGCGGTGTTCGCGGCGGACGGCTCCACCGTGTACTCCGCGGTCAACGGCCAGAACAAGGTGGTCGCGATCGACGCGGCGACCGGCACGATCAAGCAGACCTGGGCCGTCGGCAACGCCCCGCGCGGTCTCGCCCTGGTCGGCGGCAAGCTCTACGTCAGCAACGAGGGCGGCCGTCCGGCCGAGGCCGGCGACACCACCATCAACTCCTACGGCACCGACGTGGTCGCCGATCCGAAGACCGGCGCCTCCACCACCGGCACGGTCAGCGTCATCGACACCGCCGACCCGTCCGCCGCCGTCGGCACCATCACCGTCGGCCTGCACCCGACCGCGGTGTACGCGAGCAAGGGCGCGGTGTTCGTCACCAACACCGCCGACAACAACGTGTCGGTCATCGACACCCGCAAGGACAAGGTCGTCCAGACCATCGCCACCCAGCCGTGGCCCGAGGCCTCGGTCGGCTACGAGCCCAACGCGGTCACGCTCACCGACGACGGACACCTGCTGGTCACGCTCGGCCGCGCCAACGCGGTCGCCGTCTACCGCTACACCTCCCCGCAGCAGCCCGCCCGTTACGTCGGTCTGCTCCCCACCGACTACTTCCCGTCGGGCATCACCGCCATCGGCAAGAAGGTCGTCGTCGCCAACACCCGCGGCATCGACGCCCTGCGCCCCGACGCGGCCGGCCACAACACGCACGACACCACGTCGAGCCTGACCCAGTTCACGCTGCCGAGCGACCAGGTCGTCAGGTCCGAGACCGCCAAGGTGTTCAAGCAGAACGGCTGGACCGGCGGCTCGGTCAAGACCGCCAAGGGCAACAGCCACAAGAAGGCCGTCCCGGTCCCGAAGCGGATCGGTGACCCCTCGACGATCAAGCACGTCTTCCTGCTCGTCAAGGAGAACCGCACCTACGACCAGGTCTTCGGCGACCTCCCGCAGGGCGATGGCAACTCCTCGCTCACCCAGTTCGGCGAGAACGTCACGCCCAACCAGCACGCGCTGGCCCAGCAGTTCGGGCTGTACGACAACTTCTACGACATCGGCACCAACTCCGCCGAGGGCCACAACTGGCTCATGCAGTCCGACAACCCGGAGTACACCGAGTCGTCGGCCGGCGAGTACACCCGCAGTTACGACACCGAGAACGACGTCCTCGGCCACCAGAAGACCGGCTTCATCTGGACCGGCGCGCAGGCGGCCGGCAAGTCGGTCAAGGACTTCGGCGAGTTCCAGTCGTACGAGAGCAAGCCGGCCGGCGCGAACTGGCAGAACCTGTACTGCGACAGCAAGAACATGGCCGCGACCGGGGCCCAGACCGCCTACCCCATCAAGACGGGCTCGGCGATCCCCTCGCTCAACGACGTGTCGGTGCAGGGCTTCCCGCTGTTCGACCTCGACGTCCCGGACATCTACAAAGAGCAGATCTGGAAGCAGGACTTCGAGAAGAGCGGCCCGGCGAACCTGAACATGTTCTGGTTCTCCAACGACCACACCGGCGGCCCGGCCAACGCGGCCGCCGAGGTCGCCGACAACGACCTCGCGGTCGGCCGGATGGTCGACGAGATCACCCACAGCAAGTACTGGAAGGACTCGGCGATCTTCGTCGTCGAGGACGACTCCCAGGCCGGCCTCGACCACGTCGACGGCCACCGCGCCCCGGTCCAGGTCATCAGCCCGTACGCCCAGCACGGCACGGTCGACGACCACTACTACTCGCAGATCACCATGGTCCGCACCATCGAGCAGATCCTCGGGATCCACCCGATGAACCAGCTCGACAGCGCGGCCACGCCCATGTACGGGGCGTTCACCCGCAAGGCGGACGACACGCCGTTCACGGCGGTCCCCAACCGGACCTCCCTGACCCTCGGGGTGAACCCCCAGCCGTCCTGCGGCTCGGACACCCCGGCAGCCCAGGACACCGACGCGGCGGCCGCGCCCACGACCGTCTCCGTACCGGCCGCCGAGAAGACGCTTGCGGCACAGTGGCGGACCTGGGCCTCGCACCAGCGGCTGACCGGCCCGAACGCCGTGCCCGACTACGCCAACCCCACCCAGATGAACCGCTACACGTGGTACCAGACCCACAACTGGACCAAGCCGTACCCCGGCGACAAGAAGATCTACACGCCGGACGACGTACCGGGCGCCTACCTCCCGTCCTCGGAGAACGACGGCTGACAGCCCCACCACGCGGTCATGTGCGGGGCCCTTGGCCGGGCCCCGCACGCCCCCTCCCCGGTCCCGGGACGGCTGCCGCGCGCAGGCCGCCGCGCCATGCGCCAAGCTTGCTGCGGAACGTACGAGGACAGGGAGACGTCATGACCGACAAGCCGACCGTGGCTTTTCTGGGCACCGGCATCATGGGCGCCGCGATGGCCCGCAACCTCCTGAAGGCCGGGCACACCGTCCGCGCCTGGAACCGCACCCGTGCCAAGGCCGAACCCCTCGCCGCCGACGGCGCCCAGGTCACCGACACCCCCGCCGAGGCCGTCGAGGGCGCCGACGTCGTGCTGACCATGCTGTACGACGGCGCTACCGCCCTGGAGGCGGTCCGCGAGGCCGCCGGCGTGCTGCGGCCCGGGGCCGTCTGGGTACAGTCCACCACCGCGGGACTCGACCAGATCCCCGAACTGGCCGCCTTCGCCCGCGAGCACGGCCTGGTCTTCTACGACGCCCCGGTCCTCGGCACCCGCCAGCCCGCCGAGGCCGGACAGCTCACCGTCCTGGCCGCGGGGCCCGAACAGGGCCGGGAGACGGTCACGCCGGTCTTCGACGCGATCGGCGCCCGCACGCTGTGGACCGGCGACGACGGGTCCTCGGCCGCCGCGACCCGGCTCAAGCTGGTCGCCAACAGCTGGGTCCTCGCGGTGACGGCGGCGACCGGCGAGGTGGTGGCCCTCGCCCAGGGCCTCGACGTCGACCCGCACGACTTCTTCGACCTGATCGCGGGCGGCCCGCTCGACATGGGCTATCTGCGGGCCAAGGCCGGGCTGATCCTCGACGGCGGACTGACCCCGCCGTCCTTCGCCGTGGACACCGCCGGGAAGGACGCCCGGCTGATCGTCGCCGCCGGCGCGAGCCACGGCGTGCGCCTCGATGTCGCCGAGGCGGCCGCCGAACGCTTCGCCCGCGCCGCCGCCCAGGGGCACGCCGACGAGGACATGGCCGCCGCGTACTTCGCGAGCTTCGACGACAAGTGACCCGCGCGCGCGGGGGCGGCACGGTCCGGCGCCGACGTGACGGGCGGGGCCCCGAGGGAGCACCCTGGAAGCAGCGATTGCGGAGGTGGTCCCCATGATGCAAACCGTGGTGGGATGGCACGTCGAGCTGGAGTTCCTGGAGGACGACACGCACACGCGCGCGGTCGCCATGGTGCGTCTGCCCGACGGCACCGAGATACGCGCGCACGGTCATGCGAGCCGTCATGAATCCGACAGCAACCAGCCCAGAGTCGGGGAGGAGATCGCGGGAGCCCGCGCTATGAACGAGCTGGCCATGCAGTTGCTGAGCAAGGCGCACGGCGAGATCGACGCGGACTCCGGGCGGCACTCGCATCCGATCAACGTGTGAGGAAGCGCGGGCGCGCGGGCGTGGGCGTGCTCGCGCGGGGCGTGTGGGGTTGGCGCGCGCCGGGCGTGCAGGGCGTGCACTCGCGGCGCGCACGGCGCTGAAGCGCGGGCGCGGGTGGTGAGTCGCGTACACGGGCGCGCCGGGGTGCGTGCGGCGGTGGTTACGCCAGCGCCGTGCGCACCGCCCGCACCAGCGCCTGCGCCCGCGCGTCCGCCGTCACGCTCTTGCGGAAGCCGTTGGTGACATAGCCGAAGGCGATGCCCGACTCGGGGTCGGCGAAGCCGAGCGCGCCGCCGCGGCCCGGGTGGCCGAAGGACGCGGGGGAGAGCAGCGGGGACGCGCTGCCGTGCAGCATGTAGCCGAGCCCGAAGCGGGTGGAGACGACCAGTACCCGGTCCGGCCCCGCCGACTGCTCGGCGCGGGCCAGCTCCACGGTCTCCGCCGCGAACAGCCGCTTGCCGCCGTCGACCTCGCCGATGAGGGAGGCGTAGAAGCGGGCCAGGCCGTCGGCGGTGGCGATGCCGTTGGAGGCGGGCAGGGCGGCCGCGCGGTAGGCGGGGTCGTTCTCGTCCGGGAGCGGGCTGATCGCGCCGAACGCCCGGCGGGTCAGCGACCCGGAGTCGGCGTACGCCTCGGAGACGGCCCGCTTGGGCCGGGTCCGCAGCGCGCCGGCGGTCTCCGGGGCCTCGACGGGCCCGACCCGCCCCACGCGCGCGTGCTCCGCCTCCGGCAGCCCGAGCCACAGCTCGGCACCGACCGGTCCGGCGATCTCGTCCGAGATCCACTCGCCGACACTCCGCCCGGTCACCCGCCGCACCAGCTCACCGGTGAGCCAGCTGTAGGTCTGCGCGTGATAGCCGTGATCGGTGCCCGGCTCCCACACCGGCGCCTGCGCCGCGACCGCGGCCGCGCCCAGATCGGGGTCGGCGGCCTCCTCCGGCGTGAGCGGCCGGTCCAGCACCGGTACGCCCGCGCGGTGCGCGAGCAGGTGCCGCACCAGCGTCCGCTCCTTGCCGGCCGCCTTGAACTCCGGCCAGAGGTCACCCACCGGGGCGTCCAGGTCCAGCTCCCCGCGCTGCCGCAGAAGCAGCAGTACGGCGGCGGCGACGCCCTTGGTGGCCGAGCGCACGATCTGGGCGGTGCCGTGCTCCCAGGGTGCCTCGCCGGCGTCCCCGTCGAAGTCCCGGGCACCGCCCCACAGGTCGACGACCCGGTGCCCGTCCCGGTACACGGCGACCGCCGCGCCCCGGTCCCCGAGCAGCTCGAAGTTCTTCGCGAACGCGTCCCTGACCGGCTCGAAGCCCTCGGCCACAGTGCCGTTCACGTCCACGCCCGCCACATCCCTTCTGATCGCCTGCACCCTTGGGCGCAACGCACCCGCGGGGCCTGCGATTCCTGGGTACCGGGGCGGTACGGGCGTGAGCTGTGCCTCAGTGGGGTGCGGCTGAGTGGGAGGGGCGTCCGGTCAGCCGAGCACGATCGTCACGTCGATGTTGTCGCGGGTCGCGTTGGAGTACGGGCACACCTCGTGGGCGGCGTCCACCAGCTTCGCGGCGACGTCCGCGTCCAGGACCGGGAGCGAGACACTGAGCGCGACGGCGAGACCGTAACCGCGACTCCTGTTGGGGCCGATGCCGACCTTCGCGGCGACCGTGGAGCCGGTCAGGTCGTAGCCCGCGCGGTTGCCGACCAGGATCAGCGCGTTGTGGAAGCAGGAGCTGTAGCCCGCCGCGAACAGCTGCTCCGGGTTGGTGCCGTTGCCGTCGCCGCCCAGCGCCGGAGGCATCGCGACCTTGAGGTCGATCTGACCGTCCTGGCTGGTCACATACCCGTCCCGGCCGCCGTGTGCGGTCGCCTCCGCGACATACATGATCTTCGTCGGACGGGTGTCGACGGTGGCGCCTTCGGTCACGGCGGGACCTCCCCCAGGGCGGAAACGATGGTGGGCAACACGATGGTGTGCAAGTACATCGTGCACAAGGTACCGAGCGGTAGGAAGTCTTCGGATTACCAGGGGGTGGAAACCGTGGGTAACAGGGGGGCGGAGAGCGGTGAGAGTGGAGGTGGGGCGCGCGATGTCGGGGCGCGCGCCGGGCGCGAGCGCTGCTATGCGGGGCGCGGGGCCGCCCGGTTCGCGCGGTCCGCGAGCGCCCGCAACTCCTCGCGCAATCGTGCGACCTCCGCGCCGTCGAGTCCCGTCGTCGTGAGCAGGGCGCCGGGCACGCGCGCCGCGCGCTCCCGCAGTTCCTCCGCGCGCTCGGTGCACGCGACGAGCACCGAGCGCTCGTCCCGCTCCGAGCGCTCCCTGTGCACCAGACCCGCCGCCTCCAGCCGCTTCAGCAGCGGCGACACCGTGCCGTAGTCGAGGCGGAGCGCGCCGGCCAGTTCCTTCACCGTGGTCTCGCCCCGCTCCCACAGGACGAGCAGCACCAGGTACTGCGGGTAGGTGAGCCCGAGGTCGTCGAGGAGCGGGCGGTAGGCGGCGGTCACGGCGCGCTGCGCGGCGTACAGCGCGAAGCACAGCTGGTCGTCCAGCCGTAGCGGCCCCGTGTCCTCTTGATGCGTCACCCGCCCATTGTCACGGACGCGAGGACGCGCGGGACGGTCGTCAGGGAAACGCGTCAGGCGCCGCCGCGTCCCGCCGTCGCCGCGCGCGGGTCGAAGCCGAACGGCAGTTCCAGCCGGTGGGCGCGCATCAGGGCGTCGTCGGAGAGGAGTTCCCCGGTGGGGCCGTCGGCGGCGATCGTGCCGTCGCTGAGGATCAGGGAGCGCGGGCACAGCTCCAGGGCGTAGGGCAGGTCGTGGGTGACCATGAGGACCGTGACGTCCAGGGAGCGCAGGATGTCGGCGAGTTCGCGGCGGGAGGCCGGATCGAGGTTGGAGGAGGGCTCGTCGAGGACGAGGATCTCCGGTTCCATGGCGAGGACGGTGGCGACGGCCACCCGGCGGCGCTGGCCGAAGGAGAGGTGGTGCGGCGGGCGTTCGGCGAAGTCGGCCATGCCGACCCGTTCCAGGGCGGTACGCACGCGCGCGTCGAGTTCGGCGCCCTTCAGCCCGGCCGCCGCCGGTCCGAACGCCACGTCCTCGCGGACCGTCGGCATGAACAGCTGGTCGTCCGGGTCCTGGAAGACGATGCCGACCCGGCGCCGGATCTCCGCCATGTGCCGCTTGCCGACCGGCAGTCCGGCGACCGTCACCGTGCCCGTGCCGCCGCTCAGGATGCCGTTGAGGTGCAGCACGAGGGTGGTCTTGCCGGCGCCGTTCGGCCCGAGCAGCGCGACCCGCTCGCCGCGCGTGACGGTGAAGTCGACGCCGAACAGGGCCTGGTGCCCGTCGGGGTAGGCGAAGGCGAGGCCGGAGACCTCCAGGGAAGCAGTCACAGGGCCCATCCCAACACGCAGACGACAAGGGCGGACAAGGGCAGCGCGAGGGCGTGGGACCACTGCGCCCGGGACGCGGTCACCTCGTCGATGACCGGCATCGAACCGGCGTAGCCGCGGCTCACCATGGCCAGGTGGACGCGCTCCCCGCGCTCGTAGGAGCGGATGAACAGCGCGCCGGCGGACTTCGCGAGCACGCCCCAGTGGCGCACGCCCCGCGCCTCGAAGCCCCGCGACTCCCGCGCGATCCGCATCCGGCGCATCTCGTCGGTGATGACATCGCCGTAGCGGATCATGAAGGAGGCGATCTGGACGAGCAGTGGGGGGAGCTTCAGCCTCTGGAGCCCGAGGAGCAGTTCGCGCAGCTCCGTGGTGGCCGCGAGGAGCACGGAGGCCGCGACACCGAGGGTGCCCTTGGCGAGCACGTTCCAGGCGCCCCACAGGCCGTTCACGCTGAGCGAGAGGCCGAGGACGCCGACCCGCTCGCCCTCCGCCACGAACGGCATCAGCACCGCGAAGGCGACGAACGGCACCTCGATCAGCAGCCGGCGCAGGACGAAGGAAGCGGGCACGCGAGCGTGGTGCGCGACGCCCGCGAGGAGCACGGCGTACAGGGCGAACGCCCACATCGCCGTGCGCGGTGTCGAGACCACGACGACCACGAAGGCGAAGGCGGCGGCGAGCTTGGTGTGCGGGGGGAGCGCGTGCACGGGGGAGTGCGCGTGCCGGTAGAGCCTGTGGGTGTGCCCGGCGCCCATGTCAGAGCGCCTCGGACGGCGATTCCGCGCCCCGGCGCCTGCGTACCGCCCAGAACACCGTGCTACCGGCGACGACGGTCACGCCGACGCCGATGACGCCCGCGAGACCGCCGGAGAGACGGGCGTCGGAGACGTCCTTGACGCCGTAGTCGGCGAGCGGGGAGTCGGCGGCCGCGTGCTCCTGCGCCTTCACGTCGATGCCCTTGTCATGGGCGACCTTCTCCAGACCGTCCGGGTCGGCGGAGGCGTAGAAGCTGACGAAGCCGGCGAGGACCAGAGAGGTGGCGAGTCCCGTGATCCACAGCGCGCGCCGCGAGGTGCGCGCCGCCACGGGCGCCGTGGGCGCCGACCGCGACGGCGGCGCGTCCACCAGCACGCCGTTCACGCGCAACTTCAGCCCCTGCCGCAGCTCGCGCGCCCCGTACACCAGGTCCGGGCGCACCGCGATGACCGCACCGACCGTGAGCGCGGTGATCGCGGCCTCGCCGACGCCGATGAGGACGTGCACGCCGATCATGGCCGTGGCCACCTTGCCGATCGACACGTCGGTGGTTCCGCCGATCGCGTAGAGGAGGGTGAAGGCGACGGAGGCGGCCGGGACGGAGAGCAGGGCGGCGACGAAGGAGGCGGCGGTCACCGAACGCCGAGTGCGCGGCAGGACCTTCAGCAGACCCCGGAAGACGGCGTACGCGACGACGGTCGTCACGATCGCCATGTCGGTGATGTTGACGCCGAGCGCGGTCAGGCCGCCGTCCGCGAACAGGATGCCCTGCATCAGCAGCACCACGGAGACGCACAGGACGCCGGTGTACGGGCCGACGAGTATCGCGGCCAGCGCTCCGCCCAGGAGATGCCCGCTTGTTCCGGCCGCGACGGGGAAGTTGAGCATCTGTACGGCGAAGATGAACGCCGCCACCAGGCCGGCGAGCGGCGCGGTGCGCTCGTCGAGTTCACGGCGGGCGCCGCGCAGGCTCACTGCGAGGGCACCGGTCGCGACCACCGCGGTGACCGCGGAGGTGGGGGCGTCGATGAATCCGTCAGGTACATGCACGGTTCGATTTTAAGGTGTTGTTGCGAAGCTTTTGCAAGAGCGAGAGAGTTGTGTATCGCACACCGAGGCGGGCCGAAGCATGTGGAGGTGTACCGAGGAGTCGCATGAGATGTCACGGTCTCCACAAGCGCAATCAGGAAAATGTGCGACATTTGGATAAGAAGCGGATGCACAGCTTTCGCAAAGGTAACGGAGCGTAAAGGGCAGTCCGATGTCTGTAGTCGAGCAGTATGCGCGAGCCCACATCGTCACGGACGAGGACGCGCGGGAGGACCCGGGTGCGGTGCCCGTCGTCCTGCGCTATGACCCCGATGCCGATCCGCGATCGGTGCGGGTGGGCCTGCCCGGGACGGACGAATGGACGTTCTCGCGCGCGCTGCTGGAGCAGGGACTCAGGGCGCCGGCGGAGTGCGGTGACGTACGGGTGTGGCCGCTGGGGCGGGTGCAGGCCGTGGTGGAGTTCCACTCCGACCACGGCACGGCGGTGGTGCAGTTCGAGTCGAAGGCGCTGCTGCGCTTCCTCAGGCGCACCTACATGAGCACCCCTGTGGCCGGCTAGCGCCGCCTACAGCGACGACCCCAGCTTCAGCAGCGCCGCCACGATCGGCCCGGCCGTGTCGCCGCCGTGGCCGCCGGCCTGGACCACGCCCGCGCCCACCAGATCGCCCTTGTACGCCGTGAACCAGCCGTTCGGCTTCTTCTGCCCGTCGACCTCCGCCGAGCCCGTCTTGGCGCCGTAGTCCGGGCCGAGACCGGCCATCGCCTTGGCGGCCGTGCCGTACGCCGCCGTGTACTGCATGACCTCCTTCAGCTCGGACTGCGTCTTCGCGGACATCGTGCGCGAGGCCTTGGCGACGGTCCGGTTGTCGACCGAGGGGGAGACCAGGTACGGCTGGTGGAAGACGCCGGTCTCGACGGTGGACGCCACCGACGCCATGTTCAGCGGGTTCATCCGCACCCCGCCCTGCCCGATCAGCGAGGCGCCCATCTGCGCGCCGCTCTGCACCGGGACCGAGCCGTCGAAGGTCGGGACGCCGATGGCCCAGTTGTTCATACCGAGGCCGTAGACCTGCTGCGCCTCGGTCGTCAGGTCGCTGTTGGACAGCTTGGGCGCGAAGTTGATGAAGGCGTTGTTGCAGGACGCCCCGAAGGCCAGCTTGAACGTGCCCTTCTTGATCTCGGAGTCGTCGTCGTTGTGGAACGTCCACCCGGCCAGCTTGTAGGTCTTCGGGCAGGGGTGGGAGGCGTCCGGGGTGATGAGCCCCTTCTCGAACAGCATCGTCGAGGTGACGATCTTCATCGTGGAGCCGGGGGCCAGCGAGCCCTGGAAGGCCACGTTGAAGCCGTGGCTGGAGTTGGCCACGGCGTAGATCTCGCCGGTCGACGGACGCATCACGACGACCGAGGCGTTCTTCTGCGTGGTGACCTGCTTCTCGGCGGCCGCCTGGAGGGTCGGGCTGAGCGTCGTCCTCACCGTGCCCGGCGTGCCCTTGCTGAGCTCCAGGAGGGTCTTGTCGGACAGCTTCGCCTTCTCGGACGCCTTGCCGCGCACCACGCGCAGTTCGACGCCCGCCTTGCCGCCGGCCTTCTTGCCGAACTTCTCCCGCAGCCCGTCCAGGACCGTGCCCAGCGACGGGTACTTGGCGGTGGTGATCTCCCCGCCGTCGCGGTCCAGGGCCTTGATGGGCGGAGTACCGGACGCGCCGGTGGTGAGGGTGTCGCCGTCCGCGAGGTCCGGGTGGACGACCGCGGCGTGCCAGTCGACCACCGGCTTGCCGTCACCGGCGCGCCGCACGACGCTGAACGAGGAGTCGTACGACAGCGGCTTGCTGACGCCCTTGTACGACACCGTCGCCTTCACCGAGAACGGGACCTTGGCTCCGGTGCGCGTGCCCTCGGTGAGCGTGACGTCCTTGACGTGGGCGTCCTTGGCGTAGCCGGTGAGCAGCCTGACGCAGGCCTCGGCGTCGTCCGTGACGGCGGCGGCCTGCGGGACCTTGCCCTGCTGCCAGGACGTCAGGAAGGTCCGCGCCGTCGTCTGCACCTCGGTCGCCGACAACGGCCCGGTCTTGACGGGCTTGGCGGCCGACGCCTTCGACGCCGCGTCGGCCGCTCCGCCGCCGTACAGCGCGTAGAGGCCCAAGCCGGCGCCGCCGACCACGACGGCGATCATCCCACCGATGACGGCGGGTCTCTTCTTCCGCCGTTCGACGACGCGCCTTCTCTTGCCCACAGTTCAGTTCCTCCGCGCACTTCCCCAGGGCCCCCGCCGCCCCGTAGCCCTCACGCTCCCCAACGACTGCAACAGCCTAGAGTCCCGCCCTGTGGGAGTGACTTCAGCCACCGATCCGTAGCACACTCGCGACAATCGGACCGGCCGCGTCGATGCCGTGACCGCCGTCCTGGGTCATGGCTGCGGCCGCGACGTCGTCGCGGTAGCCGGCGAACCAGCTGTTCGACTTGGACTGCCCGTCGACCTCCGCCGAACCCGTCTTGGCGCCGATGCTGCCGTGCAGCCCGCTCATCACACCGGCCGCGGTGCCGCTGGTGGCGGTGCGGTTCATCATGGAGCGCAGCTGGCCGACCGTGTTCGCCGACAGGCCCTTCGCGGTGGCCACTTCACGGCCGTCCAGCTTCTGAGAAACGAGCACCGGCTGCCGGAAGGTTCCCGTCATCGCGGTCGCCGTCACCGATGCCATGTTCAGCGGGCTCATCTGCACCTGGCCCTGGCCGATGAGGTTGGCCGCGGTGTCCGGGCCGCCGGAGGCGGGGACACGGCCGTCGAAGCTCGGAATGCCGACCTTCCAGTCGTTGCGCCCGAGCCCGAAGCGGTCCTCGGCCTCCTTGGTGAGCGAGTCGACCTGGACGGAGTCCGCGTACTTCACGAACGCCGTGTTGCAGGACCGCGCGAAGCTGTCCGAGAGGGTGGCCTTCAGGTCCGGCTGAAGTCCCTTGAGGTTGCTGAAGGTCTGGCTCTGCCAGGTCGCGGTCGGCGGGCAGGGCGCCGGGCCGTTCATCGTGGTGATCCCGGTGTCGATAAGGGTGGCCGCGCTGATGATCTTCATGGTGGAGCCGGGCGCCAGCTCGCCGAGGAAGGCCGCGTTGAAGCCGTCCTCACGGTGGTTGGCGACCGCGAGCACCTCGCCGGTGCTGGGCTTGACGGCCACCACCGACGACTCGGCGTACTTCGTCACCGCGGTCTCGGCGGCGGCCTGCACGCGCGCGTCGAGCGTCGTGCGCAGCCTGCCCGCCCTGCCCGCCGCGAGGGTCAGCAGCGTGGTGTCGGCGGACTCCTGGGACGCGTGCTGGATCACCAGTTCCACGCCCGGGGTGCCGCCCGCCTTGTCGCCGTAGCGGCTGCGCAGCTCGTCCAGGATCGGGCCCAGGGACGGGTACTTGTCCTTGCTGAGGACCGTGCCGTTGCGGTCGACGGCCTCGATCGGCGGGCTCGCCGCCTCGCCGGTGGCCAGCGTGTCGCCGCGTCTGAGCTGCGGATGGACCACGGACGGCTGCCAGTCGACGAGCGCGCGGTGCGTGGTCTCGCCGCGCACGACCCGCAGCGTGCTCCGGTAGGTGAGCGGCTTCGACTTCCCGTCGTAGGACACCGTCCCCTTCACGCTGAATGGGACGGTGGCTCCGGTCACCTTGCCGGGCGTGATGCGCACGTCCTTGATGTGCGCGGTGGCGCTGAAGGAGGTGAGCACCGGTTCGGCGTCGGCGGAGTCGTTCGTGTACGACGCCGCGGTCACCGACTGGCCCTTCTCCCAGGCCGCGAAGAACTTGCCCGTGGTGTCCCTGATCTCGTCCGCGGTGGGCGGTCCGGTCCGTGCGGCCGGTGTGCCGCCGCCGTCGCCCCGCACCGCCGACAGCACGTTGTAGGCGCCGTATGCGGCTCCGCCCACCATCACGGTGCAGACGCTGCCGACTATGGCCGCCTTGACCCCCTTGCGCATGGTGCGAATCCCCTCCCCGTGAGCTTTTGCCGCATTTTGTGAACGCGTTCAAAAGCTGGCTGTGGTGCGCACTCTAGGCGGACGTGAGGGCCCTGTGTCAGATGTTGACTAATTGTTGTCTGAACGGAAATCAGGGATGTGGCTCATACCCAGGTATCGAGCCACATACGTGAACGCCAGGAGTCGATGGGAATCGCCGTGCCCGTGTGCAGCGGCCAGAAATAGATGAAGGTACCGCGTCGCGGTCGGCAAGGCACCTGAACAGGCACTTCACGCCGACTGGGCGCACGATCTCCACTCTGGGCCGTGTGTGGGCCGTGACTGTCGGCGGGGGCCGGGTGAGAGGGCGTGCCCTGCGTCGCATGCCGGTGAAGGCGGGGCACGTTCACCGCTCATCTAATCGGCTTGATCATTGCGCAGTTGGTCGGGCTAGGATCCGACGGCGCTTCCAGGGGTGGGGGCTCAGTCGCATGCTGGGGAGAGGCGAACGTGGAACGAAGACAGACTCTGATCGCGGGCTGGGTGGTTGTGGTGTCGCTGTCCGCGATCATGACGGGTTTGACCCACTGGTCGTCCAGGCCGGCCAAGAGCGCGCTGTCGTTCGCATATCAGCGCGAGGGGGGCGACAACTTCATCAGCCAGACATTGGCCATAAGGAACACGAACAAGGAGTCGGTCGTCCCCGTACTGGCGTTCACCGCGCTCGACCAGAACGGTGCCCCCCTGCCGAGGGTGCATGTCCGAACCGTCTACGGCAGCGACAGCGGCCGTCTGGTGGTTCCGTACGGGTCGGGTCTCGACATCCTGCGTTTCTCGGGGGCCGGTGAACACCAGGTCTATGACGTTCGCGTCACCGTCAAGCGTCTCGTCGCCGCCAAGAGCCGGGCCAGCGCGCACCCTGTGACCGTTCAGGAGCTGGACAGCGCTGGACGCACGGTGAGCAGGTTCAGACGCTTCACCACTGTGCGCGTGACGAATATCAACCCTTATCCGGTGACGACACGTGTGGCCTACCTCGTCTACGACCAGCCGGCGGAGGGCCAGACGCAGCAGGCGGTGTCCGTCACTCCCATCGGAGGGCTGGTCCTCGTCCCGGGTGGCGGCAGCGCGGTCGTCAAGGTCACCGGTGCCGCCGCCACTGCCGTGGCCAGGTATTCCGGCGGTCCGGCCGTGAGCGTCAAGGCGTACGACTCCCAGTGATCAGTGGCGGCGGGTCACTCCCGCCGCCACTCGGATCACTTACAGATACAGCTCATCCACAGACTGCGTGGAGCTGGCCCGCTGCAAATCAGCTCGCGTTCAGAGCCGGGCCGTCCTTGGGCCGTCCTCGGGCCGTCCGAGGGTGGCCCAGGACAACTGCCAACGACCAACAACGACCACGAGGGCGCGGCAGAGTGCCGCGCCCTCGTGACGTTTCTGCCCAGCTAGACCCACGTGTCCAGCCACATCCGGGAGCGCCAGGAGTCGATGGGGATCGCCGTGCCCGTGTACAGCGGCCAGAAATAGATGAAGTTCCAGACGATCAGCAGGACGAGTACGCCGGCGCCGGACGCGCCGACCAGCCGGCGGGTGTCGCTGGAGCCCGGCGGGCCGATGATCGCGCCGATCATCATCGCCACCGCCAGGCACAGGAACGGCACGAAGACGACGGCGTAGAAGAGGAAGATCGTGCGCTCCTGGTACATGAACCAGGGCAGGTAACCGGCCGCGATGCCACAGGCGATGGCACCGGCCCGCCAGTCACGGCGGAACGCCCACCGCCACAGGATGTACAGGATCGCGAAGCAGGCCGCCCACCACAGCAGCGGCGTGCCGATCGCCAGCACCTCGCGCGCGCACTTCTGTCCGGCGTCCGACGGGCAGCCGTCCGCGCCGGGGGAGGGCGACTCGTAGAAGTACGACACCGGGCGGCCCAGCACCAGCCAGGACCACGGGTTGGACATGTAGGTGTGCGGCGACGACAGGCCGACGTGGAAGAGGTACACCTCGTGCTCGTAGTGCCACAGGCTGCGCAGCCAGTCCGGCAGGAACGTCCAGTCGCCGCCCTTGCCGTCGGTGGCCGCCCAGTTGCGGAAGTAGCCGCCGCTGCCGTCGGTCGGGGACAGGATCCAGCCGATCCAGGACGTCAGGTAGACGGCGATAGCCACCGGGACCGTCGCCAGGAACGTGATCCCCGTGTCGTACTTCAGGACCGCCTTGTACGGGTGCCGGGCACCGGCCACCTTGCGGGCGCCGACGTCCCACAACACCGCCATCAGGCCGAACGCGACCATGATGTAGAGGCCGTTCCACTTGGTGCCGATCGCGAGGCCCAGCAGCACACCCGCCGCCCAGCGCCAGGGACGCCAGCCGAAGCGGAAAGCGTCGGCCACGCGCGCGTCGGGGCGGATCCGGCCGTCCGCGTCGGGCGGCAGCGCGGCCGCGAGTCTCTGCCGTGACCTGTCCCGGTCGATGACCAGGCAGCCGAACGCCGCCAGTACGAAGAACATCAGCACGCCGTCGAGCAGCGAGGTGCGGCTCATCACGAAGTGCAGCCCGTCCACCGCCATCAGGCCGCCCGCCAGGCAGCCCAGGAAGGTGGAACGGAACATCCGGCGCCCGATCCGGCACAGCAGCAGCACGCTCAGCGTGCCCAGCAGCGCCGTCATGAAGCGCCAGCCGAACGGGTCGAAGCCGAAGATCAGCTCCCCGAGCCCGATGACGTACTTGCCGACCGGCGGGTGCACGACGTACGCCGCGTCCGCCGGGACCGTGACATGGCCGTTCGCCTGCAGGATCAGATCGTTGGCGTTCTTGTCCCAGTTGACCTCGAAACCGCGGTGGACGAGCGCCCACGCGTCCTTCGCGTAGTACGTCTCGTCGAATATCACCGCCTTCGGGCTGCCCAGGTTCCAGAACCGCAGCAGGCCCGCCATCAGCGTCACCAGGAGCGGGCCGCCCCAGGCCGACCACCGCGTGATCCGCTCGGCGAGCACCGGGGGCACGCCCAGGCCGAGCCACAGCCGGGAGCTGGGCTCGGCGTACGGCGGGACCAGGCGGTCGACGACATCGGCGCTCGCGCCGGCGCCCGCGGCGCTTCTGCCGCCGGTGGTGTGCGCCGTGGGCGCCGGGCTCGCCGTGTAGCCGAATCGGCGCAGCCGCTGCTGCCACGTCGACCGCTCGTCGAGCGCTGCCTGGCCCTGCCGGGTGTCCGTGGAGGACGCGGTACTGGTCACCGCGCCATCGTAGGGAACCGTTCTGTGTGAGTCCCGTGCAATGGGGCTTAGAGGTGGGTTCCTTTGCGATCGGCGGCCGAGGTTGCCGGGGACGGTGCTGTCGGTGGCGGCTGCGAGGATGGAGGCGTGACTGGAACCCTTGTCCTCGCAGGCACCCCCATCGGCGACGTCGCGGACGCGCCGCCCCGGCTCGCGGCCGAACTGACCGGCGCCGACGTGATCGCGGCCGAGGACACCCGGCGGCTGCGGTGGCTCACGCAGGCGCTGGGCGTGACACCCAAGGGACGCGTGGTGTCGTACTTCGAGGGCAACGAGGCCGCCCGCACGCCCGAGCTGGTCGAGGAGCTTGTCGGCGGCGCGCGCGTGCTGCTCGTCACCGACGCCGGGATGCCCTCCGTCTCCGACCCCGGCTACCGGCTGGTCGCGGCTGCTGTGGAGAAGGAGATCCGCGTCACCGCGGTCCCGGGGCCGTCCGCCGTGCTCACCGCGCTCGCGCTGTCCGGGCTGCCCGTCGACCGGTTCTGCTTCGAGGGCTTCCTGCCGCGCAAGGCGGGCGAACGCCGCTCCCGGCTCCAGGAGGTCGCCGAGGAGCGCCGCACCCTCGTCTACTTCGAGGCACCGCACCGCCTCGACGACACCCTCGCCGCCATGGCCGAGGTCTTCGGCGCCGAGCGGCGGGCCGCCGTCTGCCGCGAGCTGACCAAGACGTACGAGGAGGTACGGCGCGGTCCGCTGGCCGAGCTCGCGGTGTGGGCCGCCGACGGGGTGCGCGGCGAGATCACCGTCGTCGTCGAGGGCGCTCCCGAGCGCGGGCCCGAGGAACTCGACGCGGCGGAACTCGTCCGGCGGGTGCGGGTGCGCGAGGAGGCCGGCGAGCGCCGCAAGGAGGCGATCGCGGCGGTGGCGGTCGAGGCGGGGATCCCGAAGCGGATCGTGTTCGACGCCGTGGTGGCGGCGAAGCGCGCCGACGGGTGAGGGCGTTTTCGGCGCCGTAGTCGTGGTTGCTCCTGTGTAGGGGAGCGCGGGTCGCCGGGGGCTGGTCGGGCAGTTCCCCGCGCCCCTGACGGGGCGCCCCGGGACCCGGAGTCGGCGAGGGGGCGCCCCTTGATCCTCGAGCGCGTCGCTCTTCCTCCGCGCATGCGCCTCTGACCTGCGGTGATGCGTCCTCTGAGCGGGGCGCTTCTCCTCTGAGCGCGCGCCCCACGGGACGGTAAAGCAAGGGCGGGAAACGCAAAGCCCAGCCCTACGCGACAAGGCCGATTTGGCAAGCAGACTCCAAATCGCATCCAACACTCGACAGGCCCGTCGCATTCGCGCCGGTGAAGGCGTCCACTGGTCAGCAGGGACGTACCCGTCCCTCACCTTCATGGGATTCCGGGGGGAATCCCAGCGGTCGGAGGTGCTTGTCCAGCGGACAAGAGGAGCTGGCATGAGTGAGATCGCAGGGCAGACCGGCCTCCGCGGTGCGGCCACAGCCGTCGTTCACGAGTCGTATTCCTTCGCCTGCATGCGATGCGGGCACGGCTGGGAGCAGTCGTACGAGATAGAGCACCACACGGACGCGGAGAACCACGAGTTCGTCATGTATGTGGCGAACGGCCAGGTCGTCCCGTCCCCGCTGAGCCGGCCCTCGTGCCAGAACTGCGATGGACACGTCCTGCGGATCATGCGCGCGGGCCAGGTCTCGTCGGTGCACAGTGCGGCCCAGCAGTCGTCCCGGCGACCGGTGCAGGGCGGCCTGGCCGAGGTGGCCGAGGAGACCGAGACCGGACCCGCGGCGGCGACGGAGGCCCCCGCGCAGGTCAAGGCGTCCCACCACTGGCACCTGTCCGATCTCCTGCATCCATTCCAGCGCAAGGCGAGCTGAGCCGGGCGCGGGTCCGGCGGGGCGTGCCCCTTTCGTAGGATCGGGGCATGCCTTCGAACGCCTCCGCGAACGCCACAGCCGCGGCCGACAAGAACGCGGCACCGCCGCTCCCGGAACCCCTCCGGGTACCGGTCGCCGACTCCCACACCCACCTCGACATGCAGTCCGGCACGGTCGAGGAAGGTCTCGCGAAGGCCGCCTCGGTGGGCGTGGCGACGGTGGTCCAGGTCGGCTGCGACCTCAAGGGCTCCCGGTGGGCGGCCGAGACGGCGGCCGCGCACACGAACGTCCACGCGACGGTCGCCCTGCACCCGAACGAGGCCCCGCGCATCGTCCACGGCGACCCCGACGGCTGGTCCCGGCAGGGCGCCCGCACGGCCGGCGGGGACGCGGCCCTGGACGAGGCGCTCGCCGAGATCGACCGGCTGGCCGCGCTGCCCCAGGTGAAGGGGGTCGGCGAGACCGGCCTCGACCACTTCCGCACCGGGCCCGACGGCAAGGCCGCCCAGGAGCGCTCCTTCCGCGCCCACATCGAGATCGCCAAGCGGCACGGCAAGGCCCTCGTCATCCACGACCGCGACGCCCACGCGGACGTGCTGCGCGTCCTCAAGGAGGAGGGCGCCCCCGAGCGGACGGTGTTCCACTGCTACTCCGGGGACGCCGCGATGGCCGAGGTGTGCGCCCGCGAGGGCTACTTCATGTCCTTCGCCGGCAATGTCACCTTCAAGAACGCCCAGAACCTCCGGGACGCGCTCGCCGTCGCTCCGCTGGAACTGGTCCTGGTGGAGACCGACGCGCCCTTCCTGACCCCGGCGCCGTACCGCGGACGGCCCAACGCCCCGTATCTCATTCCGGTCACGGTGCGTGCGATGGCCGCCGTACGGGGCATCGACGAGGACGCGCTGGCGACGGCCCTGGGCGCGAACACGGCCCGCGCCTTCGACTACTGAGGGTGCATCGATCATAACTGACGTATAACGCTCACGCGGGCACAGCTTGGGCCCGGTCGCGACCGTGCGTAGTCGTGCCGCTTTGGAGAGTGACCAACGCTCCGCTAGGTTCTGGGGGCCCGATCCGGACCCCTCTGGCCTTCTGGAGCGTGTCGGCGTGAGCACATCGCAGTACGAGACCTTTGAGGCGTACGACCCCTACGGTGCGCCCGGGGCGCACGGCGGGGGCGGCGCGCACGGGGCGCAAGGCGCGTACGCAGAGCACGGCGTGTACGACGCGCCCGTGGTGCCCGGCGTGCACGACGCCGTGACGCAGGGATACGGCGTGGCCGCCTACGGGGGTGACACGTACCGGCCGGCGTACGAGATCTCGGCCGAGGTGGGAGCGCGGGCCGCCGCGGCAGGGCAGGCGCAGGCGTATGCGAGCGAGCCGGGTGAGCCCGGTGAGCCGGCGCTTCCGCGTCAGGGCGGGCGCGTGCCGCAGAGCGGGGCGCCCGAGCCGGGAGTGCGCGCCGGGGCGGGCCGACGTGCCGCGCGCCGGCGGAAGGCGCGGTACATCCAGCGCCCGGATTCCGCCGTGCGCCGCCTGCTGCCGCAGGCGCTGGTCGTCGCCTTCCTCGCCGGCGGCACCACCGCGTTCCTCGCCAAGGACAAGGCGATCGAGTTGACAGTCGACGGCCGGCCGCGCGTCCTGCACACGTTCGCGGACGACGTGACCGAACTGCTCGCCGACGAAGGCGTACGAGTGGGGGCGCACGACGTGGTGGCGCCCGCCCGCGGCGCGGAGCTGGCCAGCGGGGACGAGGTCGCGGTGCGCTACGGGCGCCCCGTGCGGCTCACGCTGGACGGTCAGCGCCGCGAGGTGTGGACGACGGCGCGCACCGTCGACGGGGCGCTCACCCAGATGGGGGTGCGGGCCGAGGGCGCGTACCTGTCGGCCTCGCGCTCCCAGAACATCGGCCGCGCCGGGCTCGCGCTCGACGTACGCACCGAGCGCACAGTCACGATCCTCGCGGACGGCAGAACCCGCACCATCCGCACCAACGCCGCGACCGTCCGCGAGGCCGTCGAGGAGGCCGGGGTCACCCTCCACGGCCAGGACACCACCTCCGTACCGCAGGCCGGCTTCCCGCGCGACGGGCAGACGGTGACCGTGCTGCGCGTCACGGAGGGCAAGGAAGTGCACGAGGAGGCCATCCCGTTCGAGGTGCGCCGGACGCCGGACCCCACGGAGTTCAACGGCACCGAGGTGATCGAGCGGACCGGGCGGCCCGGGCTGCGCCGGGTCACCTACTACCTGCGGACCGTCAACGGGGTCCGGCAGAAGCCGCGCCGCGAGCGGTCCGTGATGGTCCGCGAGCCCCGCGCGCAGCTCGTGAAGGTCGGCACCAAGCCGCACCCGGACTCCGTGAAGGGCGCCGACGGCCTGAACTGGCACGGTCTCGCCGCCTGTGAGTCCGGCGGCCGCCCCGCCGCGGTGGACCCCTCCGGGACGTACGGCGGGCTGTACCAGTTCGACACTCACACCTGGCACAGCCTCGGCGGCAGCGGGCGCCCGCAGGACGCGTCGGCCGAGGAGCAGACGTTCCGTGCGAAGAAGCTCTACACGAAACGCGGCTCCACGCCCTGGCCGCACTGCGGGGCACGGCTGCACGGGTGACCGGCGGGCGGGATCCCGGCGGCCCGTACCCTAGTCCCGTGAGCAGCCCCCTCCCCGACGCCCTCCTCGGTCCGGCCGACATCCGTGAACTCGCGGCCGCGCTCGGTGTACGCCCCACCAAGCAGCGCGGCCAGAACTTCGTGATCGACGCCAACACGGTCCGCCGCATCGTCCGCACCGCGGAGGTCCGTCCGGACGACGTCGTCGTCGAGGTCGGCCCGGGACTCGGGTCCCTCACCCTCGCGCTGCTGGAGGCCGCCGACCGAGTGACCGCCGTGGAGATCGACGACGTCCTGGCGGGCGCCCTCCCCGCGACGATCACGGCGCGCATGCCGGCGCGCGCGGACCGGTTCGCGCTGGTCCACTCCGACGCGATGCACGTCACCGAACTGCCTGGGCCCCCGCCCACCGCGCTCGTCGCGAACCTCCCCTACAACGTCGCCGTCCCCGTCCTCCTCCACATGCTCGACATCTTCCCGAGCATCGAGCGGACGCTGGTGATGGTGCAGGCCGAGGTCGCCGACCGGCTCGCCGCCGCACCCGGCTCGAAGGTGTACGGCGTGCCGTCCGTCAAGGCCAACTGGTACGCCGAGGTGAAGCGCGCCGGATCCATCGGCCGCAACGTCTTCTGGCCCGCCCCGAACGTGGACAGCGGGCTCGTCTCCCTGGTCCGGCGCGCGGAGCCGCTGAAGACGACGGCGTCCAGGCGTGAGGTCTTCGCGGTCGTCGACGCGGCGTTCGCACAGCGGCGCAAGACCCTGCGGGCGGCGCTCGCCGGCTGGGCCGGATCCGCGGCGGCCGCCGAGGCGGCCCTCGTCGCCGCCGGGGTCTCGCCGCAGGCGCGCGGGGAGTCGCTGACGGTGGAGGAGTTCGCGCGGATCGCCGAGGCCGCGTCCCCGCAGGGGACACAGCATCAGACGGCCGCCGCGCCGCGGTCCGCGGCCCCGACAGAGGAGTCCGGCAAGTGAGCGTCACGGTACGCGTTCCCGCCAAGGTCAATGTCCAGCTCGCGGTGGGCGCCGCCCGCCCCGACGGCTTCCACGACCTGGCCAACGTCTTCCTCGCCGTCGGCCTCTACGACGAGGTCACGGTCACGCCGGCCGACGAGCTGAGCGTCACCTGCGAGGGCACGGACGCCGACCAGGTGCCGCTGGACCGCACCAACCTCGCCGCGCGCGCCGCGCTCGCGCTCGCCGAGCGCCGGGGCATCGACCCGGCCGTGCACCTCCACATCGCCAAGGACATCCCGGTCGCCGGTGGCATGGCCGGGGGGAGCGCGGACGGGGCGGGCGCGCTGCTCGCCTGCAACGAGCTCTGGCGCGCGGGCGCCTCGCGCGCCGAACTCCTCGCCATCTGCGCCGATCTCGGCAGTGACGTGCCCTTCAGCCTCGTCGGCGGCGCCGCCCTCGGCACCGGGCGCGGCGAACGGCTCACCGCCCTGGAGGTCGGCGGCACCTTCCACTGGGTGTTCGCGATGGCCGATCGCGGGCTGTCCACCCCGGCCGTCTTCCGTGAGTTCGACCGGCTCGCCGAGGGCCTCGACATTCCCGAGCCCGTCGCCTCCCGCGATCTCCTCGACGCGCTCGCCAAGGGCGACCCGGACGCGCTCGCCGCCGCCGTCTCCAACGACCTCCAGCCCGCCGCGCTCTCCCTCTTCCCGGAGCTCGCGCAGACGCTCGACGCGGGGCGCACGGCCGGTGCCCTCACCGCGCTGGTCTCCGGCTCCGGGCCCACGACGGCGTTCCTGGTCCGCGACACCGCGTCGGCGCAGAAGGTGTCCGAGGCGCTCCTCGCCTCCGGCACCTGCCGCGCGGTGCGCACGGCGACAGCGCCCGCGCCGGGCGCGCGGGTGATCACCACGGCGCACGACATCGGCGCGCGCACCGGCGTGTGACGCCGGAGTACGAGCCGGGCGCGTACGAGCTCCTCGACGAGGTACGCGCTCGGGCGGGCGGAAAACAGCTCGCGGCGGGACGGCCTCCCGGCGCGCATTACGCTGGGAGGCTGACCGTCCCCCTGCGCAGGAGTGAAATGGCCGTCAACCTGGTCAATGTCGAGAACGTCAGCAAGGTCTACGGCACCCGTGCCCTGCTGGACGGCGTCTCGCTCGGCGTGTCGGAGGGCGACCGCATCGGCGTGGTGGGCCGCAACGGCGACGGCAAGACCACCCTCATCCGGATGCTCGCCAAGCTGGAGGAGGCCGACACCGGGCGTGTCACGCACTCCGGCGGACTGCGCATCGGCGTCCTCACCCAGCACGACTCCCTCGACCCGGCGGCCACCGTCCGGCACGAGGTCATCGGCGACATGGCCGACCACGAGTGGGCAGGCAACGCCAAGGTCCGGGACGTCCTCACCGGCCTCTTCGGCGGCCTGGACCTGCCCGGGTTCCCCAAGGGCCTGGACACCGTCATCGGGCCGCTGTCCGGCGGCGAACGGCGCCGGATCGCGCTCGCCAAGCTGCTCATCGAGGAGCAGGACCTGCTCGTCCTCGACGAGCCCACCAACCACCTCGACGTCGAGGGCATCGCCTGGCTGGCCAAGCACCTGCGGGAGCGCCGCTCGGCGCTGGTCTGCGTCACCCACGACCGCTGGTTCCTCGACCAGGTCTGCACCCGCATGTGGGACGTGCAGCGCGGCGCCGTCTACGAGTACGAGGGCGGCTACTCCGACTACGTCTTCGCCCGTGCGGAACGCGAGCGGATCGCGGCCACCGAGGAGACCAAGCGGCAGAACCTCGTCCGCAAGGAGCTGGCCTGGCTGCGCCGGGGTGCCCCCGCCCGTACCTCCAAGCCCCGCTTCCGGGTCGAGGCCGCCAACGAGCTGATCGCCGATGTGCCGCCGCCGCGCGACAGCTCCGAGCTGATGAAGTTCGCCTCCTCCCGGCTCGGCAAGACCGTGTTCGACCTGGAGGACGTGACCGTCCAGGCCGGGCCCAAGGTGCTGCTCAAGCACGTCACCTGGCAGCTCGGGCCCGGCGACCGCATCGGCCTGGTCGGCGTGAACGGCGCCGGCAAGACCTCGCTGCTGCGCGCCATGGCCGAGGCCGCGCGTACCGAGGGCGAGGAGCAGCCGTCGGCCGGCCGGATCGCCGTCGGCCGGACCGTCAAGCTCGCCTACCTCTCCCAGGAGGTCG
Organism: Streptomyces sp. NPDC007157; assembly: GCF_040634235.1. Classification (NCBI taxonomy): domain Bacteria; kingdom Bacillati; phylum Actinomycetota; class Actinomycetes; order Kitasatosporales; family Streptomycetaceae; genus Streptomyces; species Streptomyces sp. NPDC007157. The sequence goes on from NZ_JBEYFE010000020.1 coordinate 79,915, forward strand.
CCGAGCTCGACCCGAGCACGCGGGTCCTGGAGGCCGTACAGCAGGTGCGCGAGCGCGTCGATCTCGGCAAGGGGCGCGAGATGACCGCCGGGCAGCTGTGCGAGACGTTCGGCTTCAACAAGGAGAAGCAGTGGACGCCGGTCGGCGACCTCTCCGGCGGTGAGCGTCGCCGCCTCCAACTGCTGCGCCTGCTCATGGACGAGCCGAACGTCCTCTTCCTCGACGAGCCGACCAACGACCTCGACATCGAGACCCTCACCCAGCTGGAGGACGTTCTCGACGGCTGGCCCGGCTCGATGATCGTCATCTCCCACGACCGGTTCTTCGTCGAGCGGACCACCGACCGCGTCTTCGCCCTCCTCGGCGACGCCACCCTGCGGATGCTGCCGCGCGGCATCGACGAGTACCTGGAGCGGCGGCAGCGCATGGAGGAGGCGACCGCCGCCACGGTCGTGGCCCCCAAGGCCCCCACGGCCGAGCGGAGCGCCGCCGACCAGCGTGCCGCCAAGAAGGAGCTCCAGAAGATCGAACGTCAGCTGGACCGCGTCTCCGAGAAGGAGACCAAGCTGCACGACCAGATCGCCGCGAACGCCACGGACTTCGCCAAGGTCGCCGAACTCGACGCTCAGCTGCGCGACTTGGCCGGGGAGCGCGAGGAACTGGAAATGCGCTGGCTGGAGCTGGCGGAGGACGCGTAGCACGGCGTGCGCGCGGTGCCGGGCGGCGCGGCAACTCGGCGTGCGCGCGGTGCCCGCGGCGCGCAACTCGGGGTGCGCGCGGTCCCGGGTGGCGCGTAGTTCGGCGTGCGCGCCGTGCTGGTGGGCGCGCAACTCCGCGTGCGCGCCGTTCCGGTGGGCGCGCGACCCGTGGTGGCGCGCGCCCACCCCCACCCACCGGCGTGAATCGGCCGCGTACGCGCGCCACCCCACGGCGCGCACCACCCACCCCCGCGCCGCCCCCGCCCGTCGCACCCCCGCGTGCAACCCCCTTGCGTGCGCCCCGTGAAGGGAGCGTGAAGGCGCGTAACGGCCGCATCACGGCGCGGTTCTTCCTTGGGAACAGGGGCTGACGAGGGTCCTTGGCCTGTCGGTCCCGAGTGATAGAAAGGTCCGTCTGAGAGCAGTCTGAGAACGGCCTGAGGCCCGTCGGGAGCCTCGGGGCGTGGCTAAAAATCAGTAACGGGGGAAGATCGCTGATGACTCAGCCACCCAGTCAGCCGCCGCAGCAGGGCGGATTCGGCGCACCGCAGGACCAGCCGGCAGCGGGTGGTGGCTTCGGCGCCCCGCAACAGCCGCCCGCTCAGGGCGGCTTCGGTGCACCCCAGGGCACGCCTCCGCCTCCTGCCCAGCCGCCCCAGCCGGGATACGGCTATCCGCAGCAGCCGGGACCGTATGCGCAGCCCGGTCCCTACGGTCAGCCGCAGCAGCCTGGTCCCTACGGTCAGCCGCAGCAGCCCGGCCCTTACGGTCAGCCGCAGCAGGCGGGGCCGTACGGGCAGCCGCCCCAGCCGGGTTACGGCTATCCGCCGCAGTACCCGGGCGCACCCGGCGTCACTCCGCCGCCCGGGGGCGGGGGCGGCGGCCCGTTCAAGGGGAAGCCCGGCCTGGTCGTCGCGGCGGCCGTGGCCGGGCTGCTGGTCGTCGGCGGCACCGTGTACGCGGTGACCAGCGGCGGGGACGACGGCAAGAAGCCGGTCGCCCAGCAGTCCGACGACCCCAAGGCCTCCGGCACCGACACCCCGGTCGACCCGGGTGACGGCAGTGGCGACGGCGGTGCGGACCCGGAGAACCTCAACGAGGGCCGCAAGTCCGGCGAGGCCAAGGTGCTCTGGTACAAGTCGGCACCCGACGCCCCCGCGTCCGGCGCCGACGCACCCGGCATGTGGATCACCGGCAGGACCGCGGTGAAGGCGGCGTACAAGCAGGTCTTCGCCTACAAGGTGGCCGACGGCGACCCCGCCTGGGCCCCGATCACGTTCCCGCAGAAGATCTGCGCGGTCACTCCGGACCGGTCGGCCGACGGCAAGGTCGTCGTGGCGTACATGAACGGCACCAGCGACCGGGCCAAGTGCAACCAGCTGCAGGAGATCGATCTCGACACGGGCCGCAAGGGCTGGACCGCGACCGTCGCCGACGGCGGCCTGTTCGACACCGCGCTCAGCATCGAGTTGACGATCAGTGGAAAGACGCTGATGGTGGGCCGCTCCCAGTCGGGCACGGCGTACGACCTCGGCAGCGGCGACAAGCTGTACGACAAGAAGAAGTACGGCGCGTCCTGCTTCCCGACGGCGTTCGCGGGCGGCACGAACCGGCTGGTCGAGGTGGCTTCCTGCGGGGTCGGCGGCGGCAACGAGCACGACGAGATCTCGGAGCTGGAGCCGGCCACCGGCAGGGTCAAGTGGACCCAGCCGGTCAAGAAGGGCTGGTCGGTCCAGCGGATGTACTCCGTCGACCCGCTCGTGGTCTACATGACCAACGAGGCGAAGAAGGCCTGGAACATCTCGACCCTGGACGCCAAGGGCACGTTCCGGTCCGAGGTGAAGGTCGACGAGAAGTTCGCCCCCGAGTGCGGCTGGGCGATCCTCGCCCGTGACCTCCAGGGCTGCCAGGGCGTCGCCGTCGACGCGAACACCCTCTACCTGCCGACGGACACGAACAGCGGTGCCAACGAGATCGTCGCGATCAGCCTCGCCGACGGCAAGGCGAAGTGGCGTACGAAGTCCCCGACGGACGAGTCGATGTACCCGGTCAAGGTCGAGGGCGGCAGACTCGTCGCGTACGTACGGCCGTCGTACGACTCGGGTGGCCAGGTCGTGTCGATCCCGACCGCCGGCTCCGCCCACACCACCACCAGGCTGCTGCAGAACCCGCAGCACACCGCCGACATCGAGGACGGCTTCTACGACGGCGCGGTCGACTGGGTCGACGGGCGCTTCTACCTCTCCTCCACGCGGCTGACCGGCAGCGACGACGCGAAGGAGAAGCTGATGATGGCCTTCGGCAACTGAGCGGACCCGCCCCGTCCCGCACCACACCGCCCCAGCCGTCCTCCGCGTCGTCCCCAGAGGTACCCCGTCATGACCCAGCCGCCTCCGCCACCGCCCAACCAGCCCCCGCAGCAGCCCGGTTACGGCGCCCCCGCCGGCCCGCCGCAGCCGCCCGTACCCCCGGCCCCCCAGCCGGGCTACGGCTACCCGCAGCAGCCCCCGGCCCAGCAGCCCGGGTACGGCCACCCGCAGCAGCCGCCCCAGCCCCCGCAGCCCGGCTACGGCTACCCCGCCCAGCCCCCGAACCCGTACACCCAGCAGCCCCCCACCCCCGCCAACCCCTACGCCCAGCAGCCCGGTTACGGCTACCCGGGCAGCCCCACCGCCGCCCCCGCCCCCGGCTCCGCCTCCGGCAGGAACAACGCCACGCTGTTCATCATCGTCGCGGCGGTCGTCGTGATCGCGCTGATCGTCGGCGGTGGTGTCTGGTACTCCAAGTCCTCGGGCGCCGACGGCAAGAAGGACGACACCACCGGCTCCAGCAGCGGCGGCACCGGCGGCAAGGGAGGAGGCGGCGGCAGCGAGAAGGTGCCCGCGAACCCGGCCTCCAGGATCCTCTTCCAGGTCCCGCTGCCCACGGCGAACGACACCACGGTCACCGCCGGTTCCTGGCTGACCGACAAGGTGTACGCGAAGACCGGCGTCGCCCGGATCACCGGCTACGACCCGGACTCGGGCGCCGTGCGGTGGACGGTCCCGCTGCCCGGCCCGGTCTGCTACGCCACCGGACACGTCAGCGCGGACGGCAGGACGGCCGTCGTCTTCCAGCCGAAAATGCCGCCCAAGGGCTCCACGGCGGGCTGCACCCAGGTCGCCGCGATCGATCTGAACGCCGGTAAGAAGCTGTGGACGCAGACGATCAAGTCCGGTGACGTGCCGGTCAACTTCAACAACGTGACGGTCGCCGGGCAGACGGTCGCGGTCGGCGGCACCAGCGGCGGCGCCGCCTTCAACCTCGCGTCCGGCAAGGTCCGCTGGCAGCCGAAGCCGACCGACACCTGCTACGACGCGGGTTACGGCGGCGGCGCCAAACTGGTCGCGGTCCGCAGGTGCGGCAGCGGCGACACCGCGCAGCTGCACATCCAGACCATCGACCCGGTCTCCGGCAAGGTGGTCTCCGAGTACGAGATGACATCCGGCATCCCCTACGCGAGCATCGTGTCGACCGACCCGCTGGTGGTGGCCGCCGACGTCAACGACAGCGCGGGCGACGGCAGCGGCTTCTCGGACGTCTTCTCCGTCGACAACGCGACCGGGCGGCTGCGCACCCGTATCTCGACGCCGGGCAGTTCCTACGCGGCCCGCTGCGACGGCATCTACCAGGTGGAGAAGTGCCAGGGAGTGGTGGTCGGCAACGACCGGCTGTACCTGGCGACCGAGGAGCACGACGGCAGCGGGGACCTCGCGAAGACCAACGAGATCGTCGCCTTCGACCTGGCCACCGGCAAGCAGACCGGCCAGCGCGCCGACGCCGGCGACAACTGCACGATCACGCCGCTGCGCATGGACGGTCCGAATGTGATCGCGTACAAGGATCCGCCGTACGACAAGGGCGGTCAGGTCGTCAGTATCGACGGCGGTTCGTTCAAGGAGACCAAGCTGCTGGAGAACCCGGCGACCGCGGCGGTCAGGGCCGTGGAGATCGCCCTGTCCCCGGCGAACGCGGAGGTCCTCTACTCCCAGGGGCGCCTGTACCTGTCCGCGGTGTACGCCCACGCCGCCGGTTCGTCGGTGTCGGGCAAGGAGTACCTGGTCACCGCGTTCGGCACGGGCGGCTGACGGTTCGTCAAGCGGAAACGCCCGTGTCACCCGGCCCGTGATTCCGGTCCCGTCCCTGCTCAGGGGCGGGACCGGGCGCGTACCGCACCACACCCGCTCTTCACCCGCGAATACCAGAAAAGCCAGAGATTCCTCCGATCCGGGGCACTTCTCATCAGTAGGGGCAGCGCAACGTCGAACAAGCGTGTAGCTTCCGGGGGCATGAAGGACGAGGTGCCGGGGGGCCCTCTGTCCACGCGGACCAGTGGGCATCCATAGTGGGGCATCCATTGGGGGGACTGGGGGGTTGCTCTATGGGAGTGCGGCTCATGGTGGTCGACGACCACCGGCTGCTCGCCGAGGCGCTGGCCTCGGCGCTGAAACTGCGCGGCCACCGGGTGCTCGCCGCGGCGGCGCCGGCGGCGGGCGCGGCGGAGCTGGTGATCACACGCGCGCCCGAGGTGTGCCTGCTGGGTACGGCGACACCGGCCGAGCCGGGGATCTTCGACCCGGTGGTGAGGATCAAGCGGGAGCGGCCGCAGGTCGCCGTGCTCGTCCTCGGCCCGGTGCCGTCGCCGCGGGGCATCGCGGCGGCCTTCGCCGCGGGCGCCTCCGGGTACGTACGGCACGACGAGCGGATAGAGGGCGTCGAGCGGGCGATCATGAAGGCGCGGGCCGGTGAGGCGGCCGTGGCGCCCGCGCTGCTCCAGGGCGCGTTCGGTGAACTGCTCAACCCCGCCGCCCAGCCCGACGACGAGGGCCAGCGCCTGCTCCAGATGCTCACCCCGAGGGAGGTCGAGGTCCTGGTCCGGGTGGCCGACGGCGAGGACACCCGCCTGATCGCCGCGGGCATGGGCATCGCCCCGAGCACGGCCCGCACCCATGTCCAGCGGGTGCTGATGAAGCTGGGGGTGGGGTCGAGGCTGGAGGCGGCGGCCCTGGCGGCTCGTACCGGACTGCTCGACAGGGCCGGGCCTCTGAACGGCGGGACGGAGACCCCCTGAAGGGGTGCCCTACTCCGCCTCCCCCTCTTCCTCCACAGGCGGTACCGGAGGCGGAGTGGGCCGCAGCCACAGCCACACCAGGAAGAACACCCCCAGCAACAGCATCCCGATCCCGGTCCACAGGTTGATGTTGATCCCCTGTGCCTTGTCGATCTCGGCCTGCGAGTCCGTGATCCCGGTGATCGTGACGATGATCCCGTACAGCACGAACAGTCCGCCGATGATCCGCCGCAGATCGAAGATGCGCGCGGCGGTCGTGGACCTGCTCTCGAGCTCGGAGACCTCCCGGTGGACGTCCTGCTCGGAGTAGTGGAATCCGGAGTGCCCGGAGTCGTCGGTCATGGTCTCTCCATTCTCCCGGGACCGGGGTCAGAACGAGAACGGGATGTAGCACAGGGCGGCGAGGACCACCGCACCCCAGCCCAGCAGCGCCGGCCGCCGGTACCAGGCCCCGTCGCCGGGCGCGGGCGCCTCGGTCATGCCGGGGGAGCGCGTGCCGTAGACCAGGCCCGCGAGCTCCGCCTCCGGCTTGGGCGCGGTGAACAGGGACACGATCACCATCACCACCGCGCCGGCGACGAAGCCGGCGATCGCGGAGACGAAGTTGGCGCCCTGGTCCGTGGGGATGCCGATGATGTCCTTCTTGTAGAGGACGAAGTAGTTGACCATCGCGGTCACCGTCCCCGCGAGCAGCCCCCAGAAGCCGGACTTCGCCGAGGCGCGCTTCCAGAACATGCCGACGATGAAGACGACGAACATCGGCACGTTGAAGAAGGAGAACAGCGTCTGGAGGTAGCTCATGATGTTCGAGAACGACGACGCCAGGAACGCCGTACCGACGGACGCGGCCACGCCGATCGCGGTGATGAGGCGTCCGAAGCGCACGTAGTACGCGTCCTCGCGGCCCCTGACCACGTACTTCGCCCAGATGTCCGTCGTGAACACGGTGTTGAAGGACGACACGTTGGCGGCCATACCGGCCATGAAGGCCGCGAGCAGGCCGGTGACCGCGATGCCGAGGACGCCGTTGGGCAGCAGTTGGGACATCAGGTACGGGATCGCGTCGTTGTACTGGAGGTCGGAGCCGGACGTGCCGATGTCCGGCACCAGCGCGGCGGCGACCAGGCCCGGGATCATCACCAGGAAGACGATGAAGATCTTCGGGTAGGCGGCGATCAGCGGGGTGCGCTGGGCGGCGGAGAGGTTCTTCGCCGACAGGGCGCGCTGGACCTCGGCGAAGTTGGTCGTCCAGTAGCCGAAGGAGAGGACGAAGCCGAGGCCGAGGACGATGGTCAGCCAGTTCGCGCCGAGCGGGTTGACACTGCCGATGCCGGTGCCGCCCCAGGCGGTGGTGAAGTTGTGGCCGTGGGCGGCGTCGAGCTTGTCGACCAGGCCGTCCCAGCCGCCGACCTTCTTCAGGCCGAGCACGGACAGCGGGATGAGGGCGGCCAGGATCACGAAGAACTGGAGCACCTCGTTGTAGATGGCCGAGGAGAGGCCGCCGAGGGTGATGTACGCCAGCACGAACGCGCCGGCCACCACGATCGCCACCCACTGCGGCCAGCCCAGCAGCGCCTGCACGACGATCGCGAGGGCGTACAGGTTGACGCCCGCGATGAGGATGGCGGCGAAGGCGAACAGGATCGAACTCAGCAGGTGTGCGGCTCTGTCGAAGCGCAGCAGCAGCATCTCGGGGACCGAGCGGACCTTGCTCCCGTAGTAGAAGGGCATCATCACCAGGCCGAGGAAGACCATGGCCGGAATGGCGCCGATCCAGTACCAGTGCACGGTGTACGCGCCGTACTGCGCGCTGTTGGCGGCCATGCCGAGGATCTCGGTGGCGGCCAGGTTCGCCGAGATGAACGCGAGCCCGGTGATCCACGCGGGCAGTGAGCGCCCGGAGAGGAAGAAGTCGAGGCTCGTCTTCACCGAGCGGCGGGCCGCGAAGCCGATGCCCAGGACCACCACGAAGTAGATGGCGAGGATCGCGTAGTCGAGGCCGTTGGTGGGGAGCCGCAGCTCCGCCGCCAGGGATGTCGCGAGGTGTGTGGGGGATACAGGGGCATTGGTGGGGTTTTGCACCCAGTAATTCAACACTTTTGTTGTCTCACCTTGATTGATTGCGATGTTGACTCACCTGGTGAGTTGTGTTTTGGTGTGTTCGGTTCTGTTTGATGGTTGGCTGACTCGAACAACGCTCGATTTTCGGGAGTCCGCAGTGAAGAAGACCTCGACCCGGCTGGCCGACGGTCGCGAGCTCATCTACTACGACCTGCGGGACGACACCGTGCGGGACGCGGTGGACCGCCGGCCGCTGGAGCGGACGCACACCACCTCCGAGATCCGCCGGGACCCGCTGCTCGGCGACCAGGTCGCCATCGCCTCGCATCGGCAGGGCCGCACCTACCACCCGCCGGCCGACCAGTGCCCGCTCTGCCCGACCAGGGGCGACCGGCTGAGCGAGATCCCGGACTCCTCGTACGACGTGGTGGTCTTCGAGAACCGTTTCCCCTCGCTGGCCGGCGACTCCGGGCGCTGTGAGGTGGTCTGCTTCACCTCGGACCACGACGCGTCCTTCGCGAGCCTCACCGAGGAGCAGGCGCGCCTGGTCCTGGACGCGTGGACCGACCGGACCTCGGAACTGTCCCATCTCCCCTCCGTCCAGCAGGTGTTCTGCTTCGAGAACCGCGGCGAGGAGATCGGCGTGACGCTCGGTCACCCGCACGGCCAGATCTACGCCTACCCCTTCACCACCCCCCGCACCGCGCTGATGCTGCGTTCACTCGCGACCCACAAGGAGGCGGCCGGCGGGGAGAACCTCTTCGACGCCGTCCTGGCGCATGAACTCGCCGGCGAGCGCGTCGTCCTTGAGGGTGAACACTGGGCCGCCTTCGTGCCGTACGCGGCACACTGGCCCTACGAGGTCCACCTGTACCCGAAGCGCCGCGTCCCCGACCTGCTCGGTCTCGACGAGGCGGCACGCTCAGAGTTCCCCCAGGTTTATCTGGAACTCTTGAGGCGCTTCGACCGTATCTTCGGTGAGGGTGAACCTCCCACGCCCTACATCGCCGCCTGGCACCAGGCGCCGTTCGGGACGCTGGAGGAGTTCGAGGGGGTCACGCGCGACGACTTCGCGCTGCACCTCGAGCTTTTCACCATCCGCCGAACGTCCGGCAAGCTGAAGTTTCTCGCGGGTTCCGAATCCGGCATGAACGTGTTCATCAACGACGTGCCGCCGGAGCGCGCGGCCGAGCGACTGCGAGAGGTAGCGAGTTGATGAAGTACCTGGTGACGGGCGGGGCGGGTTACGTCGGCAGCGTGGTGGCCCAGCACCTGCTGGAGGCGGGCCACGAGGTCACCGTCCTCGACAACCTCTCGACGGGCTTCCGGGAAGGCGTCCCGGCGGGCGCGGCCTTCGTCGAGGGCGACATCCGCGACGCCGCCAAGTGGCTCGACTCCTCGTACGACGCGGTGCTGCACTTCGCCGCGTTCTCCCAGGTCGGCGAGTCGGTCGTGAAGCCCGAGAAGTACTGGGACAACAACGTCGGCGGCACCATGGCGCTGCTCGGCGCGATGCGCGAGGCCGGCGTCCGCACGCTCGTCTTCTCCTCCACGGCGGCCACCTACGGCGAGCCGGAGCAGGTCCCGATCGTCGAGACCGCCCCGACGAAGCCGACCAACCCGTACGGCGCCACCAAGCTCGCCGTCGACCACATGATCACCGGCGAGGCCGCCGCCCACGGCCTGGGCGCGGTCTCCCTGCGCTACTTCAACGTGGCCGGCGCGTACGGCGCGCAGGGCGAGCGCCACGACCCCGAGTCGCACCTGATCCCGCTGGTCCTCCAGGTCGCCCAGGGCAGGCGGGAGGCCGTCTCCGTCTTCGGCGACGACTACCCGACGCCCGACGGCACCTGCGTCCGCGACTACATCCACGTCGCCGACCTGGCCGACGCCCACCTGCTGGCCCTGACGGCCGCACGGCCCGGCGAGCACCTGATCTGCAACCTCGGCAACGGCGAGGGCTTCTCGGTCCGCGAGGTCATCGAGACCGTCCGCCAGGTCACCGGCCACCCGATCCCCGAGGTCGTGGCCCCGCGCCGGGGCGGCGACCCGGCCGTCCTGGTCGCCTCGGCGGCCACCGCCCGGGAGAAGCTGGGCTGGAACCCGACCCGCGCGGACCTCGCGGGAATCGTCGCGGACGCCTGGGAGTTCGCACAGCACGTCTCTAGGGAGCAGTAGTGGGGGCACAGCAGGTCCGGGACGGTTTCACGGAGCTCTACGGAACCGCGCCCGAAGGGGTCTGGTCGGCACCGGGCCGGGTCAACCTGATCGGTGAGCACACCGACTACAACGACGGCTTCGTGATGCCGTTCGCGCTGCCGCACGTGACGACGGCCGCGGTCTCCCGCCGCACCGACGGCTTGCTGCGCCTGCACTCCGCCGACATCGAGGGCGGAGTCGTCGAACTCGCCCTGGACGCCCTGGAACCCGGCACCGACCACGAGTGGACGGCGTACCCGGCGGGCGTGGTCTGGGCGCTGCGCGAGGCCGGCCACCCGGTCACCGGCGCCGACGTCCACCTGTCCTCCACCGTCCCGACCGGCGCCGGCCTGTCCTCCTCCGCGGCCCTGGAGGTGGTGATCGCCCTCGCCCTCGACGACCTGCACGGACTGGGCCTGGCCCGCTGGCAGCTGGCCCGCCTGTGCCAGCGCGCGGAGAACGTCTACGTCGGGGCGCCGACCGGCATCATGGACCAGACGGCGTCCGCCTGCTGCGAGCACGGCCATGCCCTGTTCCTGGACACCCGGGACCTGTCGCAGAAGCAGATCCCCTTCGACCTCGCGGCCGAGGGCATGCGCCTGCTGGTGGTCGACACCCAGGTCAAGCACGCCCACAGCGGCGGCGAGTACGGCAAGCGCCGGGCCGGCTGCGAGAAGGGCGCGGCCCTGCTGGGCGTGGACGCGCTGCGGGACATCGCCTACGACGACCTCGGCGCGGCGCTCGACCGGCTGGGCGACGAGGAGGAGGTACGACGCCTGGTCCGGCACGTGGTCACCGAGGACCACCGCGTGGAACGCGTCGTCGCCCTGCTGGAGGCTGGCGACACCCGCGCCATCGGACCGGTCCTCACCGAGGGCCACGCCTCGCTGCGCGACGACTTCCGGATCTCCTGCCCGGAGCTGGACCTGGTCGTGGACACCGCCCTCGCCACCGGCGCCCTGGGCGCCCGGATGACCGGCGGCGGCTTCGGCGGCTCGGCGATCGTCCTCGCGGAGGTGTCCGACGTCGACACGATCACCAAGGCGGTCGAGGAGGCGTTCGCGGCGGCCGGTTTCAAGGCGCCCCGGACGTTCGAGGCGGTGCCGTCGGCGGGCGCCCGCCGGGAGAGCTGAGGCTCAGCCCAGCCGCTTCGTGAGGGTGTACTCCGTGGTCCCCGGCGGATAGTCGGGGACCACGCACACCACGACGTAACCCTGCTTCCGGTAGAAGTCCGGCGCCTGGAAGTCCCAGGTCTCCAGACGCGCGGCGGTGCAGGCACGGTCCTGCCCGGCGATGCGCTCCGCCTCGGCCAGCAGCCGGGCGCCCAGACCCGCGCCGCGACGGCCCGCGTCCACCCACAGATAGGTGACGTGCAGCCAGGTCGCCCAGGTGTGCCCCACCAGACCGCCCGCCAGCTCGCCCGACTTCTCGTCCATCGCCCAGACGTGCAGCGGAACTTGGCGTTCGCCGGGGGTGCCGCGCAGGGCCGCGAGGACCGGGGAGGCCGCCGTGTTGTCGTCCAGCAGCCGGGTGCGGAGCAGTTCCCGCCGTTCTTTGTCGACTTCCGCCTCAATACGAAACATGCGGCACACCATAAACGCGTCGGCCGGGCAGTTCTGCAAATTGCCTTCCGCTCCCGCCCCCCTTCCGTACCCTGAGGAGCAGCACCGGTGGGGGCCGGTGCTGATCAGGGGGCGAGACAAGTCGGGTACGACACCCGCGGTGGGGGTAGCAGTTCAGGCACGGCGGCGGCCGTGCGGTTCGGTCCTCCCGCGGGTGTCGTGTCCGTGTGACCCGTCGTTCTGAGCACCTTGGGGTATCCCCTGCTCGTGAAGAGCTCGGGGAAGGGGGTTTCGTGGTTCGTATCCGAGTTCTGGTCGTCGATGACCACCGTATCTTCGCCGAGTCGCTCGCCGCGGCGCTGGCCGCCGAGCCCGACGTCGACGTGTCCGCGGCCGGCAGCGGTCCGGCGGCGTTGCGCTGCCTGGAGCGCGCGGTCGCCGAGGGCCGCCGCTACGACGTGCTGCTCGCCGACGCCGATCTGGGCGGCCAACTGCCCGGCGGCCGCCCGGCGGTACCGGTGCAGGAGGGCAACGAGGAGGGTCTGGTCGACGGGATATCCCTGGTCGCCGGGGTCCGCTCGGCCCACCCCGCCGTCCGTGTCGTCGTGCTCGCCGAGAAGGACGATCCCAGGCGTGCGGCCCTGGCCCTGCAGGCCGGTGCCTGTGGCTGGGTCGCCAAGGACTGCTCGCTGTCCCGGCTGCTGAACGTCATCCGGGGGGTGCTGCGCGACGAGACCCATCTGCCGCCCGCCCTGCTGACCGGGGTCCTGCGGGAGTTGACGGCCGCGCGCAAGCACCGCACCGAGAGCGAACGGCTCGTGGAGTCCCTCACGCCGAGGGAGCGGGAAGTCCTCCGGTGCATGGTGGCGGGCCTGGGGCGCAAGGCGGTCGCCGAGCGCCTGTTCCTGTCCCCGCACACCGTCCGCACCCATATGCAGAACGTGCTCGGCAAGCTGGGCGTCCACTCAACCCTGGCAGCCGTCGCCCTCGCCCGCCGGGCCGGGGTCGGTCCGGCCGACCTAACCGGGGATGTTGTCGAACGGGGCGGTCAACTGGCGTAGCAGGCCGGCCAGTTCGACGCGCTGGGTGCGGGAGAGTTCGGCGAGGATCGCCCGTTCCTGGTCGAGGAGTCCGGCCAGGGCCTGGTCCGCGCGGTCCTGGCCCTCCTCGGTCAGCCGCACCAGCACGCCCCGCCGGTCGCTCGGGTCCGGCAACCGCTCCACCAGGCCCTTCTTGGCCAGCCGGTCGATCCGGTTGGTCATCGTCCCCGAGGTGACCAGGGTCTGGGTCAGCAGCTGCCCGGGGGAGAGCTGGTACGGCGTCCCCGCGCGCCGCAGCGCGGTCAGCACGTCGAACTCCCAGGGTTCCAGGCTGTGCTCCGCGAAGGCCAGCCGACGTGCCCGGTCCAGGTGCCGCGCCAGTCGGCTCACCCGGCTGAGCACCTCAAGCGGTTCCACGTCGAGGTCCGGGCGCTCCCGGCGCCACGCAGCCACCAGCCGATCGACCTCGTCCTCCATGGCGATCAGTGTAGTGGTTGTGTCGACATGAAGTCTCTTGATGTCGAGCTTCTTGACATCAAGATATCGGGACGGGGAAGGTGGGACCCATGACGATTCCTGCCTGGGACCCCACCCAGTACCTCCGGCACGCCGACCACCGCGCCCGCCCCTTCACCGACCTCCTCGCCCGGATCCCCGCGCTCCCCGGCGAGCCCCCGGCCGTCGCCGACCTCGGCTGTGGCCCCGGCAACATGACCGCCCTGCTCGCCGAACGCTGGCCCACCGCCCACATCACCGGCTACGACAACTCGCCCGAGATGCTCGACAAGGCACTCGTGGAGTACGAGGGCCGCACGGCCGGCGGCGGCCGCCTGGACTTCTCCCACGCCGACGTCCGCACCTGGGCGCCCGAGCGGCCGTACGACCTGATCGTCAGCAATGCCACGCTCCAGTGGGTCCCGGGGCACGCCGAGCGGTTCGCCGAGTGGATCGCCGGCCTCGCCCCCGGCGGCACCCTCGCCTTCCAGGTCCCCGGCAACTTCACCGCCCCCAGCCACCGGCTGATGCGCACCCTCGCCGAGTCCCCCCGCTGGCGGGGCCGCCTCGCCGAGGCCCTGCGCCACGACGACGCCGTCCACACCCCCGAGGCCTACCTGGAGCGGCTGACCGCGCTCGGCTGCGCCGCCGACGTCTGGGAGACGACGTACATCCATCTGCTCACCGGCGAGGACCCGGTCCTCGACTGGGTGAAGGGCACCGGACTGCGCCCGGTCCTCACCGCCCTCGCCGACGATCCCGGGGCCCGTGACGCCTTCCTCACCGAGTACCGGACCGCACTGCGCGAGGCCTACCCGGCCGGCCCGCACGGCACCCCGTTCCCGTTCCGGCGCATCTTCGCCGTCGCCCACAAGGAGGAGAACTGATGCTCGCCGCCCTCGACCACGTCCAGCTCGCCGCCCCGCCCGGCTCCGAGGACCGGCTGCGGACGTTCTACGTGGACACCCTCGGCATGACGGAGGTCCCCAAACCGCCCGTGCTCGCGGCGCGCGGCGGCTGCTGGTTCCGGGCCGGCGAGATCCAGCTGCACGTGGGGATCGAGCAGGAATTCCGGCCGGCCAGGCAGGCCCACCCGGGCCTGCTGGTGACGGGCATCGAGACGTACGCGGCCCGGCTCACCGCCCACGGCACGCCCGTCGCCTGGGACGGTGACCTCCCCGGCCACCGCCGCTTCTACTGCGAGGACCCCGTCGGCAACCGCCTGGAGTTCCTGGAACCAATCCGCTGAGCCGCCGTTGGCCCCGGCACGGTCCCGGTTACCCGGCGGGGGACGCCGGCCGGCCGGCGCGGCGGGGCGGTCTCACGCCTTGCGGTGCCCTATCAGCCGCGGCTTCGGCTCCAGGCCGTCCAGGCCGTGCCAGGCCAGGTTGACCAGGTGGGCGGCGACCTCCGCCTTCTTCGGGCGGCGCACGTCCAGCCACCACTGGCCGGTCAGCGCCACCATGCCCACCAGCGCCTGCGCGTACAGCGGCGCCAGCTTCGGGTCGAAGCCGCGCGACTTGAACTCGCGCCCCAGGATGTCCTCCACCTGGGTGGCGATGTCCGAGATGAGGGACGCGAAGGAACCCGTGGACTGCGGGATGGGGGAGTCCCGCACCAGGATCCGGAACCCGTCCGTGTACTCCTCGATGTAGTCGAGCAGGGCGAACGCGGCCTGCTCGCACAGCTCACGCGGATGGCCGGCGGTGAGGGAGCCGGTCACCATGTCCAGCAACCGGCGCATCTCCCGGTCGACCACCACCGCGTACAGACCCTCCTTGCCGCCGAAGTGCTCGTACACCACCGGCTTGGAGACCCCGGCCTTCGCCGCGATCTCCTCCACCGAGGTGCCCTCGAAACCCTTCGCGGCGAAGAGGGTGCGACCGATCTCCAACAGCTGCTGGCGGCGCTCCGCACCGGTCATCCGGGTGCGACGTGCCCGCCGCGGCTTTTCGGGACTGGGGGTGCTGGAGTCGGTCGCCACGGCGTCAATCATGCCGCCTCGACGCTCTTCGCCCCTCGTCGGGAGCCGCCTTCCCCGCTGTTACGGCGCGAATCGATACGTGAGCGTGACGGCCACCGCACGTCGTACGCCCAGCCCAGTTGCTCGCACCAGCGGATGATCCGCGCCGACGAGTCCAGCTGCCCGCGCTCCACCCCGTGCCGGGCCGAGGTCGGGTCGGCATGGTGCAGGTTGTGCCAGGACTCGCCGCAGGACAGGACCGCCAGCCACCACACGTTGCCCGACTTGTCCCGCGACTTGAACGGCCGCTTTCCCACGGCGTGGCAGATCGAGTTGATCGACCAGGTCACATGGTGCAGCAGCGCCACCCGGACGAGTGAACCCCAGAAGAACGCGGTGAACGCGCCCCACCAGGACATGGTCACCAGACCGCCGATCAGCGGCGGCAGCCCCACCGAGAGCGCCGTCCAGAGGATGAACTGGCGGGAGACCGCCCGGATCGCCGGGTCCTTGATCAGGTCCGGTGCGTACTTCTCCTGCGAGGTCTGCTCCTCGTCGAACAGCCAGCCGATGTGCGCCCACCACAGGCCCTTCATCAGCGCCGGCATGGTCTCGCCGAACCGCCACGGCGAGTGCGGGTCGCCCTCCGCGTCGGAGAACTTGTGGTGCTTGCGGTGGTCGGCCACCCAGCGCACCAGGGGCCCCTCCACCGCCATCGAACCCGCGATCGCCAGCGCGATCCTGAGCGGCCGCTTGGCCTTGAAGGAGCCATGGGTGAAGTAACGGTGGAAACCGATCGTCACGCCATGGCAGCCCAGATAGTAGAAGAACACCATCAGGCCCAGGTCGAGCCAGCTCACGCCCCAGCCCCACGCCAGCGGCACCGCCGCCAGCAGCGCGAGGAACGGCACGACGATGAACAGCAGCAGGGCGATCTGCTCGACCGAACCCTTCTTCTCGCCGCCCAGCGTGGCGGACGTGGCCGCAGCGTCGGCCGGCTTGTGGGCGTCGTCGATCACATCGGAACTAGACGAGGTCATGCGCGTCCCCTGGGGGGTCGAGGGTTGAGACAGGTGCCGATCCGCGGCGACCGGACGGGACGATAAGGGTTCTTCCCTACGGTTCCGTAACCTACGGCGACGTAAGTATGGCAGCGAGGCGTCTCGCGGCAAGAGCCCCATAGCCTGCGCGTCCTCATGGACACCTATCCTTGGAGTCGGTCGGACAGCGCGGTCCGCTCTGTTTCCTTCCCGGAAGTCCGGCCCGTATGCGGACAGGCCCCGCCTGCCGCCCGGCCGACGGACGGGTCCCCTCCAGACGAGCTTCAACACTGCAAGGAGCCGCACCTGTGAGCAGTGCCGACGACCAGACCACCACGACCAGCAGTGAGCTGCGCGCCGACATCCGCCGGCTGGGTGACCTTCTCGGCGAGACCCTCGTCCGGCAGGAGGGCCCCGAACTGCTGGAACTCGTCGAGAAGGTCCGCCGTCTCACCCGCGAGGACGGCGAGGCCGCCGCCGAACTGCTGCGCGGCATCGAACTGGAGACCGCCGCCAAGCTGGTCCGTGCCTTCTCCACCTACTTCCACCTGGCCAACGTCACCGAGCAGGTGCACCGCGGCCGCGAACTGCGCACCCGCCGCGCCGCCGAGGGCGGCCTGCTCGCCCGCACCGCCGACCGGCTCAAGGACGCCGACGCCGACCACCTGCGTCAGACCGTCCAGAACCTCAACGTCCGCCCGGTGTTCACGGCCCACCCCACCGAGGCCGCGCGCCGCTCGGTCCTGAACAAGCTCCGGCGCATCGCCGCGCTGCTGGACACCCCGGTCATCGAGTCGGACCGCCGCCGTACCGACATCCGCCTCGCCGAGAACATCGACCTGGTCTGGCAGACCGACGAACTGCGCGTCGTACGCCCCGAGCCGGCCGACGAGGCCCGCAACGCCATCTACTACCTGGACGAACTGCACGCCGACGCGGTGGGCGACGTCCTGGAGGACCTGACCGCGGAGCTGGAGCGGGTCGGCGTCAAGCTCCCCGACGACACCCGGCCCCTCACCTTCGGCACCTGGATCGGCGGCGACCGCGACGGCAACCCCAACGTCACCCCGCAGGTGACCTGGGACGTCCTCATCCTCCAGCACGAGCACGGCATCAACGACGCCCTGGAGATGATCGACGAACTCCGCGGCTTCCTGTCCAACTCCATCCGCTACACGGGTGCGACGGAGGAACTGCTGGAGTCGCTCCGCGCCGACCTGGAGCTGCTGCCCGAGATCAGCCCCCGCTACAAGCGGCTCAACGCCGAGGAGCCCTACCGGCTCAAGGCCACCTGCATCCGGCAGAAGCTGGTCAACACCAAGCGGCGCCTCGCCACCGACACCCCGCACCAGGCCGGCCGTGACTACCTCGGCACCGCCGAACTCCTCGGCGACCTGCGGCTGATCCAGGCCTCCCTGCGCGAACACCGCGGCGGTCTGTTCGCCGACGGCCGCCTCGCCCGTACGATCCGCACCCTGGCCGCGTTCGGCCTCCAGCTCGCCACCATGGACGTCCGCGAACACGCCGACGCCCACCACCACGCCCTCGGCCAGCTCTTCGACCGCCTCGGCGAGGAGTCCTGGCGCTACGCCGACATGCCCCGCGAGTACCGCGCCAAGCTTCTCGCCAAGGAGCTCCGCTCGCGCCGGCCGCTCGCACCCACCCCGGCGCCGGTGGACGCGGCCGGGGAGAAGACCCTCGGGGTCTTCCAGACCGTGAAGAAGGCCCTGGAGGTCTTCGGGCCCGAGGTCGTCGAGTCGTACATCATCTCCATGTGCCAGGGCGCCGACGACGTCTTCGCCGCCGCCGTCCTGGCCCGCGAGGCCGGGCTGATGGACCTGCACGCCGGCTGGGCCAAGGTCGGCATCGTCCCCCTCCTGGAGACCACCGACGAGCTCAAGGCCGCCGACACCATCCTGGAGGACATGCTCTCCGACCCCTCCTACCGGCGCCTGGTCGCGCTGCGCGGAGACGTCCAGGAGGTCATGCTCGGCTACTCCGACTCCTCCAAGTTCGGCGGCATCACCACCAGCCAGTGGGAGATCCACCGCGCCCAGCGCCGGCTGCGCGACGTCGCCCACCGCTACGGCGTACGCCTGCGGCTCTTCCACGGCCGTGGCGGCACGGTCGGCCGCGGCGGCGGCCCCTCCCACGACGCCATCCTCGCCCAGCCCTGGGGCACCCTGGAGGGCGAGATCAAGGTCACCGAGCAGGGCGAGGTCATCTCCGACAAGTACCTGATCCCCTCCCTGGCCCGGGAGAACCTGGAGCTGACGGTCGCGGCGACCCTGCAGGCCTCCGCGCTGCACACGTCCCCCCGCCAGTCCGGGGAGGCCCTGGCCCGCTGGGACGCCGCCATGGACGTGGTCTCCGACGCGGCCCACGGCGCCTACCGGCGCCTGGTCGAGGACCCCGACCTGCCCGCGTACTTCTTCGCCGCCACCCCCGTCGACCAGCTCGCCGACCTGCACCTGGGCTCCCGCCCCTCGCGGCGCCCGGACTCCGGCGCCGGTCTGGACGGTCTGCGGGCCATCCCCTGGGTGTTCGGCTGGACCCAGTCCCGGCAGATCGTGCCCGGCTGGTTCGGCGTCGGCTCCGGGCTGAAGGCGCTGCGCGAGGCGGGCCTGGACACCGTCCTCGCCGAGATGCACGAACAGTGGCACTTCTTCCGCAACTTCGTCTCCAACGTCGAGATGACCCTCGCCAAGACCGACCTGCGGATCGCCCAGCACTACGTCGACACCCTCGTCCCCGACGAGCTGAAGCACGTCTTCGACACCATCCGGGCCGAGCACGAGCTGACCGTCGCCGAGGTCCTCAAGATCACCGGCGAGAGCGAACTGCTGGACGCCACCCCGGTGCTCAAGCAGACCTTCGGCATTCGTGACGCCTACCTGGACCCGATCTCCTACCTCCAGGTCACCCTCCTCAAGCGCCAGCGCGACGAGGCCGCCGCCGGCGCCGAACCCGACCCGCTGCTCGCCCGCGCCCTGCTCCTCACGGTCAACGGCGTGGCGGCCGGCCTGCGCAACACCGGCTGACCGGCGCAACACCGACTGACCAGCGCCACCGCACACGGCTGTGCCCCCGGGTCGTACACCCGGGGGCACAGCCGTATGCGCTCGCAGCGGTATGTGTTCGCAGGCCGTATGTGCTCACAGCCCTGTGTGCTCACAGCCGTGTGTGCTCGCAGCCGTACGTGCTCACTGCACCGCGAAGAAGGCCGCCGTCAGCAGCGCGATTCCCGAACCGCCCAGTCCCCACGCCATGCGGGTCAGCCGCAGTCCTCCGGCCACCACCACCGACGCCAGCAGCAGCGCGCCGCCGAGCGGTACCCAGGCGAGCAGGATCCCGGCGGGGCCGGACCGGACCACGTCGTCGGTACCGGGCTTCACGATCACGTCGTAGGTCTGCCCCTTGCGCACCGCCACCGACTTGTCGATGACCACCCTTGAGCGCGCGGAGGCGCCGGACGAGACCGGGGTGAACGGGCCCGCGCAGGTGTCCGCACCGCACGCGGTCACCGCGATCGTGCCCCGCTCCTTGCCCTTCGTCAGCATCACGTGCTGCGCCGTGCCCCAGGAGCCCCACACCCCGCCGACCAGGATCAGCACGGCGACCGCGCCCATCGACACGACCCGGCCGAACCGCAGCGCGGCGACCGGAGGCGTACGGGAGGAGGGGACCGAGGCAGCAGGCATGGCCGGGATCATTGGCCATGTCCCTACGGCCGGTCAACTGCGGTGGGGGACAAGTCAGGAGTTGTACGAGCTTTGCGCCCGCTCCAGTCCCTCGGTGACCAGTGCCTCCACGGCGTCGGCCGCCCGGTCCACGAGGTAGTCCAGTTCCTTGCGCTCGGCCGAGGAGAAGTCCTTCAGCACGAAGTCCGCGACCTGCATACGGCCCGGCGGGCGTCCGATCCCGAACCGCACCCGGTGGTAGTCGGCGCCCATCGCCTTCGTCATCGACTTCAGCCCGTTGTGGCCGTTGTCGCCGCCGCCGAGCTTGATCCGCAGGACGCCGTAGTCGATGTCCAGTTCGTCGTGGACCGCGACGATGTTCGCCACCGGCACCTTGTAGAAGTCGCGCAGCGCGTTGACCGGACCGCCGGACAGGTTCATGTACGACATCGGCTTGGCCAGGATCACCCGCCGGCTCGCCGGACCCGGCGCCCCGAGCCGCCCCTCCACGACCTGCGCCTGCGCCTTGCCGGCCCGCTTGAACTTCCCCCCGATCCGCCCGGCGAGCAGGTCCGCGACCATGAAACCGACGTTGTGCCGGTTCATCGCGTACTCCGGTCCGGGGTTGCCGAGGCCGACGATCAGCCAGGGGGCGTTGGCGGCTGCGGGGGTGGTCACGTCCATGTCTCCTTGATACGCGCCAGCCGCCGCTCCCGGGAGGAAGCAGCGGCTGACGGACGATGAAACGAAGGTGAGGATCAGGCCTCGGCGACTTCCTCGCCCGCCGCGCCCTCTTCGCCCGCAGGGGCCTCCTCGGCCTGCGCGGCCAGGACCTGCAGGACGACCGCGTCGTCCTCGACGGCCAGGGTCACGCCGGACGGCAGGGTGATGTCCTTGGCGAGGACGGAGGCGCCGGCCTCCAGGCCCTCGACGGAGACGGTGACGGACTCGGGGATGTGGGTGGCCTCGGCCTCGACCGGCAGCGCGTTCAGCACGTGCTCGAGGAGGTTGCCGCCCGGGGCCAGCTCACCCTCGGTGTGCACCGGGATCTCGACGTTGACCTTCTCGCCGCGCTTGACCAGCAGCAGGTCGACGTGCTCCAGGTAGCCCTTGATCGGGTCGCGGACCACGGACTTCGGGATCGCCAGCTCGTTGGACTTGCCGTCGATGTCCAGGGAGATCAGGACGTTCGGGGTACGCAGGGCGAGCAGCAGCTCGTGGCCCGGGAGGGTCAGGTGGATCGGGTCCGAACCGTGGCCGTACAGGACACCGGGGACCTTGCTGTCGCGGCGGATACGGCGGGCGGCGCCCTTGCCGAACTCGGTGCGCGACTCGGCGGCGATCTTCACCTCGGACATGGTGATCACTCCTCGTAGAAATAGGAACGGACGTGGTCACCCGGCCACGAACGGCCTGCTACGAAGAGCGCGTCGATAACGGACCGCCGACACCTGCGCGAAAACAGGTACGGCCTCCCTCGCCGAGCAACTGGAGCAGTCTACTCGGAGGGGAGGCCGTACCCAAAAGGATCTCCACCGGCAGCTGACGCGGCCGGTGCAGAAACCTCACTGCACGGTCTTTACGAAGCGCCGCTCACTGCTCGTCGAAGAGGCTCGTCACCGAACCGTCCTCGAACACCTCGCGCACCGCGCTCGCGATCGTCGGCGCGATCGACAGCACCGTGATCTTGTCCAGGTCGCGGTTCAGCTCACCCGGCGTCGGCAGCGTGTTCGTCAGCACGAACTCGCTCACCCGCGAATTCTTCAGCCGGTCGGCCGCCGGACCCGACAGCACACCGTGCGTCGCCGTCACGATCACGTCCTCGGCGCCGTGCGCGAACAACGCGTCCGCCGCAGCGCAGATCGTGCCGCCGGTGTCGATCATGTCGTCGACCAGGACACAGACCCGGCCCTTGACCTCGCCCACGACCTCGTGGACCGTCACCTGGTTCGCCACGTCCTTGTCACGGCGCTTGTGCACGATGGCCAGCGGCGCACCGAGCCGGTCGCACCAGCGGTCCGCGACCCGGACCCGGCCGGCGTCCGGGGACACGATCGTCAGCTTGTCCTTGTCCACCTTCGCGCCCACGTAGTCCGCCAGCAGCGGAAGCGCGAACAGGTGGTCCACCGGCCCGTCGAAGAACCCCTGGATCTGGTCCGTGTGCAGGTCCACGGTCAGGATCCGGTCCGCACCCGCCGTCTTCATCAGATCGGCGATCAGCCGCGCCGAGATCGGTTCACGGCCCCGGTGCTTCTTGTCCTGCCGGGCGTAACCGTAGAACGGCACGATCACCGTGATGGAACGCGCCGACGCGCGCTTCAGCGCGTCGATCATGATCAGCTGCTCCATGATCCACTGGTTGATCGGAGCCGTGTGGCTCTGGATCACGAAACAGTCGGCACCGCGCGCCGACTCCTGGTAGCGGACGTAGATCTCGCCGTTCGCGAAGTCGAAGGCCTTCGTCGGGACAACCCCGACACCCAGCTGGTGGGCGACCTCCTCGGCAAGCTCGGGGTGGGCGCGGCCGGAGAAGAACATCATCTTCTTCTCGCCGGTCGTCTTGAACCCGGTCACAGCACTGTCTCCTCAGAGGTGTCTCAGCCGTACAGCCTGCTGGCTGCCAGCGACCCCTCGGCTGGGCGCGAGAGGCCGAATCAGCTGGTTAGGTGCGGGTGTGCACTTATCACGGTACGACGTCTTCGGCGTACCTGTTTCCGGTCAGTCCTCGTTCGTGCCCTGACGGGAGGCCGCCTCGGCGGCCTTCGCCGCCGCACTTCCCGGACGCTTCCGGGCCACCCAACCCTCGATATTCCGCTGCTGGCCGCGGGCGACGGCCAGCGAACCGGGCGGTACGTCCTTCGTGATCACGGACCCGGCGGCGGTGTACGCGCCGTCCCCGACCGTGACAGGCGCCACAAACATGTTGTCCGAACCCGTCTTGCAGTGCGACCCGACGGTGGTGTGGTGCTTGCTCTCGCCGTCGTAGTTCACGAACACGCTCGCCGCACCGATGTTCGAGTACTCGCCGATCGTCGCGTCGCCGACATAGGAGAGGTGCGGAATCTTGGTCCCCTCGCCGATCGAGGTGTTCTTGGTCTCCACATAGGTGCCGATCTTGCCCTTGGCCCCCAGCCGCGTCCCCGCCCGCAGATAGGCATACGGTCCCACGGACGCGTTCGGACCGACATGGGCGGAATCGGCCACCGTGTTGTCCACCCGCGCCCCGGCCCCGACCCGGGTGTTCCTCAGCCGGCTGTTCGGCCCGACCTCGGCACCCTCGCCGAGGTGCGTGGAGCCCTGCAGCTGCGTCCCCGGGTGGACGACGGCATCCTGCTCGAAGGTGACCGTCACATCGACCCACGTGGTCGCCGGGTCCACGACGGTCACGCCGGCCAGCATCGCCCGCTCCAGCAGCCGGTCGTTGAGGATCCGGCGGGCCTCCGCCAGCTGCACCCGGTTGTTGATCCCGGCGATCTCGCGGTGGTCGGCGGCCACCGAGGCGCCGACCCGGTGCCCGGCCTCGCGCAGGATCCCCAGCACGTCCGTCAGGTACTCCTCGCCCTGGCTGTTGTCCGTGCGCACCTTGCCCAGCGCGTCCGCGAGCAACTGCCCGTCGAACGCGAACACACCCGAGTTGATCTCCCGGATCGCCCGCTGGTCGTCGGAGGCGTCCTTGTGCTCGACGATGGCCGTCACCGCGCCGGACGAGTCGTCGCGCACGATCCGGCCGTAACCGGTCGCGTCCGGGACCTCGGCGGTCAGCACGGTCACCGCGTTGCCGTCGCCGTGGTGCGTCTCGGTGAGCCGGGCGAGGGTCGCACCGGTGAGCAGCGGGGTGTCCCCGCAGACGACCACGACGGTCCCCTGGACCGTGCCGCCCAGCTCCTCCAGCGCCATCCGTACCGCGTGCCCGGTGCCGTTCTGCTGTTCCTGCACGGCCGTACGGGCGGCGGGGTCGACCGCACCGAGATGCGCGCCGACCTGCTCACGCGCGTGCCCGACGACGACGACGAGGTTCTCGGGGTTCAACTCGCGGGAGGCGGCGAGCACATGGCCCACCAGGGAACGGCCACAGATCTCGTGCAGGACCTTGGGTGTGGCCGACTTCATACGGGTGCCCTCACCCGCTGCGAGAACGACGACGGCTGCCGGGCGAATGGCGCTCACGGAGTTGCCCTTCGGCTTTTGGATGGGTGGGGGTGACATCCGCAGGATACCGGGGCGTTTCATGGGGGACATGAGAGTGGGCCCTGACGGAGCTGTCGGCGGTCAGGGCCCTGATGAGTGCGGCTCCCCCGCCAGGACTCGAACCCGGACAGATGGCACCAAAAGCCACAGTGCTGCCAATTACACCACGGGGGAACATGTCGACCAAACCAGACATTTAGCCCGGCTGTCGAATGGCGCCTCCTACTATGCCGTACCAGGCGCCTTCCACGCGACGATACAAGTCCGCGCTCTGGAGCACATAGACGGTCAGGCAACCTCGGTATGTCTCCGAGGCGTTCTCGGGCTCGTCTTCTTTGGTGTCGGCCGAGTCCGGCCCGCCGCAGCGCCACCGCCCGCTCCCGGAGGCCCTCGAAGTCCCGGTACTTGCTGTCCGAATGCGCCATGGGCACACCGTCTGGGCGGAATGATCGATTCCGAGGCTGAACGGTCATGGTTCAGCGGTTCGAGGGATACCAGTGGGTTTCGGTGTTGTTCGGTTACGGAGGGTGGTGTAGGCCAGTAGACGAAACTCACCGGAAAAGCCCACCCCCGCGCCCGTAGGCTGGACGCATGACCACGACGGGGGCAGACCGCACGACGGCCTTGGCAGGGCCGTGGTGGTGGTCGCGGTGGCGTAGTGCGGTACTGGACGGTGGTCTGGCACTGGTGTCGGCGCTGGAGTGCGGCGCCGAGGGGATCCCCTTCGCTCGGGACGCGGGTGTTCCGGTGTCGGCCGGGATCGTGTTCGGTCTGCTGGCCGGTTCGGTGCTGTTGCTGCGCAGGAAATGGCCGATCGCAGTCGTACTCGTGTCGATCGCGATCACACCGGCCCAGATGGGCTTCCTGATGGGCATCGTCGGCCTCTACACCCTCGCCGCGGCCGAGGTGCCGCGACGGATCATCGTGGCGCTGTCCGGAATGACGTTCCTCGGCACGCTGATCGTCACGTTCGTGCGGGTCCGGCAGAGCATGGCGCGCGGGGATCTGACGATGGGGGACTGGTTCGTCCCCTTCGCGTCGCTGGCGACCTCGCTGGGACTGACCGCGCCCCCGGTGCTGCTGGGCCTGTACGTGGGTGCGCGGCGGCGGCTTATGGAGAGCCTGCGGGAGCGCGCGGACAGCCTGGAGCGGGAGCTGCAGCTGCTCGCGGAGCGCGCGGAGGAGCGTGCGGAGTGGGCGCGGGGCGAGGAACGGACCCGGATCGCGCGGGAGATGCATGACGTCGTCGCGCATCGGGTGAGCCTGATGGTGGTGCACGCGGCGGCCTTGCAGGCGGTGGCGCGGAAGGACCCGGAGAAGGCGGTGAAGAACGCGGCACTGGTCGGTGACATGGGGCGCCAGGCGCTGACGGAGCTGCGGGAGATGCTCGGGGTGCTGCGCTCCGGGGACGGCGTCCGGCGTCGTACGGCGCCGGCGCCGGCGTCCGCGTCGTTGCCGTTGGCCGCGGTGGGGGCGGCCGCCGCGGCGGCCGCCTCGCGGGTGGCCGAGGAGGAGGGGCCGTACCTGTCGGAGCTGGAGGAGCTGATCGGGCAGTCGGCGGCGGCCGGGATGGTGGTCGACCTGTCGGTGGAGGGGGACGTGCGGTCGTATGCGGTCGCGGTCGAGCAGACGGCGTTCCGGGTGGTGCAGGAGGCGTTGACGAACGTCCACAAGCACGCGGCGGGCGCCAAGACCCATGTGCGGCTGGCGCATCGGGTGGCGGAGATCGCGATGCAGGTGGAGAACGAGCCACCGCCGGAGCCGGCGTCGGCGGCCTCGGCGGGCCTGCCGTCGGGCGGGAACGGTCTGGTGGGGATGCGCGAGCGCGTGCTGGGGCTGGGCGGGGTGTTCGTGTCGGGCCCGACGGACGCGGGAGGTTTCCGGGTGTCGGCGGTGATTCCGGCGGCGTGAGCGGGTGGTCGGTGATCCCGGCGGCGTGAGCGGGTGTGGTGAGCGGGTGTCGCGGATGGGTGTGGTGGGTGGGTGAGTGGGGGCGTGGTGGGTGGTGCGTGAGTGGGTGAGTGGGGGCGTGGTGGGTGAGTGGGTGAGTGGTTTCGGTGGGTGGTGCGTGGGTGGGTGGGTGGGTGGGTGGGTGGTGAGTGGTTTCGGTGCGGGGGTGCCGGTCAGGCGTGGGTGGTGAGGCGTTGGGGTTCGACGCCTGCGATGAGGGTGGTGAGGCCGTGGTCGATGTCAGGGCCCACGTACCAGTCGCCGGTGTGGTCGAGGGTGTAGACGCGGCCCTCGGTGTCGATGGCGAGCAGGGAGCGGGTCTCGGTCTCCTCGCCCAGGGGGCAGACCTCGGTGTCGAGGGCGCGGCCGAGGTCGCCGAGGGTGCGGGCGAGGTGCAGGCCGTGCAGGGGGTCGAGGTGGAGGGCGGCGGGGGCGATCTGGCGGCCGGGCCCGGTGGGGGTGATGTGCAGGCCGCCGAATTCGGCCCAGGCCTCCACGGCGGCGGGGAAGACGGCATGCCGGTGTCCGGCGGGTGAGGTGTGCTCGCGGAGGGCGTCGGCCCAGACCTCGGCCTGTTTTATGTCCCAGCGTCCGGGTTGCCAACCGGCGGCGCGCAGAGCCGCGTCGACGGGCACCGAGAAGCGCGTGGTGGAGGTGCGGTCGGGGTGCATCTGCCCTTCGTTCGTTTGGTGCGGGTGCTGCGTGTGGCGTGGCGTGACGTGGGGGCGTGGGGGGCGTGTGGTGTTCGGTGCGGGGTGTTGGGTGCTGTGCGGGTGGGGGCGCGTCAGTCGTCGGTGGCGGTGGGGTCGACGATGCGGACGCCGAAGTGGGCGGTGAGGGCGGCGCAGGCCCGGCAGGGGGCGGCGAAGCTGCCGTGCAGGGGGTCGCCGTCCTCGCGTATGCGGCGGGCGGTGAGCTTGGCCTGCTTGAGGGCCTTGCGGGCCTCACCGTTGGTCATGGGTTTGCGGACGGCGCGTTTGCTGCGGGCGCTGTCGGCGGAGGCGATGTGCCGTGAGATGAGGATGGCCTCGGCGCAGCGCCCGGTGGAACGGTCGCGTTGTCCACTGGGCAGGGTGTCGAGGAACTCCTGGACCAGCGGGTGCAGCGGAGGCGGCTGGTCGCCGCGGGCCGCGGTGCCGGTGAGGGTGGCGCCGCGGACGGACAGGGCGGCCGCGACGGTGGGCAGGATGCCGTCGCGGCGGTGCCGGAGGGTGGGCGCGGGAGGTATTTCGGTGCTGCTCCAGCCGATGCGGGGGTCGCCGTTGATGGCGCCGTGACCGGCGCCGGGCATCGCGGTGTGCGGTCCCGTCTGTGTGGCGTTCATGATCGCCTTCCCCTCCCGGGCATCCCCCGAAAGTCACAGACTGCCAAATCCCGTGGCGGGTGCGGAAGCTGGGGCGGTGCGACACGCCCGGGTTTGGGCAGGCTGTCACGGCGGGGTGACGGCTGGTCACGGAAGCGGAGGCCCGGTGACCGGGGTTCGCGTACCGCATAGGCTGTCGGCACCGCGATGGGCGCGGTCGACGCGTCTGGGACGTGGGAGAGACAGCCGGATACGGGCCGGGGCGCGCCTTTGGGGTGTGGTTTCGGTTCGTACAGAGTGCCGCAGGGGGCAACCGTCATGACGACAGGTCGGCTCGGGATGGGGGCACCGCCCAGCCGCCAGGCCGGGGGACAAGCCGTGCCGCCGAACTCGGCCTACGCCGGGCAGGTCGTGCACTTCCCGGATCCGGTCCGGGCGGCACGTCACCCGAGAGGGGTACGTGTCGACGAGCAGGGCTACCCCGATTTCTCGCCCTACGCGCGCGCGGCGGCGGAGATCGCGGACCCGCCGGAGGGTTTCGGCGTCGACGAGTTGCGGCTGACGGACTACGTGTCGGCGAACGCGGTGTTGTCCGCCTCGGGTCATGAACTGTGGGACACGGTGCCGGCGGTGGCGACGCCGCACGGCTGGACGTGGCATCACGTGGCCGGGTCGCGACGGCTGGAGCTGGTCCCTGTCGAGGTGAAGGCGTTGCTGCGGCACCACGGCGGGGTGGCGACGGCCCGGGTGGACCAGGGCAAGCGGGGCACGCGGCCGTTGCAGGAGACCCGCCCGGCCCATGTCGGGCTGCCCAAGTCGGGCGTGGCGGTGTCGGAGTCGCAGGTGCAGGGCGTCGAGGAGGACCTGGGCTACCGGTTGCCCGGTGCCTACCGCTCCTTCCTGAAGGCGGCGGGCGGCTGCGCGCCGGTGGGCACGGCGCTGGACGCCGAACTCGGTCTGCTGCTGGACCAGCCGTTCTTCACGGTCCGCGACGAGGCGGCGGTCAACGACCTCGTCTACGTCAACAAGTGCCTGCGCGACCATCTGACCAAGGACTACCTGGGCGTGTGTTTCGTGCAGGGCGGTCTGCTGGCGGTGAAGGTGAAGGGCGACCGGCTCGGTTCGGTGTGGTTCTGCGCGTACGACGATGTGCGCGACGTGGATCCGTCATGGCCGCCGGCCGAGCGGGTGGAACGGCTGCTGCTGCCCTGCGGTGAGGACTTCGACGTGTTCCTGTCCCGGCTGGCGGGTTCCCCGCCGGAGTTGGAGACGGTGGCGAACCTGATGGTGGACGGCGGTTTCGCCCGTGCCGTCTCTGTTGGCTCGGGGGAGTGAGTTTCGGCATGGTGACGTTCGCGCAGGCGCAGGAGCGCGCGGAGGAGTGGATCAACGGCGACGTGCCGGCGTACCAGCACCGCGAGGTGCGGGTACGGGAGTTCGGCCTCGGGTTCGTGGTGTGGGGCGAGGACCGTGCCGAGGGCCCGCGTTCGGACGCGGGCGGGCAGCGGCTGGTCATCGCCCGGGACACCGGCGACGCGACGCTGTGGCCGGCGCTGCCGGTGGGCGAGGTGATCCGCCGCTACGAGGAGGAGTACGGCCGTGAGGCGGAGGTCGCCGACGCGGTACCGGCGCCCGCGGCGCGGGTCGACCTGAACCAGACCTCGTTCCTGCTGAGCCCCCCGGAGTGGCTCCAGGAAGCGGCGGACAAGCTGGGGATCCCGGATCGGCGAGCGGGGAGTGACGGGCCGTCGGCCGAGGGTGCGGCCGGCGGTGCGGCCGGGGGTGCGGCCGGGGAGTCCGGGACTGGCTCAGGTGTGGGTTCCGGCACGGGGCCGGGTGTGGGTTCCGGTGGGCTTGCGGAGACGCAGGCGGGCGTGCCCGCGGGTGCCGGTGGGGCTTCCTGGCCGGCGGCCGGGGGCGGTGCGGGCGCGGGCGCCGGGGCGGCTGTGGGGGCGCAGGGTGCGCCCGCTGCGCCGGGCGTGCCCAACGTGCCTGCCGGCGCTACTCCTTGGGCGGGCACCGACACGAACGCCGACGCCGGTGAGGACCGTTCCGTTCCGCTGCCCGCGACGGTGTTCGCGCCGCCGCTGAGTGACTCCGACAACGGTGCGCTGGGAGACGCCGAGACGGCGCTGATGTCGGGGGGCAGCCAACTGCCGCGCACGGCGGTGTCTCCGGCGCTCGACGACGCGAGCGCGCCGGGTGTGCAGGGCGCGCAGGGTGTGCACGACGGGCAGGGTGGTGTGTCGGGGGCGCGTGGAGCTGCTGGTGCGCCGGGGGTGCCGGGTGCGCCCGGGGCGCACGGTGCGTCCGTCGCGCCTGGCGCGCCGCAGGGCAGTACGCCTCCACCGCCTCCGCCGGGCGCCCCGACGTACGGCTATCCGCAGGGTCCGGCGGCGGCTCCGGGCGCGCCCGCGCCGGGCGGGCCGGCCAATCCGCCGGCGCCCGCGGCTCCGCCCGCGCCCTCTTACGGCTATCCGAAGAGCCCCGCCGCCTCGAGCTACGGCTACCCGCAGGGGTCGGCCGGTGCTCCGGGCGTGCCTCAGCCTCCGGCGGGTCCGGCCACTCCGAGCCGCCCGCTGGCACCGAACGCCAGTGACATAGCGGATGCCGCGACGAGCCGGGCCGCACCTCCGCCGCGCAAGGCGCGTGGCGCGGCCGGTGCGCCGCCTCCGCCGCCGGGCGCACCTGGAACGCCGGGCGCGCGCCCCGGGGTTACGCCTCAGCCGCCCGCGCCGGGTGCGCCGGCGGGCGGGTATGTGCCGACGCAGATGGTGTCGGCACTGGGTCCCGAGGGGCCTGGGGGTCCGGCCCAGGCGCCGGGCGCGCAGACGCCACCGGGCGCCCCCAACCCGCCCGGTACGCCGGGCACCCCGGGCGGCACGCCCCCCGGCGATGCCCATCGTTCGACCACGATGCTGGCCGACCCGAACGCGAGGGGCGGGGGCGCGCCTCAGCCCCCGGGCGCCCCGGGCATGCCGAACCCGCCCGGCGCTCCAGGAGCCCCGGGCGCCCCGGGTGTACCCCACGCGCCCGGCGCACAGCCGCCGTCGTACGCCCCCGGTGCACCCTTTGCGCCGGGCGCACCGCAAGCCTCGGGCGCCCCTGGCGCACCGCAGCCCCCTGGCGCCCCTGGCATGCCTCCCGCGCCGGGTGCGCAAGGCTCCGCCGGTGGTGCGCATGGGGCGGTTCACCACGCGGAGACCGTGCTGGCCGGGCCCCCGGTGGGCGCCCCTGGCGCACCGCTGCCCCCGCCCGCCCCCGGCGTACCGGCGGCACCGGGCGCCCCGCAGATGCCGCCGCCGATGCCGGCCGGCGCGATGCCGCCGCCCGGGCAGCCTGTGCCGGGGCAGCAGCCGCCGGCTTACGGCTACCCGCAGCAGGGCCAGCCGACCGTGGGCCCCGGCTACCAGGCGGTGCTGCGCTACCGCGCACAGGACGGTTCGGAGCAGCAGCTGATCCGGCGTTCGGCGCCGGGGACGCCGCACCCGGAGTGGCAGATCTACCACGAGCTGCGGGCGATGAACGTGCCGCCGGACCAGGTGCTGGAGCTGCACACGGAGCTGGAGTCGTGCGAGCTGCCCGGTGCCTACTGCGCGCGGATGATCCGGGAGCAGTGGCCGCAGGCGCGGCTCGCGAGCATCGCGCCGTACGGGACGGATCACGCGAGCCGGCAGCAGGGGATGCGGGAGTTGCTGGCGCACCAGGGCGAGCTGCACCAGGTGGCGGCGGGTCCGGCGCGGCCCGCGCCGGTGCGGGCGCCGTTGCCGCCGGTGCAGGCGGCGCCGCCGTTGCCGCCGGAGGCGATCGCGCAGGAGCTGGGGGCGGCGTTCGGGCCGGGCGTGTTCCGGTTCGAGCAGGCGGCGGTGTCGCGGCAGGGGGTGCCGCCGGTCGTGGCGCACACGCTGGTCGCGGCCGGACTGCCTTTGGACATGGGGCCGTTCTTCTGGGCGCAGGCCCAGCCGGGCCGTCCGGTGCCGACGCTGGCCGAGCTGGCGCAGGAGCGGGGGGTGCAGCCGGCGCCGGACGCCGGGTCGTACCTCGTGATGGGTACCGACTTCGGCAAGGCGATCTGTGTGCAGTACGGCACCGCGAACATCGTGGCCGTACCGGTGGAGGCGGGGCCGGGCGGGGCGTCGGTGCCGCCGCAGTTCGTCAACACCGGGCTGCCGGAGTTCGCGCGCTGCTTGGCGCTGCTGGGCCGGATGTGGCGGCTCAGGTTCGGCCTGAACCAGGAGCAGGCGGGCCGCTGGACCGTCGACTTCCAGGCACAGCTGGCCTCCCTGGACCCGGCGGCGCTCGGTTCGCCGGAGAGCTGGTGGTCGGTGCTGCTGGAGCAGATGTGGGACGGCCTGTTGTAGCTCGGCGGTAGGAACAGCCGGTGGGGGCCGGTCCGGTCGGGTGAACCGGACCGGCCCCCACGCGTGCGTGCACGCCTCTGTCCGGGACCGGGTCGGGGCGGTGGTGCCGAGCCGGTACCGCGGGGGCGCGCGGCTGAGAGTTCACGCCTCCTGGTGCTCTCGCGGGCCCGGATGCGATGCGCGGCGCTCCGGCCGTGACATGTCTGCGGAGTGTCGCGTTATGAACACTTACGCCCTATCCATCAAGATGTGCGCGAAATCATCATTTCGTGCGGGTCCGGCGGAGAGGGGTTCCAAGGTGAGCAGCGCATCGATGCCGCCGTACGACTTCGTGACCGTCCGCGGGCGTGGTTACCGCCCCGAACAGGTCGACACGTTCCTGGCGGCACTCTCGCAGGACCGGGACGCGGCGTGGGAGCGTGCTGCGCGCCTCACCGTGCTCGCCAAGGACATGGAGGCGGAGTCCGCACGCCTGCGTGCCGTCGTCGAGCAGCTGCCGCCCCAGACCTACGAGACGCTGGGGGACCGCACGCAGCGTATTTTCCGGCTCGTGGTGGACGAGGCGACGGCGCTGCGCGAAAACGCCCGGCGCGCTCTGATCGACGGGGTTGTGCAGGCAGAGGCGAGCGCCGAGAACGAGCGCTGTGCGGCGCGTGAGGAGGCGGACGCACTCCGCGCGAGCACCGAGGAGCGCGCCCGCCAACTGCTGCTCGCCGCGCAGGCCGAGGCCGAGGAGATCCGTATCGGCGCCCGGCTGGAGGTGAAGGAGGCGCGCGGCGAGGCTCTCGCGGCCTTGCGCGAGCTGCGGCAGCGCACCACCGGGATGCTTGCCGAGCAGGCCAAGGAGCACGCCGAACGCTGGATCGAGGCGGAGGACGAGGAGGCCGCGCGCGCCGCCGAGGCCGATGCCCAGATGGCCGACCGCATCGCCCGCGCGGAGGCCGCCCTGTCCGAGGCGAAGCGTGCCCTGGGCGAGGCGGAGGAGTGGGAGCACCGTTCCCAGGAGGCGGCACGGGTGCGTGCCGAGGAGATTCTCGCGGAGGCGCGGATCCGGGAGGAGCGCATCGCGCGGGAGACCGAGCGGGTGCTGCGTGAGCACGGGGAGACCTGGGACGACGTACAGGCGCACATGGACCACATGCGTGACAGCCTCATGTCCCTCACGGGGCGTGCGTCGGCCGAATAGCGCCCTGCTCCGCGCCCTCGCGCCTCCATTCCACCCCCTCCGCTCCGTTCAGGCCCCCCGGCGCCCGGCGCC
Organism: Streptomyces sp. NPDC007157; assembly: GCF_040634235.1. Taxonomy (NCBI): domain Bacteria; kingdom Bacillati; phylum Actinomycetota; class Actinomycetes; order Kitasatosporales; family Streptomycetaceae; genus Streptomyces; species Streptomyces sp. NPDC007157. The sequence continues at coordinate 112,823 of NZ_JBEYFE010000020.1, forward strand.
CGCGAGGATCCAGCCCTCCACGGCCTCGTACTGCCTGCGCTGTTCCGCCGCCCCGCGCCGGCCGGAGGCGACCGTCCCCAGCCATCCCAGGAGGAAGCCGGCCGGGATGGAGACGATGCCGGTGGTGGTGAAGGGGAACCAGTTGAAGTCGGCGTGCGGGAAGGCGGCGCCCGGCGAGCCGGAGACCAGGTTCGTGCCCGGCATCAAGAGGAGCACGGTGAGGGTGCCGCCGAGGAGGGTGCACATCAGGCCGGTGCGGGTGTAGCGGCGCCAGAAGAGGCCGTAGACCAGGGCGGGGGCGAGGGCGGAGGCGCCCAGGCAGAAGGAGAGGGTGGCCAGGGGCTGCAGGCTGTGGTGCTGGACCAGGGTCGCCAGCAGGATCGTGGGGACTCCTATGGCGAGCGCGCAGACGCGGGCGAGTTTCATCTCGCGGCGGGCCGGTGTCTCCTGGGCGCGGGTCGCGAGGACGTCGTGGGCGAGGGAGTTGGCGCAGGCGAGGATCATGCCGGCGACGGAGGCGAGCAGGGTGAGGAAGATCGCCGTGGTGACGGTGGTGAAGAGCAGGGTCCCCGCCGTCGACACGTCGGTTCCGAACGCCGCGCGCGAGCCCAGCAGGTAGGCGGTGTTGCCCTGCGGGTCGGCGGCGGTGATGGCGCCACGGCCGACCAGGGCGGTGGCGCCGAAGCCGACGACGCTGATGATCAGGACGAACAGGGCGACGCTCGACACGGCCCAGGACATGGAGCGGCGGACCTGGCGGGCACCGGAGGCGGTGTACATGCGCATGGTGATGTGCGGCAGGCAGGCGCCGCCGAGGACGATGGTCAGCTCTGAACTGATCATGTCCAGGCGGGGGTTGGGGCCCGCGGCGAACTGCAGGCCGGAGTGCAGGTAGGCGGTTCCGGCGCCGCTGCCCCGGGCCGCGGCGGCGAGCAGGGCGCCGGGGTCCCAGTCGAAGCGGCGCAGGACCAGCAGGGCGACCGCGGTGCCGGAACCGAGCAGCATCACGATCTTCATGATCTGGATGAGGGCGGTGCCCTTCATGCCGCCGATGGCCGCGTAGCTGATCATCAGCGCGCCGAGGCCGATGACGCAGCAGGTCTGCACGGACTCGTCGGAGAAGCCGAGGATGAACGCCATCAGCTGGCCGGCGCCGGCGAGCTGGACCAGCATCAGCGGCAGCAGGGCGGCGATGGTCACCGCGCAGGCCGTGATCCGTACGCACCGGCCGGGCATCCGGCGGGCCAGCGCGTCGCCCATGGTGAACCGGCCCGCGTTGCGCAGCGGTTCGGCCAGCAGGAACATCAGCAGCATCAGCGACAGCGCGGTGCTGAGGGCGAGGACGACACCGTCGTAGCCGCACAGGGCGATCACGCCGCCGGTGCCGAGGACGGTGGCCGCGGAGATGTAGTCGCCGGCGATGGCGAGGCCGTTGCGCAGCGGGGAGAGGGAGCCGTAGCCGGTGTAGAACGCGTCGAGGTCGTCGCGGTCCGGGCCGGTCAGCACGCACAGCAGGAGGGTGAGGGTGGCGACGGCGGTGAAGGCGACCAGGGACATGGCCTGCGAGGAGTCGCTGAAGCCGGTCACCGTACGGCTCCTCGCCTGGCGTCCAGTTCGGCCGTTCTGCGGATGCGGTCGGCGAGCGGGTCGACGTGGCGGCGCGCGGTGTGCTCGTACAGGGCGATCGCCAGCCAGGTGACGGGCAGTTGGAGAAGGGCGAGGAGCAGGCCGGCGGGTACGCCGTCGGCGACGGTGCTCGTCATCACGCGCGGGGCGAACGCGGACAGCACCAGGAACAGGGTGAAGTAGCCGAGCGCGGTGAGGGTCGCGGTGCGCCGCTGGAGGCGGTAGGCGCCGCGCAGCACCCGCAGGTCGCTGTGGTGGCCGACCGGCTCCCGGTGCGGCACATGACGGGGTGCCGGCGGCTCCGGCGGCAGCGGCTGCCAGGGGTAGGTGAGGTACGACGGATCGCGCGGGGAAGGGTCCTGGGACATCCCGGTGCTCCTTGCGTGGCTCGGGTCCGTGGCGGCGGACCGCAGGGAGAGGAGGGAGCGGGGTCACGCACCCTACTCGCAAGTAGCCGGGGCTCGCGGTGTTTTTCGCCAACTGGCCGACCGGTATGCGCTTACTGGCCGAGAGGGTCTCTGACCTCGGGTGTTACCCGCGTTAACCGGGAGAGGGGAGTCGGTTCTCGGGGACCGTGTTGACGCAGGGTCAGGTGTCAGTCCGTGAGGACCGGGAAGCGTCGCGGTGCCACGAACAGCAGGACCAGGAACGCCAGTGCGGCAGCGCACGCCGCTCCGAGGTACACCGCGTGGACCGCGTCCGCGATCGCGTGACGGGTGGACTCGGGGGCGGTTCCGTCGTCCAGCGCGCGCGTGACGGAGTCGAGGTCGCCCGCGCCGCCCAGGTGGGCCGCGAGCACCCCGTTGGCGATCGCGCCGAACACCGAGGCGCCGATGGTCTGTCCGGTCTGCCGGCAGAAGAGCACCGACGCGGTGGTCGTGCCCCGCTCCTCCCAGCCCACCGTCGACTGCACGCCGACGATCAGCGGCAGCTGGAACAGGCCGAGCGCGCCGCCCAGCACGAGCATGAGCAGCGTCGGCTGCCAGGCGGCGCCGGGGTAGGGCAGGAAGGGGAAGGCGAACAGGATCAGCGCGGCCGCGCCGATGCCGAGCAGCGCGGTGTCGCGGAAGCCGATGCGCCGGTACACGTGCTGGCTGAACGCCGCCGAGATCGGCCAGCTCAGCGTCCACACCGACAGTACGAATCCGGCGGCCACCGGCGCGAGACCGAGGACCGACTGCGCGTAGGTGGGCAGGAACACCGTCGGCGCCACCATCAGCAGGCCCAGCGCGCCGAGCGCGAGGTTGACCGCCGCGATCGTACGGCGGCGCCACACCCAGCCCGGGATGATCGGTTCCGCGGCCCGGCGCTCGATCCACATCACGAGCCCCACCAGCGCGAGCCCGGTGGCGAACAGCGCGCACGACGGCGCGGACCACCATGCCCACGCCACCCCGCCCTGCACGAGCGCCGTCAGCAGCACGCCCCCGCACGCGAAGACCGCCAGCGCGCCCGCCCAGTCCACCCGCGGGGGCGTGCGCGGCGCGCGCTCCGGCTCGTGCAGATGACGCACTATCAGCCAGAGCGCCGCCGCGCCGATCGGCAGATTGACGAGGAAGATCCACCGCCAGTCCGCGTACGTGGCCAGCACCCCGCCGAGCCCCGGCCCCGCGACCGCGGAGACCGCCCACACCGTGGACAGCTTGGACTGGATCTTGGGGCGCTCCTTGAGCGGGTACAGGTCGGCCGCCAGGGTCTGCACGGTGCCCTGCAACGCGCCCCCGCCGAGGCCCTGCACGATCCGGAACGCGATCAGCGCGGCCATGTTCCAGGCGGCCGCGCACAGCAGCGACCCCAGCAGGAACACCACGGCCCCCGCGACCAGTACCGGCTTGCGGCCGAAGGTGTCGGAGAGCTTGCCGTACACCGGCAGCGTCACCGTCACGGCCAGCAGATAGCCGGAGAACAGCCAGGAGAAGACGGAGAACCCGCCGAGGTCGCCGACGATCTGCGGTACGGCGGTGGAGACGACGGTGGAGTCGAGCGCCGCCAGCGCCATCGCGAGCATCAGGGCGGCCACCACGGCTCCCCGCCGGCCCGTCCCGGCGTCGCGCCCGGCCGCGCGTATCGCGGGTCTCGTGTTCTCCACGCCGGATCCCCTCCTCATGCGTTCCCCTTGCATCTATGTCGCGTGCGACAGCTTCCCATCCGCTCCGACCTGGCGGGAGTGCGCATCCACTTGACCCTCACGCGAGGAGAGGGAGGAGGCTGACCGCACCGGAGGGTGGAGCCGGACCCCGAGAAGGGCTCCACCCGGCGGTGGACTTCCCCTAGGGGGTTCTCCGTACTACGGCTCGGGGAGGGTTCGTACCGCCGGAGGAGGAGACGGCACCCCTGTCGTCCTTAACCTGGCTTTACGCCGCCGGGGGGCGGTTGACCGAACCGGCGGGGGTGGGGTTTTCCCCCGGGAAAGACGGGGCTTCGCACCAGCGCGGAGCGACCCCGCGCACCGCGAGACTCATCGTCGTACCAAACGCTTCGCGGCAGAACGCGGCACCAAGCCGTCCGTTCGCTGACCGACTTAGGAGACATACCGTGACATCGGCTGTGACCATTCCCAGGCACGGGGGTACTGGAGGGCGTACGGCCGTTGCCGCGCGGGCGCGGCAGGTCGTCAAGGCGTACGGGTCCGGAGAGACCCGTGTCGTCGCTCTCGACCACGTCGACGTGGACATCTCGCGGGGGCAGTTCACCGCGATCATGGGCCCCTCGGGGTCCGGCAAGTCCACCCTGATGCACTGCCTCGCCGGACTCGACACCGTGACGAGCGGTCAGATCTACCTGGACGAGACCGAGATAACCGGCCTGAAGGACAAGAAGCTCACCAAGCTGCGCCGGGACCGGATCGGGTTCATCTTCCAGGCGTTCAACCTGCTGCCGACGCTGAACGCGCTGGAGAACATCACGCTCCCCATGGACATCGCCGGGCGCAAGCCCGACAGGGAGTGGCTGGGGCGCGTGGTCGACACCGTGGGGCTCGCGGACCGGCTCAAGCACCGCCCCACGCAGCTCTCGGGCGGTCAGCAGCAGCGCGTGGCCGTGGCGCGCGCCCTCGCCGCGCGCCCCGAGATCATCTTCGGTGACGAGCCGACCGGAAACCTCGACTCCCGCGCGGGCGCGGAGGTCCTCGGCTTCCTGCGCAGCTCCGTCGACGACCTGGGGCAGACGATCGTGATGGTCACGCACGACCCGGTGGCCGCCTCCTACGCGGACCGTGTGCTCTACCTCGCCGACGGCCGGATCGTGGACGAGATGTTCAAGCCGACCGCGGACACCGTCCTGGACCGCATGAAGGACTTCGACGCGCGGGGGCGTACGTCATGACCGTCATGAAGACCTCGATGCGCAACTTCTTCGCGCACAAGGGGCGCATGGCCCTGTCGGCCGTCGCCGTGCTGCTGTCGGTGGCGTTCGTGTGCGGCACGCTGGTGTTCACCGACACGATGAACACGACGTTCGACAAGCTGTTCGCGGCGACCTCGTCCGATGTGACGGTCAGCGCCAAGGGCGCCTCCGACACCGGTGAGACGACCTCCGACAACGGCAAACCGCCGGTCATGCCGGCCTCGGTGGTCAGAAAGGTCCGCGCGGCGAACGGCGTCAAGGCGGCCGAGGGGACGGTCTTCTCGACGTCCGTGACCGTCGTCGACGCCAAGAAGGACAGTCTGTCGCCGTCCAGCGGGGCACCGACCATCGTCGGCAGCTGGAACTCCAACGACGCCCGCACGATGAAGATCACCTCCGGTGCGGCGCCGGAGAACTCCGGCCAGATCATGGTGGACGCCGACACCGCCGACAAGCACCACCTCGGACTCGGCGACGAGATCGGCGTGATCAGCGCGGTCGGCACGCACACCGCGAAGATCTCCGGCATCGCCGACTTCACCGTCACCAACCCCGGTGCCGCGATCTTCTACCTGGACACGAAGACCGCGCAGCGCACGCTCGTCGGGCAGAGCGGTGTCTTCACGAACGTCAACGTGACGGCCGCCTCCGGTGTCACCGACGCGCAGCTGAAGAAGAACGTGACCGGCGAACTCGGCGCCGGCTACCAGGTGCAGACCGCCAAGGAGACCGCCGACGCCAACCAGAAGGACGTCGAGGGCTTCATGAACGTCATGAGGTACGCGATGCTCGGCTTCGCCGGGATCGCCTTCCTGGTCGGCATCTTCCTGATCATCAACACCTTCTCGATGCTGGTGGCCCAGCGCACCCGCGAGATCGGCCTGATGCGGGCCATCGGCTCCAGCCGCGGCCAGGTCAACCGGTCCGTGCTCGTCGAGGCGCTGCTGCTCGGCGTGGTCGGCTCGGTCCTCGGGGTCGGCGCGGGCGTCGGCATCGCGGTCGGGCTGATGAAGCTCATGGGCTCGATAGGCATGCACCTGTCGACCAGCGACCTGACGGTCGCCTGGACGACCCCGGTGCTCGGCCTGGTCCTCGGCGTCGTCGTCACCGTCCTCGCCGCCTACCTGCCCGCGCGGCGGGCCGGCAAGGTCTCCCCGATGGCCGCGCTGCGCGACGCGGGCGCCCCCGCCGACGCCAGGGCGGGCCTCGTACGCGCCCTGCTGGGCCTCCTGCTGACCGTCGGCGGCGGCTACGGCCTCTACCTGGCCGCGGAAGCCGACAAGGCGTCGCAGGGCGCCGCCTGGCTGGGCCTGGGCATCGTGCTCTCGCTGATTGGGTTCGTCGTCATCGGCCCGCTGCTCGCGGGCGCCGTCGTGCGGGTCCTGGGCGCCGTCCTGCTGCGGATGTTCGGCCCCGTGGGGCGGATGGCCGAACGCAACGCGCTGCGCAACCCGCGCCGTACCGGTGCGACGGGCGCCGCCCTGATGATCGGGCTCGCGCTGGTCGCCTGCCTCTCGGTGGTCGGCTCCTCCATGGTCGCCTCCGCCAGCGACCAGCTCGACAAGACCGTCGGCACGGACTTCATCATCCAGTCCGACAGCGGCCAGCGGATCACCCCGCAGGCCGTCAAGGCGGTGAAGGACACGCCGGGGCTCGCGAGGGTCACCGAGTACCGGGTCACCTCGGCCGACTACACCACCCCCGACGGCAAGACGCTCAAGGACACCGACATCACGGCGGCCGACCCGACGTACGCGACCGACCTGCGGACCAAGACCGTCGCCGGTGACCTCAAGGACGCCTACCTTCCCGACTCGATGTCCGTGCACGAGAAGTTCGCCGAGGCGCACGACATCCACCTCGGCTCGAAGATCACCGTCCGGTTCAAGGAGGGGCGCACGGCCCACCTGACCGTCCGCGCGATCACCAGCAGTGACGTCGTCATCGACGCGGGCGCCAAGTACACGTCCATCGCGACGCTCGCCAAGTACGTGCCGGCCGCCAAGATGCCCCTCGACGACCTGGTCTTCGCCACCGCCAAGGACGGGCGGCAGGACAGCGCGTACAAGGCGCTCAAGAGCGCGCTGCACGACTACCCGCAGTACACCGTGCGCGACCAGACCGACTACAAGCAGGCGCTCAAGGACCAGATCGGCCAGCTGCTGAACCTGATCTACGGGCTGCTCGCACTCGCGATCATCGTCGCGGTCCTCGGTGTCGTGAACACGCTGGCGCTGTCGGTGGTCGAGCGGACGAGGGAGATCGGCCTGATGCGGGCGATCGGTCTGTCGCGGCGGCAGCTGCGCCGGATGATCCGCATGGAGTCCGTGGTCATCGCCCTCTTCGGCGCCCTGCTGGGCCTGGGGCTGGGCATGGGCTGGGGCGCGACCGCCCAGAAGCTGCTCGCCCTGCAGGGTCTGAAGGTCCTGGAGATCCCCTGGCCGACGATCATCGGCGTCTTCATCGGCTCGGCCTTCGTGGGCCTGTTCGCCGCGCTGATCCCGGCGTTCCGGGCGGGCCGCATGAACGTCCTGAAGGCGATCGCGACGGACTGACGGGACCTACCGAGAGACCACCGCATACGGGGGTTGCGGGGGAAAGCCCGGCGCCGGAGAGTCCTGGAGACTCTCCGGCGCCGGGCACACGCGTCCCGTGCGTGACTCCCCGGGGCGCGCGAAACGCCGCACAGGTCGTCCACAGGCGGTTGTCCACAGCCCCGGCGCACGTCCACGCGGCGACGTACGCTGGAGACCCCCCGGTCGCAGCCCGCGCCGGGCACTTCGCGTTGCCCACCCCCGGACGAAAGCCGCCTGAATGAGCCTGCACGGTCTGCTCGACGCCGTCGTCAAGGACGCCGCACTCGCGGAAGCGATCAAGGCGGCCGCGGACGGCAACCGCATGCACGTCGACCTGGTCGGCCCCCCTGCGGCCCGCCCCTTCGCGATCGCCGCCCTGGCCCGTGAGGCCGGCCGCCCCGTGCTCGCGGTCACCGCCACCGGCCGCGAGGCCGAGGACCTGGCCGCCGCCCTGCGTACGCTGCTGCCGTCCGAGGGCGTCGTGGAGTACCCCTCCTGGGAGACGCTCCCGCACGAGCGGCTCAGCCCCCGCAGCGACACCGTCGGCCGCCGCCTCGCCGTGCTGCGCCGCCTCGCCCACCCGAGCTCCGACGACCCCGAGACCGGCCCGGTCTCCGTCGTCGTCTCGCCCGTACGGTCCGTGCTCCAGCCGCAGGTCAAGGGCCTGGGTGACCTGGAGCCGGTGGCACTGCGCACCGGGCAGAGCGCCGATCTGAACGACGTCGTGGAAGCCCTCGCGGCCGCCGCCTACGCGCGCGTGGAGCTCGTCGAGAAGCGCGGCGAGTTCGCCGTGCGCGGCGGCATCCTGGACGTGTTCCCGCCCACCGAGGAACACCCCCTGCGCGTCGAGTTCTGGGGCGACGACGTCGAGGAGATCCGCTACTTCAAGGTCGCCGACCAGCGCTCCCTGGAGGTCGCCGAGCACGGACTGTGGGCGCCGCCCTGCCGCGAGCTGCTGCTGACCGACGTCGTCCGCGCACGCGCGCGTGCCCTCGCCGAACAGCACCCGGAGCTGGGCGAGCTGCTGAACAAGATCGCCGAGGGGATCGCGGTCGAGGGCATGGAGTCCCTCGCCCCCGTCCTGGTCGACGACATGGAGCTGCTGCTCGACGTGCTGCCCAAGGGCGCGATGGCCGTCGTGTGCGATCCGGAGCGGGTCCGTACGCGCGCCGCCGACCTGGTGGCCACGAGCCAGGAGTTCCTGCAGGCCTCCTGGGCGGCCACCGCGGGCGGCGGCGAGGCGCCCATCGACGTCGGCGCGGCCTCCCTGTGGTCGATCGCGGACGTCCGTGACCGCGCGCGCGAGCGGGACATGATGTGGTGGTCGGTGTCGCCGTTCGCCGCCGACGAAGAGCTTTCCGCAGACACCCTCAAGCTGGGCATGCACGCCACGGAGACCTACCGCGGCGACACCGCGAAGGCCCTCGCCGACACCAAGGGCTGGCTCGCCGACGGCTGGCGCACGGTGTACGTGACCGAGGGCCACGGCCCCGCCTCCCGCACCGCCGAGGTGCTCGGCGGCGAGGGCATCGCGGCCCGGCTGGACGTCGACCTGGGCGAGCTGAGCCCCTCGGTCGTGCACGTGGCGTGCGGCTCGATCGACTACGGCTTCGTCGACCCGGCGCTCAGACTCGCCGTGCTCACCGAGACCGACCTGTCCGGCCAGAAGGCGGCCGGCAAGGACGGCGCCCGGATGCCGGCCCGGCGCCGCAAGACCATCGACCCGCTCACCCTGGAGGCGGGCGACTACATCGTCCACGAGCAGCACGGCGTCGGCCGCTACATCGAGATGGTGCAGCGCACCGTCCAGGGCGCCACCCGCGAGTACCTGGTCGTCGAGTACGCCCCCGCCAAGCGCGGCCAGCCGGGCGACCGGCTGTACATCCCCACCGACCAGCTGGAGCAGATCACCAAGTACGTCGGCGGCGAGGCGCCCACCCTGCACCGTCTGGGCGGCGCGGACTGGACGAAGACCAAGGCGCGCGCCAAGAAGGCCGTCAAGGAGATCGCCGCCGACCTGATCAAGCTCTACAGCGCGCGCATGGCGGCCCCCGGCCATTCCTTCGCCGGCGACTCGCCCTGGCAGCGCGAGCTGGAGGACGCGTTCCCGTACGCGGAGACCCCTGACCAGCTCACCACCATCGCCGAGGTCAAGGAGGACATGGAGAAGTCGGTCCCCATGGACCGTCTGATCTGCGGCGACGTCGGCTACGGCAAGACCGAGATCGCGGTCCGGGCCGCCTTCAAGGCCGTCCAGGACGGCAAGCAGGTCGCCGTCCTCGTGCCCACCACCCTGCTGGTGCAGCAGCACTTCGGCACGTTCTCCGAGCGGTACTCGCAGTTCCCGGTGAGCGTGAAGGCGCTCTCCCGCTTCCAGACCGACACCGAGGCCAAGGCCACCCTGGAGGGCCTCAAGGACGGCGCGGTCGACGTCGTCATCGGCACCCACCGGCTGTTCTCCTCGGAGACCAAGTTCAAGGACCTCGGCCTGGTCATCGTCGACGAGGAGCAGCGCTTCGGCGTCGAGCACAAGGAGCAGCTGAAGAAGCTGCGCGCCAACGTCGACGTGCTGACCATGTCCGCGACCCCGATCCCGCGCACCCTGGAGATGGCGGTCACCGGCATCCGCGAGATGTCCACGATCACCACCCCGCCGGAGGAACGGCACCCGGTGCTCACCTTCGTCGGCCCCTACGAGGAGAAGCAGATCGGCGCCGCCATCCGCCGCGAACTGCTGCGCGAGGGCCAGGTCTTCTACATCCACAACCGGGTCGAGTCCATCGACCGCGCGGCCTCCCGCCTCCGCGAGATCGTCCCCGAGGCGCGGATCGCCACCGCCCACGGCCAGATGTCGGAATCGGCGCTGGAACAGGTCGTCGTCGACTTCTGGGAGAAGAAGTTCGACGTCCTCGTCTCCACGACGATCGTCGAGTCGGGCATCGACATCTCCAACGCCAACACGCTCATCGTGGAACGCGGCGACACCTTCGGTCTGTCCCAGCTGCACCAGCTGCGCGGCCGCGTCGGCCGCGGGCGGGAACGCGGGTACTCGTACTTCCTGTACCCGCCGGAGAAGCCGCTGACCGAGACCGCGCACGAACGGCTCGCCACCATCGCCCAGCACACCGAGATGGGCGCCGGCATGTACGTGGCGATGAAGGACCTGGAGATCCGCGGCGCCGGCAACCTGCTCGGCGGCGAGCAGTCCGGGCACATCGCGGGCGTCGGCTTCGACCTGTACGTCCGCATGGTCGGCGAGGCGGTCGCGGACTACCGGCGGCAGCTGGAGACCGGGGCGATCGAGGAGGAGCCGCCGCTGGAGGTCAAGATCGAGCTGCCCGTCGACGCGCACGTCCCGCACGACTACGCGCCCGGCGAGCGGCTGCGCCTCCAGGCCTACCGGTCCATCGCCTCCGCCAACTCCGAGGAGGACATCAAGGCGGTCCGCGAGGAACTCACCGACCGCTACGGCAAGTTGCCCGAACCGGTGGAGAACCTGCTCCTGGTCGCCGGGCTGCGGATGCTCGCCCGCGCGTGCGGGGTCGGTGAGATCGTCCTCCAGGGCACCAACATCCGCTTCGCTCCGGTCGAGTTGCGTGAATCGCAGGAGCTGCGGCTCAAGCGTCTGTACCCGGGGACGGTCATCAAGCCGGCCGTCCACCAGGTGCTGGTGCCCCGCCCGAAGACCGCGAAGGTGGGCGGAAAGCCGCTGGTGGGACGGGAGTTGCTGGGCTGGGTCGGTGAGTTCCTGGCGTCGGTGCTGGGGTCGTAGGGCGGCCAGTGCTGGGGCCGTAGGGCGGCCGGTGCCGGGGGCGTGGGACCCTCGGTGCCGGGGTGGTGGGACCGTCGGTCCGCAGGTCGCGGATGGCCGAGGCGCGGCTTATGCCGGATTCCTCGACACCGGCCGCGCCCATTCCCCACCGTTGACGCATGGGCGCCTGCCAGGCGCCCCGTTCATTCCCAGGGGGAGGAATGAACAGCGTCGTCTGACCGCTGACCGCTGACCGGCGCTCGTCCCCGGCGGTTTGGCGCGCCGCGAACCGGCAAGGCGTGCGGTACGGCGTGCGACCGTGGCGTGGTGTGAGCGGGCGCGAAGGCGTACCGCCCGGGCTTCTCCCGGTGCGTCAAAGAGGTTCCGATAAGGGCGAGTTGGTTGTGATCTGCCCTTTTGGGCACCGTTCGGCGCGAACCGTGCGGCGGCTACCGTGAGCCAGGAGAGATCCGCCCGCGTGGAGGCGGAAAGAGGGACGGAAGAGGGGGGCGCACGTGACGCGTCTGAGGGGCGGGGCGGTCATCGCTGTCGTCATGATCTTCGCCGTGGCCGGCTGCAAGGACCTGCAGGAGAAGGGGAGCCCGGGAGCCCAGGGCACGGGCGGCGGGGGCGCGGCGCTGACCGCCGCCGACGCGCTGACCGTCAAGGGCCGGGCGCCGAAGACCGGTTACACCCGGGAGAAGTTCGGCTCCGCCTGGGCGGACACCGACTCCAACTCCTGTGACACCAGGGACGACATACTCAAGCGGGACCTCAAGGAGGTGAAGTTCACCGACGGCGACTGCAAGGTCTCCTCCGGCGTGCTGGACCCGGACCCCTACTCCGGCAAGGACGTCACCTACAAGCGCGGCCGCAGCCTGGTCGACATCGACCACCTCGTCGCCCTCTCGGACGCCTGGCAGACGGGCGCCAAGTACTGGGACGCCAGCAAGCGCATAGCCCTGGCCAACGACCCGCTCAACCTGCTGGCCGTCGACGCGAGCGCCAACCGCGGCAAGGGCGACGGCGACACGGCCACCTGGCTGCCGCCCGAGAAGGCCTACCGCTGCACCTATGTCGCCGCTCAGGTGGCCGTGAAGAAGAAGTACGGGCTGTGGGCCACCGCCGCGGAGAAGGCCGCGATGAAGAAGGTCCTCGCCGGCTGCCCCGGCCAGAAGCTTCCCGCGGGCGGCAACCCGACCAAGGCGCCGTCCCGGTTCAAGGCCCACTGACGCGACGGCGCACGCCCGCCCCTGTGGCGCGCGTCCGCGCCCGCGTGCGCCATCCGTCCGCGCAACCCCGTTCAGCGGCCCGCGCCGGGGTGTGGGCGGCCGCGCCCCGGCGATCGCCACACAACGGTTCGATACAACCCGGACCGCGCGTCGGTGTCGGGCCATATGCTCGAAGCGACCACCGCACGACCGGTGCTGTCCGTCAGCGGACGCACCGGGCGGGCACGTACGCCCTTTTCAGGCAATACAGGAGCGATCATGCAAGGCCAGGGCCATGCGCAGCCGGTGCAGCGGCCGCCGCACGACGCGGTACTGGTCCTGTTGCGCGTGGTGTTCGTGGCGATGGGGGTGTTCAGCGTCGGCTTCCTGGCCTGGGCGATGATGCTGCGGCTGGCGGTGGTGACCCGTAGATCGGCGGACTACGGCCTGCTGGTGGCGGTCGCCGCGGCCGACATCCTCAGCATCGTGCTGCTGGCCACCGAACCCGGTGACGACGTGCACACGGCCGGCGGCTACCTGGGAATCACGCTGCTGTTCGGCACGCTCCTGGCCACGGTCGTCTACTACCTCGCCGCCGACGTACGTCACTTCCAGCGGCAGCGCGAGGCGTACGCGGCGCAGACCACGGCGCACACGTACGGCTACCCGCCCCCCGCGTCCCCGTACACCACGACGACGACGCCCCTGGGCGCGCAGCCGCCGCACACCCCGCCCCCGCACACCGTGCCCCCGGTCCCCGGGCCGGCGCTGTCCCAGCCCCCGATACCCGCGCCGCCCCAGCGTCCGGCGCCCGCACGGATCGAGCAGGTGCGTGCCGAGCTCGACGAGCTCAGCGACTATCTGCGCAAGCACGACGGCCGCGACGAGGGCGGAAGGTGACCGTGGCGACAGGGAGAGTCGTCGCCGACCGCTACCAGCTGTCCACGCTCATCGGGCAGGGCGGCATGGGCCAGGTCTGGACGGCGTACGACCAGCGGCTCGACCGGCGGGTGGGAGTGAAGCTGCTGCGCCCCGACAAGGTGGCGGGCGCGGACGCCGACGAACTGCGCCGCCGGTTCCTGCGGGAGTGCCGGGTGACCGCGCAGGTCGACCACCCCGGCCTGGTCACCGTGCACGACGCGGGCACCGAGGGCGAGGAACTGTTCCTCGTCATGCAGTACGTGGACGGCACCGACCTCGCCGGCCACCTCGCGGAGCACGATCCGTACCCCTGGCCGTGGGCGGTCGCGGTGGCCGCGCAACTGTGCGCCGTGCTGAGCGCCGTGCACGCCGTGCCGATCGTCCACCGCGACCTCAAGCCGCGCAACCTGATGGTCAAGCAGGACGGCACCATCACCGTCCTGGACCTCGGTATCGCCTCCGTGATGGAAACCGACAGCACCCGCCTCACCCACACCGGCACCCCCATCGGCTCGCCCGCCTACATGGCGCCCGAGCAGGCGATGGGCGGCGCGGTGGGCCCGTACACGGACCTGTACGCGCTCGGGGTGCTGCTGCACGAACTGCTCAGCGGAGAGGTGCCGTTCGCCGGCTCCACCTCGCTCGGCGTGCTGCACCGCCATCTGTACGAGCAGCCGGTGCCGGTACGCCGGATCCGCCCCGAGGTGCCCGAGCCGCTGGAGGCGCTGGTGCTGCGGCTGCTCGCCAAGGACCCGCAGCACCGGCCCGCCTCGGCGCAGGAGGTGTACGAGAACCTCGTCCCGCTCCTGCCCGCGCGCGGCATGCACACCGGGGCGCCCCTGGACCCCACGCGCCCCTTCCTGCGCCCGCACGCCCCCTGGCCGGACCGCGCGCGGTTGCCCGCGCCCCAGCCCGCCGCCCCCGTGGCCGCCGTACCGGCAAGACCCGATGTCGTCACCGCCGTCGACGAGGTCAAGCGGCTGCTCGGGGAGGGGCGTATCACCCAGGCCGTCGACATCCTGGGCGCGATCCTGCCGGTCGCCGCCGACCAGCACGGCGAGCGCTCCACGGTCGTCCGCACGCTGCGCAAGCAGTACGCGGCCACCCTGATGGACGACGGCCAGTACCGGCGCGCGCTGCCCGAACTGCGCCGGCTCGCCGACGAACGCGCCGCCGAGGCCGGCCAGGCCGACCCGCAGTCCCTGCGCTTCCGTTACGAGACCGCCCAGTGCCTGGAACAGCTCGGCGAACCGGCCGCGGCGCTCGCCGAGTACCGCGCGCTGCTGCCGTACTACGAGAACCAGTACGTGGCCGGTGATCCGCAGCTCGCGCACGACGTGCGCCGCCGGATCGGGCACCTGCTGCTCGCGCTCGGCGACCGGCCGGCCGGCCAGGACACGCTCACCCGGCTGCTGTTCGACGTGGAACGGCTGCACGGGCCCGGCCATCCGATGGCGGGAGAGGTCCGGCGGACGCTGCAGTGGCTGGGGCAGGTGCGCGGCTAGCTCCCGCGCAGTTCATACTGCACCTACTTCTCGTACGGCTTTTCGCACAGTACAGATACAGACAACAGGGGTGGGGTTCCGGCATGTCCAGCCATCGGCAGTCGAAGAAGCGCAGATACGTCACCTGGGGCGTCGCGGGAACCGCGGTCGTCGCCGGCGCCGGGATCGCCGCGCAGACCTCCATGGCGGCCACCACGTGGCCCGCCCAGAAGACGTACACCGGCCGCGCCTTCGACACCTGCACCGCGCCCTCGCTGGCCGCGATGAAGGCCTGGCACGGCGGCCTCTACGGCGCCGCCGCCGTCTACATCGGCGGCAAGAACCGCGGCTGCGCCCAGCCCAACCTCACCGCCTCCTGGGTCAAGTCCGTCTCCGCGGTCGGCTGGAAGCTCGTCCCGCTCTACGTCGGCGCCCAGCCGTCGTGCCAGAGCGGCTCCAACCCGGAGAAGATGACCACCGCCAACGCCGCCTCCCTCGGCACCAGCGACGCCACCGACGCGGTCGCCAAGGCCGCCGCCCTCGGCATGAAGGCGGGCAGCCCGATCTACCTCGACATGGAGGCGTACGACACGACGAACACCGCGTGCAACAACGCTGTGCTCACCTATGTGCGCGCCTTCGACAAGCAGCTGCGTCTGAAGACGTACCGTGCGGGCTTCTACGGCTTCACCAGCTCCAGCGCCAAGGCCATCGCGAACGCCACGGACAAGACGGACCTGCCGGGCAACCTCTGGTACGCGCTGTGGGACAAGAAGAACACCACCACGGCGGACTGGCCGTTCGGCGCGACCCAGTTCACCGGACACAGCCGGGCGCACCAGTACATGGTGAACAGCAAGGAGACGCGCGGCGGTTACACGATCACCGTGGACCGTGACGCGTGGGACGCCCCGGTGGCGATCACGGGCTGAGCGCGGACCGAGGGCGGCTGGAGGTTCGGGCCGCCTGGCGAATCCCGCGAACCGACCCGCAAACCCTTGCGGAGGGTGGCGCGGCGGTGCCGGATGCGCGTGTGAATCGTTGGTCGAATGGGTTGGCCAGAGCTTGCCCACTGCCTACCATCGATCACCGCAAGACTTTGTGCACCGTCGCACAATCTCCTCGGGAGGCATCCTTGCACCGCCGCCGTCGCACCGCGCTCGTCCTGTCCGCCGCGATCGCCACCGCGGCCCCCTTCCTCACCGCCTGCGGAAGCGACGCGCACCCGGGCGCGGCGGCCGTCGTCGGCGGCCAGCGCATCTCCGTCGCCCAGCTGGAGACCCGGGTGAACGAGGTGCGCCAGGCGCAGCGGGCCGCGGTGCCGGACCAGCAGCAGTACCAGCAGGTTCTCGCCGCCACCAGCAGCCTCACCCGGGACACGCTGCACAACATGGTCCTCGACCAGGTGCTGCACCGGGCCGCCCAGGACGCGGGCATCAGCGTCAGCCGCAAGGAGATCCAGCAGATGCGCACCGGCCTCGAACAGCAGGCCGGCGGCTCCAAGGCGCTCCAGAACGCGTGGCTCCAGAAGTACGGCATCGCCCCCAAGCGTCTGGACGACAACCTCCGCCTCCAGCTGGAGGCCCAGAAACTCGCCCAGCTCCTCGGCACCGACACCACCCAGCCCGCCTTCTGGAAGGCCCTGTCCAAGGCGTCCCAGGAACTCCACGTCGACCTCAACCCCCGCTACGGAGCCTGGGACGTCCAGAAGAGCAGCCGGGTGGATGCCAAGACGCCGTGGGTACGGGAGGTCACGTCGTCGGGGACACCGGTGACGGCGTAGGGCAGGCCGGATCGGCCGGCCGGCGGAAGGAGGCCGGCGAGTGGAGTCGTGCGAGTGGAGGCCGGCGGGTGGAGCCGTGCGGGTGGAGGGCGGCGGGTGTGACGCGAGCGGTCTTACGATCACTTGATCATCCCCGCCCTGTGGACAACGCCCGAGGCCGGCGGCGCGGGTGCGTTACGTTCGGATGGTGAACACCACCAGCTCGGAAGCTCCCGTTCCCACCGTCTTCGACCCCGGCCGGGTCGTCCTGCTCACCACCAGCCACCGGGTCGCCCCAGGCCTGCTGTCCTGGCCCGCCTGGCAGGCGTTGCGCTCGGCGGACCGTGTGCTGTGCGCGGACGGCGCGCACCCGCAGCTGCCCTATCTGCGGGAGGCCGGGACAACCGTGGACGAGGCCGCCCCCACCGCCCAGGAGCTGGTCGACGCCTGCGCCGGCGGTCGGACGGTGGTGGTCGTGGCGACGGGCGAGGGCGAGTCGGCCCTCACCGACGGCCTGGCCCGCCTCGCCGGCTCGGGCCGGGTGTCGATGCCCCAGCTGGAGCTGCTCCCCGCCTCCTACGACCTGCCCGGCGCCCGCCTCCTCGACCTCGTCCAGGTCATGGACCGGATCCGCGCGGAGTGCCCCTGGTCGTCGCGGAAGACCCACGAGGGACTGGCGAAGTACGCCATCGAGGAGGCGTACGAACTCGTCGAGGCGATCGAGACCGGCGACCGCGACGAACTGCGCGAGGAACTGGGCGACGTGCTCCTCCAGGTCATCTTCCACGCGCGCATCGCCGAGGAGGACCCGGACGCCCCCTTCTCGGTCGACGACGTGGCCGGGGGCATCGTCGCGAAACTCATCCACCGCCACCCGCACGTCTTCGGCGACGAGACCGCCTCGACACCGGAGGAGGTCAAGGAGCACTGGCTGCGCACGAAGGCGATCGAGAAGCGGCGCGAGTCGGTGACGGACGGGATACCCCTCGCCCAGCCCGGTCTCGCGCTGGCGTCGAAGCTCGCCTCCCGGGTGCGGACGGCGGGGCTGGAGGTGCCGCTGCCGCAGGCGCAGGGCATCGGGTACGAACTGCTCGCGCTCGCGGTCCGGGCCGAGGCGGAGGGAACCGACCCGGAGGCGGCCCTACGGGCGGCGGCCCGGGCGTACCGGGACGCGGTACGGGTCGCGGAAGGGGTCGGGAACAGGCGGTGATGGACGGTAGGTGAGCGCGTTCCGGCACGAATGGGTGCTGATCGTCGGGTGGGTGACGGAATTCGGCGGCACCGGGGGGTGCGGGCGTTGAGCGGGCTGTGGGAGGCGGCGGCGCCGTTCGTGGCGGCCGGTCCTTCGGGGGGCGTGGTCCGTACCCGGCTCAAGGGTCTGACCGGTGAGGACGAGAGTGCTGTGCCAGGTCGGTGACCACCTCGGGTCACTCGCCAGAACGGTGGATGCGTAGGGACTGCCCAGGATCCCTCCGCCGCCGGCCGCCGGATACCGTCGACAGGTGACCAACCAGCCCACCCCCGATGACACCACCGCTCCCGAGCTGTTCACCTGGGAGTTCGCCGCCGACCCGTACCCCGCCTACGCCTGGCTCCGGGAGCATGCGCCCGTGCACCGGACCCGACTCCCCAGCGGGGTCGAGGCATGGCTGGTCACCCGCTATGCCGACGCCAGGCAGGCGCTCGCCGACCCCCGGTTGTCCAAGAACCCGGCGCATCACGACGAGCCCGCGCACGCCAAGGGGAAGACCGGGATCCCCGGGGAGCGCAAGGCCGAGCTGATGACGCATCTGCTGAACATCGACCCGCCGGACCACACCCGGCTGCGCCGGCTGGTCAGCAAGGCGTTCACGCCGCGCCGGGTGGCCGAGTTCGCGCCCCGTGTGCAGGAGCTGACCGACCGGCTCATCGACGGGTTCGCGGACCGGGGCGAGGCCGACCTCATCCATGAGTTCGCCTTCCCGCTGCCCATCTACGCCATCTGCGACCTGCTGGGCGTCCCGCGCGAGGACCAGGACGACTTCCGGGACTGGGCCGGCATGATGATCCGGCACGGCGGAGGGCCGCGGGGCGGGGTCGCGCGCTCCGTGAAGAAGATGCGCGGATATCTGGCCGAGCTGATCCACCGGAAGCGGGAGGCGCTGACCGCCGAGCCGGCCCCCGGCGAGGACCTCATCTCCGGACTCATCCGCGCCTCCGACCACGGCGAGCACCTCACCGAGAACGAGGCCGCCGCCATGGCCTTCATCCTGCTGTTCGCCGGCTTCGAGACGACGGTCAACCTTATCGGGAACGGCACGTACGCCCTGCTCACCCACCCGGAACAGCGCCGCCGCCTCCAGGACTCCCTGGCAGCCGGCGAGCGCGGACTGCTGGAGACCGGGGTGGAGGAACTCCTTCGCTACGACGGGCCGGTGGAACTCGCCACCTGGCGGTTCGCCACCGAGCCGCTCGGCATCGGCGGGCAGCGCATCGCCCCCGGCGACCCGGTCCTCGTCGTACTCGCCGCCGCGGACCGGGACCCGGAGCGGTTCGCCGAGCCGGACACGCTCGACCTGGCACGGCGGGACAACCAGCACCTCGGGTACGGCCACGGCATCCACTACTGCCTCGGCGCCCCGCTCGCCCGCCTCGAAGGGCAGAGCGCGCTCGCGACCCTGCTCACCCGCCTCCCGGACCTGCGACTCGCGGCGCCGGAGAGCGAGTTGCGCTGGCGCGGCGGCCTCATCATGCGCGGACTGCGCACGCTCCCCGTGAAGTTCACCCCCGACGGCCGATGAGCCCCACAGGCGCCCGCCAGGCCCCGCCGGCGCCCCACCGGCCCTCCACCTTGCCCCCCCGTCGGCGCCCCGCCGGGCCCTCGTCGGCCCTCCACCACGCCCCCGACCACGGCCCGACCGTGCCTCCACCGGCGCCCCACGAATCCCCCCACCTGGCCCTCCACCCGTGAAGATGACCAGCGTTCAACTCTGTGATCTTCACGTGATCTACGCGGCATTAACTTGTGACAAGTGATCGTCTGCCTATACGTTCACCCATCAGTGCGGCGCCCCGGCGGGACCCGTCGCGCCGGTCACCGCTGTCGCTCGAAAGGTTTCCGCATGCTCTCCGGGAACGGTCGTCACCGTCGCCCCCGTCAGGCTCCGGCTCTCCTCGTCGCGGCCGGCGTGACCGGCTCGGCCATCGCCATCCCACTCCTGGGTGCGGCGAGCGCCAACGCGGCCGACGGCAGCACCTGGGACAGGGTGGCCGAGTGCGAGAGCGGCGGCTCCTGGAGCATGGACGCCGGCACCGGCTACTACGGCGGTCTGCAGATGTCCCAGGACGACTGGGACGAGTACGGCGGCCAGGAGTACGCCGCCACGCCGGACCAGGCGAGCCGTTCGCAGCAGATCTCCGTCGCCGAGAGGATCCTCGCGGACCAGGGCACCAAGCCCTGGCGGACCTGTGCCCTGATCGCCGGGCTCTCCTCGGACGACGCCTCGGTGAACGTCGACACGGGCCTCGACGGATCGGGCGACACGTCCGGCTCCTCCGACTCGTCCTCCGGGTTGTCGGATTCATCCTCTTCATCTGGTTCTTCGGATTCATCCGGTTCATCGGATTCCGGCTCGTCCGACTCCTCGTCGGATTCCTCGGGTGTCACGGACTCCGACTCCGCCACCCCGTCCCCGAGTGCGAGTGGCGACTCCGGCAAGGGCGCCCCTGCCGACTCCACGAAGGTGGACAAGTCGGGATCTAAGGGGTCCAGCGCCTCGAAGGCGAGCGAGAGCCCCGTCGTGCCCGAAGCCGATGAGTCGGACAATTCATGGCAGACGGGCAGCTCTTGGGATCTGGTCGACACGGGGGCCGTCGGTAGCGGCGGCAAGCATCGTGGCGGCTCGGCGGACGAAAGCGTGACAAACGGTCAGAGTGTGACTTCTTCCGGCCGTCACGCCTCCCGGGACGCCGGCACCTACACCGTCCGGGACGGCGACACTCTCGCCTCCATCGCCGACTCCCTTGACCTCGACGGCGGATGGCGTGCGCTCTATGCCGCGAACAAGGCGGACATCGGCGCCGACCCGAACGACATCGCCCCCGGTCAGACCCTGAAACTCAGCAGCGAAACGGTCGAAAAGTAGCGGGAGTTGGCACTTCGGACCGCCCTACTTCGAAGTTAAATGTCCGGTTTGGTGAAAGTGTGGGATGAGTCTCAGAAGCCCTGATCATCTTTGAAATTCACCTGATCGCCTGTTTACGGTCAAGGCCGCTCGTCACCACGAGCCCCGGCCGTCGCAACGCCGAGTCCTGCCAGCGGCTGCCCGGGAACAGTCGTCGCGTCAAGCGCCGTAGGCAGGAGCGGGGGACCCAAGGTAAGTGCCGGGACCGGTAGTTGAGACTGCCGTGTCCGGCTCGGGGTGAAGCCGCGCACCGTGAGGTGTGCGGCCGGGCAACTCAACCGGCCCGAACCCGACAGCTCACCTCGCAGGCGTCGGTGAGGGGATCCTTCATGCTGTTTTCCGGCAAGGGCAAGCACCGTCGTCCGTCCAGGGCCACCCGCGCCGCCGCGCTCGCCGGCGTCACCGGTGTCGCCATCGCCGCTCCGCTGATGGCCTCCGGCACCGCCTCCGCCGCCACCGCCTCCGAGTGGGACACCGTCGCCCAGTGCGAGTCCGGCGGCAACTGGGCCATCAACACCGGCAACGGTTACTACGGCGGTCTGCAGTTCTCCGCCTCCACCTGGGCCGCGTACGGCGGTACGCAGTACGCCGCACAGGCCAACCAGGCCACCAAGGCGCAGCAGATCGAGACCGCCGAGAAGGTCCTCGCCGCGCAGGGCAAGGGCGCCTGGCCGGTCTGCGGCACGGGCCTGTCCGGCGCCACCTACACCGGCAGCAGCACCAGCTCCTCCTCTTCCTCCTCCGGCTCCAGCTCCGCGAACAGCGGCACGAGCAGCCGTACGACCGACACTCAGGCCGCCTCCCGCTCCGCCGAGCGTCCGGCCGCCAAGAAGACCGTCACCACCCCGACCGGCAAGAAGGTCAAGAAGGGTGATGGCGAGTACAAGGTCGTCAAGGGCGACACGCTCAGCTCCATCGCCGAGAAGCACCAGGTCAAGGGCGGCTGGCAGGCGCTGTTCAAGCTGAACAAGGACATCGTCGACGACGCCGACTTCATCTACCCGGGCCAGCAGCTGCACCTGAAGTAGGGCGCCCGAAGCGAGCCGAAGCAAGCCGAAGCAATACGAGGGCGCCAGCTGAACCACAGCGCCCGCACAGCCGTGGTCCCCATAGTGGAGACCACGTGAGGGTCACCCCCGTCCCCCACGAGCCCCCGCCCCGGTGCGTTCTCCCCCGTACGCACCGGGGCGGGGTTTCTCTTTGCCGCCCTCGCGCCGCCCTCGCGCCGTCCTCTCGCGGTCCTCGCGCCGTCCTCTCGTGGTCGTCTCGCGATCCTCCCGCGGTCTTCTTCTTGACCCGCTCTTCTTCCGTTCTTCATCGGACCCCCCTTTGTTCCGCACATGAACAATGAGTACCGTCTGTGTGTCCACGGGCCGGTCGGTCGACCGATTGACGGGCCCGGGGCGGTTAGGCTCTAGTCGCAAGGCTGAGCAAGGGCCGACAAGGCCCGCGTGCGCCCGCACAACCAGCGTCAGATCCCAAGAAGGAGATGCTCGTGCCGTCCATCGACGTCGTCGTAGCCCGGGAAATCCTGGACTCCCGAGGCAACCCCACGGTCGAGGTCGAGGTCGGCCTCGACGACGGCAGCACGGGTCGTGCCGCCGTCCCCTCCGGCGCCTCCACCGGCGCCTTCGAGGCCATCGAGCTCCGTGACGGCGACCCCAACCGCTACCTCGGCAAGGGTGTCGAGAAGGCCGTCCTCGCCGTGATCGAGCAGATCGGCCCGGAGCTGGTCGGCTACGACGCCACCGAGCAGCGCCTGATCGACCAGGCGATGTTCGACCTGGACGCCACCGACAACAAGGGCTCGCTCGGCGCCAACGCCATCCTCGGCGTCTCCCTCGCCGTCGCCCACGCCGCCTCCGAGGCCAGCGACCTGCCGCTGTTCCGCTACCTGGGCGGCCCCAACGCGCACCTGCTGCCGGTGCCGATGATGAACATCCTCAACGGCGGCTCGCACGCGGACTCCAACGTGGACATCCAGGAGTTCATGATCGCCCCGATCGGCGCGGAGTCCTTCTCCGAGGCGCTGCGCTGGGGTGCCGAGGTCTACCACACCCTGAAGAAGGTCCTGAAGAACAAGGGCCTGTCCACCGGCCTCGGCGACGAGGGCGGCTTCGCCCCGAACCTGGAGTCCAACCGCGCCGCGCTCGACCTCATCCTCGAGGCGATCAAGCAGGCCGGCTACGTCCCCGGCGAGCAGATCGCGCTCGCGCTCGACGTCGCCGCGTCCGAGTTCTACAAGGACGGCAAGTACGAGTTCGAGGGCAAGTCCCGCTCGGCCGCCGAGATGACCGAGTACTACGAGGAACTCGTCGCCGCGTACCCGCTGGTCTCCATCGAGGACCCGCTGTTCGAGGACGACTGGGCCGGCTGGAAGGTCCTCACCGACAAGCTCGGTGACAAGGTCCAGATCGTCGGCGACGACCTCTTCGTCACCAACCCGGAGCGCCTGGCCCGCGGCATCGAGGACGGCGCCGCCAACGCCCTGCTCGTCAAGGTGAACCAGATCGGCTCGCTCACCGAGACCCTGGACGCCGTCGAGCTGGCCCAGCGCAACGGCTTCAAGTGCATGATGTCCCACCGCTCCGGCGAGACCGAGGACGTCACCATCGCCGACCTCGCCGTCGCCACCAACTGCGGCCAGATCAAGACCGGCGCCCCGGCCCGCTCCGAGCGCGTCGCCAAGTACAACCAGCTGCTGCGCATCGAGGAGATCCTCGACGACGCCGCGGTGTACGCCGGCCGCAGCGCCTTCCCGCGCTTCAAGGGCTGACCCGTCAGGGGCGGCCGGCCCGCTGGGGGCCGACGGTCCGTCAGGGGTCGCTGACCCGTTAAGGGTCAAGGCTGCGCCAGTCGTACGTACGTCCCCGTACCGGTCCCGTACCGTGTGCGGGGACGTACGCGCGTGTGAACGGGAGGCGGGGACATGGCCGTGAAGGACCGGGACCGGTTCTCCACCGCGACCAGGCTGAAGCTGCTCGGCGAGCAGACGGCGGCCCGGGTCTACCGCTCCCAGACCAAGCGGCAGGCCCGCCGCTCCCGGCTGACCGGCCGTGCCGCGCTGCTCGCGATCGTGCTGTGCACGATGATCGTCGCGCTCGCCTATCCGATGCGGCAGTACGTCTCCCAGCGTGCCGAGATCGCCGACCAGGAACGCCAGCAGCAGCAGGCCCGGCAGCGGGTCGAACAGCTGCGGGACGTCAAGGCCCGGTGGCAGGACGACGCGTACGCCGAGCAGCAGATCCGGCAGCGGCTGCACTATGTGATGCCGGGGGAGACCGGCTACATCGTGATCGACCCCGCTGCCGCCAGGCAGGCGCACGCCTACCTCGGGGCGGCCGACCGCCCCTGGTACGCGAACGTCTGGGACGGCGTCGACAAGTCCGACGCGTCCGACCAGTGAACCGACAGAAAGCCACACAGAACACAGTCATGCAAACGCCTCCGCCCTCCACTCCGCGCACCGAGCCGACCGACGCCGACGTCGAGGCCTTCAAGCAGCAGCTCGGGCGGCCGCCGCGCGGGCTGCGGGCGATCGCGCACCGGTGCCCGTGCGGGCAGCCGGACGTCGTGGAGACCGCGCCGCGGCTGCCGGACGGCACGCCGTTCCCGACGCTGTACTACCTGACGTGCCCCAAGGCCGCGTCCGCCATCGGCACCCTGGAGGCCAACGGCGTGATGAAGGAGATGACGGCGCGGCTGGAGAGCGATCCGGAGCTGGCGGCGGCGTACCGGGCCGCGCACGAGGACTACATCCGGCGCCGGGACGAGATCGAGGAGCTGACGGGGTTCCCGAGCGCCGGCGGGATGCCGGACCGGGTGAAGTGCCTCCACGTGCTGGTGGCACACTCGCTGGCGGCGGGGCCGGGCGTGAACCCGCTCGGCGACGAGGCGATCGCCATGCTGCCCGAGTGGTGGGCCAAGGGCGCCTGCGTGATCACCGGCGAGTGACGTCCGCCAAGGGTCTCTGTCCCCTGGACGGTTCCCTCAAGGGTCTCCGTCCCCTGGACGGTTCCCCCAAGGGGCTCCGCCCCCGGACCGCCGAGACCTTTGCACACCCACCAGCCGACTCGGTCCGTCACACGGTCACGTACAGAGTGAGGAACACCCAGCCATGACGCGCGTCGCCGCCATCGATTGCGGTACCAACTCCATCCGGCTGCTCGTCGCCGACGCGAACCCGGAGACCGGGGAACTCGTCGATCTGGACCGGCGGATGGTGATCGTGCGGCTCGGGCAGGGGGTCGACCGGACCGGGCGGCTCGCTCCGGAGGCGCTGGAGCGGACCTTCGCCGCCTGCCGGGAGTACGCGGCCGTCAT
The DNA here is from genome assembly GCF_040634235.1 of Streptomyces sp. NPDC007157. Lineage (NCBI taxonomy): Bacteria > Bacillati > Actinomycetota > Actinomycetes > Kitasatosporales > Streptomycetaceae > Streptomyces > Streptomyces sp. NPDC007157. Next base: position 137,985 of record NZ_JBEYFE010000020.1, read on the forward strand.
CAAGGAGTACGGGGCGCAGCGGCTGCGGTTCGTGGCCACCTCCGCCTCCCGGGACGCCGAGAACCGGGACGAGTTCGTGCGCGGGGTGCTGGACATCCTCGGCGTCGAGCCGGAGGTCATCAGCGGTGACCAGGAGGCCGAGTTCTCCTTCACGGGTGCGACGAAGGAGCTGACGGGCCGCGACGACCTCGCCAAGCCCTTCCTCGTCGTGGACATCGGCGGCGGTTCCACCGAGTTCGTCGTCGGGGACGAGGGGGTGCGGGCCGCGCGGTCCGTGGACGTCGGCTGTGTGCGGATGACCGAGCGCCACCTGGTGCACGGGGGACAGGTCAGCGACCCGCCGACCGACACGGAGATCGCCGCCATGCGGGCCGACATCGAGCGCGCCCTCGACCTCGCGGAGCGGACCGTGCCGCTGCGCGAGGCCCACACCCTGGTCGGACTGGCCGGATCGGTCACCACCCTCTCCGCCATCCACCAGGACCTGCCGGAGTACGACTCCGCCGCCATCCACCACTCCCGCATCCCCTACGCCCGGGTCCGGGAGATCACCGAGCGGCTGCTGGGCTCCACCCACGCCGAGCGGGCCGCGATCCCCTCCATGCACCCCGGGCGCGTCGACGTCATCGGCGCCGGCGCTCTCGTACTGCTGTCGATCATGGAGCGGGTGGGCGCGGCGGAGGTCGTGGTGAGCGAGCACGACATCCTGGACGGCATCGCCTGGTCCATCGCCTGACCCTTCCGACCGGCCTTTTCGGAACCGGCCTTCCGACAGGACTCTCCGGCCGCCTCGCCGACCCTCTCCGAATGCCTTGCCCGACCCTTCCGACCTCCTCGGATGAGCGTGTGGGGTGGCGGGTGAGCGTCCCGGACGGCCCGTGACACGCCGTGCCACGACACCCCCTCGGAAAACTTCGTGAAGTTCTTCACAAGGATTTCGGTGCAGGTGAGGGGTCCAACGGGTCCCGTTGGCCCGTTCGGGGGCTCAGTGGCCCCGAGTGCGTGCTCAGGAGAGCGTTCCGGGGGTGTTTCCGGAGGTGCTCGCGTGGGTGACATCCGGTGCCCCCGCGGTGCCCCCGGAAGCCCGGAGGAGCAGCTCACGCGGCATTGACAACGGGTCGTATCGGAAGTGGGTTCCCACTGTTGACCATGACCTGTGTCACGTGGGCCGCGGAGTGTAGCACGACCCCTGTGGAACCTTGTGAAGGGGCGCACGAGCGGCCCCCCTGGGGCGGGTGGATACTCGATGCCATGAGCACCACGGAGCGTCCCAGGATCCTCGTAGTAGGCGGTGGGTACGTAGGCCTGTACGCAGCTCGGCGCATTCTCAAGAAGATGCGCTACGGCGAGGCGACCGTCACGGTCGTCGACCCCCGGTCGTACATGACCTACCAGCCCTTCCTCCCCGAAGCCGCCGCCGGCAGCATCTCCCCTCGGCATGTCGTCGTCCCGTTGCGACGCGTGCTGCCGAAGGCGGAGGTCCTCACCGGCCGGGTCACCACCATCGACCAGGACCGCAAGGTCGCCACGATCGCCCCCCTCGTGGGCGAGGCGTACGAGCTGCCCTTCGACTACCTGGTCATCGCACTCGGCGCGGTCTCCCGTACCTTCCCGATCCCCGGCCTCGCCGAACAGGGCATCGGTATGAAGGGCATCGAGGAGTCCATCGGTCTGCGCAACCACGTCCTGGAGCAGCTGGACAAGGCCGACTCCACGACCGACGAGGACATCCGCCGCAAGGCGCTCACCTTCGTCTTCATCGGTGGCGGCTTCGCGGGCGCGGAGACCATCGGCGAGGTCGAGGACATGGCCCGCGACGCGGCGAAGTACTACAAGAACGTGTCCCGTGAGGACATGCGCTTCGTTCTCGTCGACGCCGCCGACAAGATCCTTCCCGAGGTCGGTCCCAAGCTCGGCCTGTACGGCAAGGAGCACCTGGAGAGCCGCGGTGTGGAGATCTACCTCTCCACCTCGATGGACTCCTGCGTCGACGGCCACGTCGTGCTGAAGAACGGCCTTGAGGTCGACTCCAACACGATCGTGTGGACCGCCGGCGTCAAGCCGAACCCGGCGCTCGCCCGCTTCGGTCTGCCGCTCGGCCCGCGCGGCCACGTGGACACCGCCCCCACCCTCCAGGTCCAGGGCACCGACTACATCTGGGCCGCGGGCGACAACGCCCAGGTGCCGGACGTCGCCGCCCGCAAGGCCGGTGTCGAGAACGCCTGGTGCCCGCCGAACGCGCAGCACGCGCTCCGTCAGGCCAAGGTCCTCGGCGACAACGTGGTCTCCGGCATGCGGGGCTTCCCGCAGAAGGAGTACAGCCACGCCAACAAGGGCGCGGTCGCCGGTCTGGGTCTGCACAAGGGCGTCGCGATGATCGTCCTGGGCAAGACGAAGATCAAGGTCAAGGGCCGTCTCGCCTGGTACATGCACCGCGGCTACCACGGTATGGCGATGCCTACCTGGAACCGGAAGATCCGCATCTTCGCCGACTGGACGCTGGGCATGTTCCTCAAGCGCGAGGTCGTGTCCCTGGGCGCCATGGAGAACCCCCGCGAGGAGTTCTACGAGGCCGCCAAGCCGGCTCCGGTCGCCGCCCCGAAGGCCGAGGAGAAGGCCAAGGCCTCTTAGCCGAAGCCTTCTGGGCCAGGGCCTCCCGGGCCGAGGCCCGCGGGCCTCGGCCGCCGGAGCACCTCGAGGATCTCCCGCGACACCACCCGAAGGACCTCCCGCCATCCGTGGTGCGGGAGGTCCTTCGGCGTTCCCGGGCCCACCCGTAACTGCATGGCCACTACAGCTGTTTTGCCCAGTCGTAACTCCTTTGCGGGACTGCGATGCTGACCTCACGGTGTTTACGTGGTAACCGGCATCCGGGATCGTCGTCTTGGAGGTGTACGCCATGGCCGACGCCGCGTCGCGGCTGAGGAGTGTTGCCGAGCAGGTGCTGGGAGTTCCGCTCCCGGTACGGCTGCGGGCCTGGGACGGATCACAGGCCGGACCGCCGGACGCCCCGGCGATCGTGATCCGCAACCGTCGTGCCCTGCGTTATCTGCTGTTCAAACCAGGTGAACTGGGCCTGGCCCGGGCCTGGGTCGCCGGCGACCTGGACATCGAGGGCGACCTGTACAGCGCCCTGGCGGTGATGTCCGGACTGATCTGGGAGCGCGGGGAGGACGACCGTACCCTCGCCCAGGCCCTGCGCGACCCCGAGGTGCGGGCGGCCGCCCGGGAGCTGCTGAAGCTCGCCGGACCGCCCGTCCCGCCGGCCCCGCCCCGCGAGGAGGTGCGCAGACGCCGCCATCTGCACACCCGTCGCAGTGACAAGCAGGCCATCAGTCACCACTACGACGTGGGGAACGACTTCTACGAGATCGTCCTCGGGCCGTCGATGGTCTACTCCTGCGCGTATTGGGGGGCCGTCGAAAATGCGGACACCCTGGAGACCGCCCAGCGCGACAAGCTGGAACTCGTCTGCCGCAAGCTCGGCCTGAGGCCCGGTCAGCGGCTGCTCGACGTCGGCTGCGGCTGGGGCTCGATGGCGATCCACGCGGCCCGTGAGCACGGCGTGAGCGTCGTCGGGGTCACCCTCTCCCAGGAGCAGGCCGCGTACGCCCGTAAGCGGGTCGCGGACGAGGGTCTGACCGACCGGGTGGAGATCAGGGTCCAGGACTACCGGGACGTCAGGGACGGGCCGTACGACGCGATCTCGTCGATCGGGATGGCCGAGCACGTGGGAGCGGAGAAGTACCTGGCGTACGCGAGTGATCTGCACGCGCTGCTGAAGCCGGGCGGGCGGCTGCTCAACCACCAGATCGCGCGGCGCCCGCAGCGCGACGAGGCGGCTTACCACGTCGACCCGTTCATCGACGCCTACGTCTTCCCGGACGGGGAACTCGCCCCGGTCGGCACCACCGTCACCCAGCTGGAACGGGCCGGGTTCGAGGTGCGGGACGTGGAGTCGATCCGCGAGCACTACGCCCACACGCTGCGCCGCTGGGTGGTCAACCTGGAGGCCGACTGGGCGCGGGCGGTACGGCTCACCACCCCCGGCCGGGCCCGCGTCTGGCGGCTGTACATGGCCGCCTCGGCCCTCGCCTTCGAACACAACCGGATCGGCGTCAACCAGGTGCTGGCCGTCAGGACCCCCGAGTCGGGGGTGTCGGGACTGCCGCTGCGCGCCCGTACCTGGAACCGGTAGGCCGGCAGGACGGCGAAGGGGCCCCGCACGCGTGGTGCGGGGCCCCTTCGCCGTGTCGGCGACTGCTCGGGCCCGGACTGCTCGGGCCCGGGCTACTCGGACTTGATCGCCGACAGCATGTTCAGCCGTGCCGCGCGCCGGGCCGGCCACAGGGCCGCCAGGATGCCGACCAGGCCGGCCAGGACCAGGAAGAGCGCCATCCTGGACCACGGCAGGACCAGTTCGTACGTCGGCATCCTCGCGCCGACCAGCCGGCCCGCCGCCCAGCCGAAGAACACGCCCAGGCCGAGGCCCAGCACTCCGCCGAAGAGCGAGATGACCAGGGACTCCAGCCGGACCATCCGCTTGACCGCCGTGCGGTCCAGGCCGATCGCGCGGAGCATGCCGATCTCCTGCTGCCGTTCGAAGACCGACATGGCCAGGGTGTTGACGACACCGAGGACCGCGACGATCACCGCCATCGCGAGCAGGCCGTAGACCATGTTCAGGATCAGCGTGAACGCCTGGGCGATGGAGTCGGACAGGTCCTGCTTGTCCTGGACCTTGATCGCCGGGTTGGAGCCGAGGACCTTCTCCAGCTTGTCCTTGGCCGCGCCCGACGCGCCGTCCGTCGTCTTGACCATGACCTGCATGTCGGCGGGGTCGGTCTGGTGCGGCGTGAGGGCGGTGTTGTCGAGCATGATCCCGTGGATCACCTCGTTGCCCTCGTAGATGCCGGCGACGGTCATCTTCTGCGCCTTGCCGTCCTCGTAGTGGACGGTGAAGCTCGAACCCGCCTTCCAGCCCTGCGACTTGGCCTTCTCGGCGTCCACGACGACGTCCGAGCCGCCGACCTTGAAGGAACCGCTGTCCACTGTGAGGTCGGTCAGCTTGCCGATCGCCGAGCCGTTGACGCCGGTCAGGAACTCGGTCTTGCCGTCGATCCGGGAGATCGCGTTGCGCAGCGGGCTGCTCGCGGTGACACCGTCCGTGGCCGCGACCTTCTTCGCCACGTCGGGGGAGAGCGCGTTTCCGTTGGCCATCGAGACGATGTAGTCCGCGCGGATCGCCGAACTCGCCATCTTGTCGATCGACTTCTGCAGGCTGCCCGCCATCACCGTCATGCCGGTGATCAGGGTCAGTCCGATCATCAGCGCCGAGGCGGTCGCGGCGGTACGGCGCGGGTTGCGCACCGAGTTCTGCCGGGCCAGCTTCCCGGCGACCCCGAACCCGCGCAGCAGCGGCGCGGCGGCCGCGATCAGCGGACGGGACAGGAGCGGGGTGAGCACGAAGACGCCGATGATCAGGAGGACCGCGCCCAGGCCCATCGGCGCCTGCCCGTCGGAGCCGCTCATCGTGGTCGCCGCCAGGATCACCGCGACGCCCGCCGCCGAGAACAGCGCGCCGATCGTGTTGCGCAGCACCAGCGACTTGGTGGTCGGCGCCGAGTGCAGCGCGCTCATCGCGGCGACCGGCGGGATCTTCGCGGCCCGGCGGCCGGGCAGCCAGGCGGCCAGCATGGTGATGACGACGCCGACGGCGAGCGCGGCGGCCACCGTGCCGGGGCTGACGACCAGCGGGCCGTCCGGGACGCTCGCGCCGAACGAGCCCATCAGCGCGCGCAGTCCGGCGCCGATGCCGATACCGGCGACCAGACCGGCCACCCCGGCCACCGCGCCGACCACGAACGCCTCGATCAGTACCGAGCGGGTCACCTGGCGACGGGAGGCGCCCACCGCGCGCAGCAGCGCCAGCTCCTTGGTGCGCTGGGCGACCAGCATGGTGAAGGTGTTGGCGATGATGAACGTGCCGACGAACAGGGCGATGCCGGCGAAGACCAGCAGGCCCTGACGCAGGCCGCTCATGCCGGCGGCGATGGCCTTCGCCTGGTCGTCGGCGAGCCGGTGGCCGGTGGTGGTCTCCACGAGCTTCTTCGGCAGCGCCCGGTCCAGCTGGGCCTTGAGGGCGGCCTGGCCGGTGCCGGACTTCGCGGTCACGTCGATCTCGTCGTACGCGCCCTTCTTGCCGAACAGCCGCTGCGCGGTCGCCGTGTCGAACAGGGCGAGGCTGCCGCCGGCCGTGACATTGCCGTCGTCGGTGGTGAAGATGCCGGCGACGGTGGGCGTGAGGACCGGGCCGTTCACCGAGATACGCACGGTGTCGCCGACCTTGTAGCCGGCCCGCTCGGCGGTCTTGGAGTCGATCAGCACCTCGTTGGCACCACTCGGCGCGTGGCCGCCGGTCAGCGGGTATCGGGCGTCCTTGGTGCCCCAGTAGTTGCCGCCCTCGGACTGCCAGCCGCCGCCGATCAGCTTGCCGTCCTTGTCGGCGATCGCGGTGAAGCCGGAGACGACCCCGGTGGCGGAGGCGGCCCCGGGGACCTTCGCGGCCCTGTCGAGCAGCGCCTGGGTGAGGTCGGGGGTCTTGCCGACCTGATCGCCCTTGGAGTCCTGGTACTTGGCCTGTACGGCCACGTCGACGCCGTCGAAGCCCTTGGCGGAGCTGTTCTGGTAGGCGTCCGAGATGGTGTTGGTGAAGACCAGGGTGCCGGAGACGAACGCGACGCCGAGCATGACGGCGAGCACGGTCATCAGCAGCCGTGCCTTGTGCGCGAGGACGTTGCGCAGGGCGGTGCGGAACATCAGCTGGTCCGGCCCTTCGCGTCGAACTCGGGGGTCAGGGGCCGCGCGGCGGAGCCGCTGGTGTCAGCGCCCCCGGGGAACTGGCGCATGAAGTCCAGGACCGTTTCGGCCGTCGGGCGGTACATCTCGTCGACGATCCGGCCGTCGGCGAGGAAGACGACACGGTCCGCGTACGCCGCCGCCACCGGGTCGTGGGTGACCATGACGACCGTCTGGCCCAGCTCCCGCACGGAGTTGCGCAGGAAGCCCAGCACCTCGGCGCCGGAACGGGAGTCCAGGTTCCCGGTCGGCTCGTCACCGAAGATGATCTCCGGCCGGGAGGCGAGGGCGCGGGCGACGGCGACGCGCTGCTGCTGGCCGCCGGAGAGCTGCGCGGGCCGGTGGCTCAGCCGGTCCTTCAGGCCGACCATCTGGATGACGCTGTCGAGCCACTGCGGGTCCGGCTTGCGGCCCGCGATGTCCATCGGGAGCGTGATGTTCTCCAGCGCGGTCAGCGTCGGCAGCAGGTTGAACGCCTGGAAGATGAACCCGATCTTGTCCCGGCGCAACTTGGTGAGCTGCTTGTCCTTCAGGGTGCCGAGTTCGGTGTCGCCGATCCGCACGGAGCCGGAGGAGAAGGTGTCGAGGCCCGCCACGCAGTGCATCAGCGTGGACTTGCCGGAGCCCGACGGCCCCATGATCGCGGTGAACTCGGCCTGCCGGAACTCGACGGTGACCCGGTCCAGGGCGACGACCTGCGTCTCACCCTGTCCGTAGATCTTCGACAGCTCCGTGGCGCGAGCGGCCACGGAGGTGGTCCGCCGGTCGGCGATGGGTGTGGTGGACACGGAAGGGTGCTCCTGTCGGGACGACGGCGTTCAGGGGGACGTGACCATCGTCCCGGCCGTACGGGCCCGTGTAGTCAGCCGCAGTTCCGGTTCCGGGGGCCGACCGAGGGGGGACCGGAGCGTGCCGAGTCATACCTGGGGATGACGGCGGACCCTTAGATCGACCGACCGACCGACCGACCGACCGAAGCGAAGCGAACCGGTCCGGTCCGGTCCGGACCAGATCCGGAACCGGTCGCTCTCATCTGTCCAGAACAGGTGGAGCCCCCTTGTTCGGACGGTGAAATTCCGTCATTCCCCGTACGCGCGCATCCACCGCGCGTAACGCTACTGGCAAGTGCGGATGGCTCGTTCCGGGGGCTGATGCACCCTCAGACGTCAATAAAATAAGACAACATCGGGTCGCCTGTCCGCTGTTCGAGGGACGCCTCCCGATAGGCTCGGAATCTCGTTGCGGAGCCCATGGCCTGCCCGGATGGTGGAATGCAGACACGGCGAGCTTAAACCTCGCTGCCCCTCGCGGGCGTACCGGTTCAAGTCCGGTTCCGGGCACTTTCGCTGCCATTTGCGCCTGCCCTACCGATAAGGTCGGTCGGCGCTGTCCCTCGTGCCGGTCGCGACAGGCGGAGCGCTTCGGTCTCGCCGACGAAGGCCCGGAGGTCGCCGACGTCTTCTGTGCGGCGGTCAACGTCGAGGGGGCGATGCCCCCTCGGGCGGGTGAAGGGGCGGGACGTGATCGCCCACGATTCGAACGACGGCGCGCGGTACCGCCTCCCCGTGGAGTAGGCCGACGCGGCCGAGATCGTCGCCGGACGCTGAGCCCGCGTCGAACGCAACCGCGTTCTCGCTTTTGCGGCGTCACCTAATCAACCGGACATTCGGGGCAGGCGTCGGATCTCCGGGGGTGAACCGTTGTGTCGTCGCTCGGACACCGCTCCTTGTCGGACAGTCCGACAGTCGTTCCCGCACGCGACGCGCCGGAATTGCGTCAAAGTTCCGTCCTGTCCCCGGTCGACCTTCATGGTTCCGGCCAACTGCCCGGAGCGGCCGGTGGGCGGTCGTCGTTTCGGTGGGTCTGGGATTGCGCCCTTCCGTGCGGGATCGCGCCGGTTGAAATCGCGCCATCGGAGAGCCACGGCTCTCAGCACGGGGTCCTATCGTCTGAATGTGTCGCTCCGTCATCCACCGGCGCGACACCAACGGGGACATGGGGGAAACATGATCCGCTTCTCGGCGACCGTGGACGACATCGCAAGGGTTCGATTCTCGCCTTCGCCACTGGGGGAGGCCGTCTACAGCATCCGCATGCTCGCCTCGGCGGAACGCAGAAGGCGGCACCAGCCGTGGGTCGATGACGTCCGCGCGAAGCTGAGGACCCTGGATCTTCTGCCGCTACGCGCGTTGATCCCGCCCACCGGATACGTCCCGGACTTCCTCACCCCGCCGCCGGACGGCTCCGGGCCGCGGAGGATCACCGAAGAGCTGGAGATGGTGCGCGCGACCCCGAGTGAGCACTTCGTCGCCGAGGTGTCCTGGATGGCCGCCGACCCCGGCACGCCCGTGACCTGGCGACAGGAGGCGGCGTCGCTGCACCGGCAGATGCTGGCTCAGCCGGCGCAGGCCATCGCCCGGATCACCGAACAGCTTCAGACGTACTGGGACCTCGCGCTGGAGCCGCACTGGCGGCGGCTGCACGGCGGATTGCAGTCCGACATCCGCTCCCGTATGCAGGTGATCGAGAGTTCCGGGGCGGCCCCCGTGTTCTCCTCCCTCCACCCCCGCATCGCCTGGAGGGACCAGGAGCTCACCGTGCGCAGCGCCTACGACTACCAGAAGGACCTGGGCGGCCGGGGCATCGTGCTCGTACCGAGCGTGTTCTGCGGGCCGGAGGTGCTCACCATGACGCCGCCGCAGCAGTCGATGATCGTCTACCCCAGGCCGGGCGTCGAGGAGTTGTGGCACCGCTACGCCACGGACCAGCCGAGCCCGCTGGCCGCGCTGCTCGGCGGCGTCCGCTCCGCGGTGCTCGAGGCCCTGCTGGTGCCCGCCTCCACCGGCGATCTCGCCGAGGCGATCAACGTCACCCCCGGCGCCATCAGTCAGCACGTCGCCGTGCTGCGCGAGTGCGACCTGGTGACGAGCCGACGCCACGGCCGCCGCGTCATCCACTCGCTCACCGAGACGGGCGAGGCGCTCGTGCGGGGCGCCGTCGCGCCCGGTGGTGGACGCCTCTCGGCCTGACCGGGGCTCGCGAGACCAGCCGGCCGAACCGTCGAGGACGTGTGCCCCGGCTCGGTTTTAGCGGGGGCTAAAAGCGTTGGGGGCGCCCTCACGGGTGTGTTTGGCTCACAGTGCGACGTTGACCGAGACGAACTCGGGCCCTTGGCCGTCCAGGGGGCGGGAGACGGACGGCCGAGGGACCGGCTGTCGTGAGCCCGTCTCTCCCACGACTTCCACGTCTTCATCCATGTCATCCTCCCGGACCGACCCGAAGGGAACATCTGGTGCCCGCAACCATGTCCGAGGACAATCGCTTTCACGACGTAGTCGTAGTCGGAAACGGGTCACTCGGCCTGTCCCTCGGCCTCACCCTGGCCCGTCGCAACCTCAGCGTGGCCGTACTCGGCCGCCCGCACCGTCCCAAGGCGGCGTCCTCGGCCGCGGGGGCGATGCTCGGCACGTTCGGTGAGGTCACGACCACCCTGCTCAAGAGCGACTACGGCCGCACCAAGCTCGACTGGGCCTACCAGGCCAGCAAGCTGTGGCCCGAGTGGCTGGCCGGCCTGTCGCCCGACTCGGACGGCACCGACCTGCTGACCGCCGACGGCACCGTCGTCATGCTGAACACCGTCGGCGTGCCCGACATCGACACGCAGAACTTCAAGGCGATCCGCAACACCCTCATCGAGTACGGCGAGAAGTTCGAGGACATCGACCCGGAGGACATCGAGTGGCTCGACGCCGAGCCCACCGCACGTCCCCTGCAGGCGATGTTCCTGCCCAACGAGCACGCCGTGAACGCCCACGCGCTGCTGGCGCAGTTGGAGGAGGCGTTCCTCGCCGCCGGCGGCACGCTGATCCCGGAGCAGGCGGTGCGGGTGGACCACGCCGACGGCCGGGTGCGCGGTGTCGAGCTGGACTCCGGGACCGTGCTGGCCACCGAGCAGCTGGTGCTGGCCGCCGGGTCCGCGTCACAGGCCGTACTGGACACGGTCCCCGACCAGGCGGCCCGCATTCCCCGGCTGATCAGCGGCTACGGTGTCTCGGCCCTGGTCGACACCGAGGACGGCACCGCCCCGCGCAGCGTCATCCGCACACCCAACCGTGCCTTCGCGTGCGGGCTGCACGTCGTCCCGCGTGGCGCCGGACATGTCTACGTGGGCGCCACCAACATCATCTCGCCCGAGCCGCGCGAGACCCCGCTCATCTCCGACGTGCTCTTCCTGCTCAACTGCGGCAACCGCCAGGTCCGCCGCAACCTGGGCGAGAGCGGGGTGCGCGCGATCCAGGTCGGCAACCGGCCCGTCGCGCTGGACGGCATGCCGCTGCTCGGTGAGACGGAGCTGGCCGGCCTGTGGATGATGACCGGCACCTACCGCGACGGACTCACGCTCTCCCCCCTGCTCGCCCGGGAGATGACCGCCCTCCTGCTCGGCGAGGAGCCCGGCATCGAGCTGGACCTGTTCCGCCCGGTCCGGTCGCCGATCCAGCCGCTCAGCCGCGAGGAGATCGTGGAGGCCACCGTCACCCACATGCTGGCCACCGGCTACGAGTCCAACTGGACCGTGCCCGTCGAGTGGCCGTTCACCATCGAGCACTACCTGCGGGTGGCCTACACCCGGATCGCCGACGAGTTCGACCCGGCCTTCACCCCGCCGCCGGAGCTGCTCGCCTCCTCGCGCATCCACCCCTCCATCGCCCAGGCGCTGCGCGACTACTACGCGGTCAGCCACGCAGCCGCCGCCAGTTGACACGAACACGGGGAAAGGACCGACGGACAGTGGTCGACCAGTCACTCGCACACCACGTCGAGGACGAGCACCTCGACGCCCTGCTCCGGGAAGCGGAGCGCACGCTCACCGAGGCCCGGGTGTGGAGCCCGCGCGAGGACGCGGAGGCCCTGGCGGCCCATGTGCTGGGTCTTCCGGGCGGCTCCCCGGAGCCGGCGGAGCAACCGGTGTCCGCGGCCGCCGCGGCGGAACTGCGCGCCCTCGTGGCGCGCCGGGCCGCCCGGATCCCGCTCGGTCATCTCACCGGGCGGGCCCGGCTCGGCGGCATCGAAGTCACGGTCACCGAGGACGTGTTCGTACCGCGGTTCCCCACCGAACTCCTGCTGGCGTGGGGCCTGTCGGCGGTGCGCGAGAAGCGGGCGCCCGTGGTGGTCGACCTGTGCACGGGCTCGGGGGCGCTCGCCCTGGCCTTCGCGCACGCCCGCCCCGACGCCGAGGTGCACGCCGTCGACCTGGACCCGGCCGCGCTCGCCTGCGCGCGACGCAACGCCGCCGCGCGGGCGGCGGCCGGCGACACCCCGGTCACCGTGCACGCGGGGGACGTCACGGACCCGGAGCTGCTCGCCGCGTTCGACGGCCGCGTGGACCTGGTGCTCGCCAACCCGCCGTACGTGCCGGTGGGTACGGAGCTGCTGCCGGAGTGGGGCGAGCATCACCCCCGCCAGGCCGTCTTCGCCGGTGCCGACGGACTCGACGTCATCCGGGCCGTCGTCGACTGCGCGGCGCGGCTGCTCCGTGACGGCGGCGGCCTGGCGATCGAGCACGGGGACGCGCAGGCCGACGTGGTGCCGGGACTGCTGGCCGGAACCGGTGCGTTCGCGGGCACCGAGAGCCACCGCGACCAGGAGGACCGCCCCCGTTCCACGACGACGTACCGGACGGCAGACGATGGGAGCAGGAGCATGACGACGACCTCGACCGCCGAGGCCGGACTGGCGGGACTGCGCGCCGAACTCGACCAGATCGACGTCCGGTTGCTGGACACCCTGCGAGCCCGTATCGAGTGCTGTGTACAGATCGCGGAGCACAAGCGCGAGCACGCGGTGCCGATGATGCAGCCGCACCGGATCGGCATCGTCCAGGAACGCGCCGCCCGCTACGGCGCCGAGCACGGTGTCGACCGGACGTTCCTGCGCCGCCTCTACGACCTGATCATCGAGGAGACGTGCCGGGTGGAGGACCTCGTCATCGGCGGGGAGCCCGCCGCGCGGCAGTCGGCCACGGGTGACGGATCATGACCACTCGCCCGGTGCGCACGCTCCTCATCGACAACTACGACTCCTTCACCTACAACCTCTACCAGCTGCTCGGCGAGGTGAACGGGCAGCCGCCGACCGTGGTGCGCAACGACGTCGACTGGTCCGCCCTGCACCTGGGCGACTACGACAACATCGTCGTCTCGCCCGGGCCCGGACGCCCGGACCGCCGACGGGACTTCGGCGTGAGCGCCCGCGCGATCCGCGAAGCCGGACTGCCCGTGCTCGGCGTCTGCCTCGGCCACCAGGGCATCGCCGAACTGTTCGGCGGTACGGTCGAGCACGCGCCCGAACCGATGCACGGCCGGGTCTCCGCGGTGCGCCACGAAGGCGAGGACATCTTCGAAGGGCTCCCGTCGCCCTTCTCCGTGGTGCGCTACCACTCGCTGGCCGTCACCGCGCTCTCCGACGAGCTGGAGGGCCTCGCCTGGACCGAGGACGGCGTCCTGATGGGGCTGCGCCACCGCACCGAACCGGTGTGGGGCGTGCAGTTCCACCCCGAGTCCATCTCCACCGAGTACGGGCGCGAACTGCTCGGCAACTTCCGCGACCTGACCCGGAGCCGCCGCGAGCGGGTCGCCGCCGCGGCGCCCCCGCCGCCGTACCACCTGCTGGTGCGCCGACTGGCCGGCGCGCCCGACACCGTGACCGCCTACGCGGAGCTGTTCGCCGGCAAGCGGCACAGCTTCTGGCTGGACAGCGGTTCCCACGAGGACGGCAACGCCCGCTTCTCCGTGCTGGGGGACGGCACGGGTCCGCTCGCGGAGTACGTCACCTACCGGGTCGCCACCCGGACCGTGCGGGTGGAGCGTCCCGGCCGGCCGGACGAGGAGCTGTCGCAGGGGTTCTTCGACTACCTCGGCGGAGAGCTGCGCCGACGCGCCCTGCCCGCCGACGACTCGCTGCCGTTCGCCTTCAACCTCGGCTACGTCGGCTACCTCGGCTACGAGCTCAAGGCCGAGACCGGGGCCACGGCCGTGCACGAGTCGCTCACCTCCGACGCCGCGCTGCTCTTCGCGGACCGGGCGATCGTCGTCGACCACACCGAGCAGACCACGTACCTGCTGTGTCTGGGCACGGCGCCGGACGACCCGGACGCCCTCAAGTGGCTGGACAGCACCGCGGGCCGGCTCGACGTGCTGCCCGCGGAGGTCCGACGGCAGCGGCGCCCCCTGGTCGACGCGCTTCCGCTGGCCGCGGCGTCCCTGGTGCCGCGACACGGCCGGGAGGACTACCTGGCGCGGATCGACGAATGCCTGGAGGAGATCCGCAACGGTGAGTCGTACGAGATCTGCCTCACCAACATGGTCACCACCTCCACGGTGCTCGACCCGCTGGACACCTACCGGCTGATGCGCGACATCAGCCCCGTCCCGTACGGTGCCCTGCTGGACCTGCCGGGTGTGGCGGTGCTCAGCGCGTCGCCGGAGCGTTTTCTGTCCATCGGCGTCGACGGGATCGCCGAGTCCAAACCGATCAAGGGGACCCGGCCGCGCGGCGCCACGCCGGAGGAGGACGCCGCGCTGGCGGAGGAACTGCGCGCCAGCGCGAAGGACCGCGCCGAGAACCTGATGATCGTGGACCTGCTGCGCAACGACCTCAACACCGTGTGCGAGGTCGGCTCCGTCCACGTGCCCAAGCTCTTCGACGTCGAGACGTACCCGCCCGTGCACCAGCTCGTCAGCACCGTGCGCGGCACGCTGCGCCCGGGCACGTCCGCGGTGGACTGTGTGCGGGCCTGCTTCCCCGGCGGATCGATGACCGGGGCGCCCAAGCTGCGCACCCTGGAGATCATCGACCGGCTGGAGGCGGGCCCGCGCGGCGTCTACTCGGGCGCGCTCGGCTGGTTCTCGCTGAGCGGTGCCGCCGATCTCAGCATCGTCATCCGGACCATCGTGGCTTCCCCGGAAGGGGCGTCCTTCGGCGTCGGCGGGGCCGTGATAGCCCTGTCCGACCCGGCCGAGGAGTACGAGGAGACGCTGGTGAAGTCCCGGACGATGACGGCGGCGATCGCCGGCAGCGCGCCCGGCGGCGGAACGGGGGCCGCATGACCGCGCACCCGCCCGCACCGGCCGTGCCCAGGATCCGGCGCTGCGTCGTGGCCGGCGGATCCGGCGCGGTGGGGCGCCTGTTCACCGAAGTGCTCGCCGACACCGGTCTCGACGTCTGTGCCGCCGACCCGGAGGCGCCCGGCACCGCCCGGCCGGACGTCCGCCTGCTCAAGGGCGACATCACGGCGCCGGACGCCGCGCTGCGCGCCGAACTGGCCGCCTGCGACCTGCTCGTGCTCGCCGTGCCCGAGCCGGTGGCGCTGGACGCGGTGAGCGCCCTGGCCGGCGTCCTGCCGCGGCGCGCACTGCTCGCGGACACACTGTCGGTGAAGTCCCGGATCGCCGAGGCGGTCACGGCCCGTCTGCCGGAGCATCAGGCGGTCGGCCTCAACCCGATGTTCGCCCCGTCGCTCGGCCTGCCCGGGCGTCCGGTGGCCGCGGTCGTCCTACGCGACGGGCCGCTGGTCGGGGAACTGCTCGGCCTGGTCGCCGACGGCGGGGCACGCGTCGTACGGATGGACGCCGAGCGCCACGACCGGCTGGCCGCCGTGTCCCAGGCCCTCACCCATGCCACCGTGCTCGCGTTCGGCCATGCCCTGACCGAACTCGGCGCGGACATCGGGGAACTGGCCGCCGTCGCGCCCCCGCCGCACACCACCCTGCTGGCGCTGCTCGCCCGGATCGCCTCCGGCACCCCGGAGGTCTACTGGGACATCCAGTCCGCCAACCCGTACGCCGCAAACGCCCGCGAAGCGCTCGCCCACGGCGTGGACCGGTTGCGCGAGCTCGCCGGCGACGGCGACGAGCGGGACTTCGAGCGTCATCTGCACCAGCTGTCCGGTGTGTTCGGCGACCGGCTCGAGCACTTCGGGGACGTGTGCGCCGGGCTGTTCGCGGAACTGCCCGCAGCCTCCCCCGCCGACCCCGAGGAGAACGCGTGATCACCGATGAGCTGAGCACCACCAGGCCCGCCAACTGGGTCGCCGCCCGTATCGACAAGACCACCGACTCACTGGACCGCGCCTTCGACGAAGGGCTCACCGGGCATGTCATCAGCGGACGCGCCGGCAAGGAGGTCGAGCTCGCGGACGGCAGCCGTGCCGTCGAGTTCGTCTCCTGCTCCTACCTGGGCCTGGAGGAACACCCGGATCTGGTCGCGGCCGCGCAGGACGCGCTGAGCCGGTTCGGCGTGCACTTCTCCTCCTCGCGCAACCGGATGCGCCCGGTCTATCTGGGGGAGCTCGAGGAACTGCTGAGCGAGATCTACGGCGGCCGGCCGGTGGTGCCCTTCACCTCCGTCAGCAATGTCCACCTCGGAGTGCTGCCGCTGCTGGGCAACGGCACGCTCCCCGGCTATCCCGTCACCGGCGACGGCCCGGTGTTCCTGATGGAGAAGACCGCCCACGCCTCGATGCAGGTGCTGCGCGGGGTCCTGGAGCAGATCGGCCCCGTGCACCGGTTCGACCTGGCGGACCCGCGGACCCTGGAGGCCCGGCTGGCCGACGCGCGGGCGCAGGGCCGCACCCCGATCGCGCTGGTCGACGGCGTCGGCTCGATGGGCGGCCTGATCGACGTCGACTCCCTCGCCCGGTCGTTGGGGGAGGCCGGCGGGCTGCTGTACGTCGACGACGCGCACGGCATCTCCATCGACGGCCCCCACGGCGCCGGTTACGCCTACGAGGCCTTCACCGACGGACTGCCCGGCAACGTGGTGCTGGTCGGCTCGCTGTCCAAGGCCTTCGGTGGCGCGGGCGGCTTCGTCGTGCTGCCCGGCGAGGAGGACGTGCGGGTACTGCGCAAGTTCGCCAACCCGCTGGTCTTCGGGCACTCCATCATGCTGCCGCTGCTCGCCGCGGACGTGGCCGCGGCCAAGCTGCACCTGAGCGGCGAGGTGGCCCGGTTGCAGGAGCGGCTGTGGGGGAACGCCGC
Organism: Streptomyces sp. NPDC007157; assembly: GCF_040634235.1. Lineage (NCBI taxonomy): Bacteria > Bacillati > Actinomycetota > Actinomycetes > Kitasatosporales > Streptomycetaceae > Streptomyces > Streptomyces sp. NPDC007157. The sequence continues at coordinate 154,877 of NZ_JBEYFE010000020.1, forward strand.
TCTGTTCGACGAGCTGACCGACGGCCGGCTCGTCAGCGCCGGGCAGCGCTCGCCCGTCCGCGGGGCCCATTTCGCCACCGAGCAGGCGGCGTTCGAGGCCGCGAGGCGGCTGCGCTCGGCCGGGGTCCTGGTGCTGCCCGCCTTCTTCCCGACCGTCGCGAAGGGCACCGGGCTCATACGCTTCGCGCTCTCCGCGCTCCACGAGACCTCCCAGCTGAAAGCGGCTGTGGAGGCACTCGGCCCGATCGCCTCATGACCGTCCCCCCACAGCAACGGTGAGCCCACGACCCGGCGGGCCCGCCCAAGGAGTCACATGAACACGAAGAACCTGGTCCCTCCGGCCGGACCGGCGCGTACGCTCGCCCTGGCCCAGTTGATCAGCAGGACCGGTGACGGCGCGTACTACGTGACGGCGGCCCTGTTCTTCACCCAGGTCGTCGGGTTGTCCGCGGCCCAGCTGGGCCTCGGGCTGACCATCGCCTGGACGGTGGCGCTGGCCTTGAGCGTGCCGCTGGGGCATCTGGCCGACCGCCGCGGGGCGCGGGGGACGGCGGTGTTCTTCTTCCTGTGCGCGGCGGTCGCCGTCGGTTCGTACCTGGTGGTGCGTTCCTTCCCGCTGTTCGTGCTCTCCGCGTGCCTGTACGCGGTGGGGCAGCGCAGCGGCTCCGCGGCCCAGCAGGCTCTGCTCGCCGGGGTGGTGCCCAAGGAGAACCTCACCAAGGTCCGCGCCGTCCTCCAGGCCAGCTACAACGCCGGGCTCTCCCTGGGTGCCGCGCTCGGCGGCGTGGTGCTGCTCTTCGACACGCGTGGGGCCTATCTCGCGGCGTTCGCGCTCAACTCCGTGGCGTTCGCCGTGGCCGCCGCGGTGCTGTGGCGGGTGCCGCCCATCGCCCCCGCCCCGGCGCCCGCCGACGGCGAGCGGACGAAGACGGTGTTCCGGGACCGGCCCTACGTCGCCGTCAGTCTGCTCAACCTGGTCCTCGTGCTGCACGTGCCGCTGATCGACGTGGCGCTGCCGCTGTGGATCGTCGGGCACACCGAGGCCCCGAAGTGGGTGCTGTCGGTGATGTTCGTGCTCAACACGCTCGCCGTCGTGGTCCTCCAGGTGCGGGTGGCGCGCGGGGTGACCGACCTGGCGAGCGGGGCGCGGTACGTGGTGCGCGGCGGGCTGCTGCTCGGCGCCGGCTGCGTCGTCTTCGCCTTCTCCGGCAGCGGTGACTCCGCCTGGTCGGCGGTGCTGCTGCTGGTCGCCGCCGCGGCGGTGCAGACGGTGGGCGAGATGATGCAGATGGCCGGCAGCTGGGAGATCAGCTTCGGGCTCGCCCCGGACGGCAAGCACGGCCAGTACCAGGCGTTCTTCGGGTCCGGGCTGACGGTGGCCGAGATCGTGGGCCCGCTCGCGCTGACCGGGCTCCTCGTCTACTGGGGCGCGCCCGGCTGGATCCTGCTCGGCGCCCTCTTCGTCGCGGCGGGCCTGGCGATGGTGCCGGTCGTGCGATGGGGGGAGCGCACCCTGGCCGGCCAGGGGGAGGCGGTACCGGACCACGCCGACGCGGCCGAGCACCAACTGACCAGGGACTGACCACCGACCGACCAGGAACCGAAAGGAAGGGAGACGGACGCATGGGCTCGGACGCGGGCACGACCGCGGCGGCGGGCGGCGGCAGCCGTACGGTGCTGCTCATCGGGGGGCGGTTGGAGACCGTCCGCAAAGCCCGGCGGCTCGGGCTGGACGTCGTCAACGTGCAGCGCCCCGACGAGTACCGGCCCGAGTACGCCGACCTGGTCCGCGCGGCACTGCTCGTCGACTACACCGACTGGTCCGTCCTGCGGCCCTTGGTGACGGCCGCGCACCAGGTCTTCGGTTTCTCGGGCGTGGCGACCATCACCGAACCCGGTGTGGAGCCCGTCGGCCTCATCTGCGACACGCTGGGCCTGCGCGGCAACGGCCACCGGTGCGCCCGGTTGCTGCGCGACAAGGCGGAGATGCGGGAGCACCTGGCCGGCCGGCCCGGCGCGGTAGCCGCCGCCGTGGCCGAGGACCGGGCCGCGCTGGAGGGTTTCGGGGCCCGGCACGGCCATCCCTTCATCGTCAAGCCGGTGGACGCGGCCGCCAGCTTCGGGGTGCGTCTGGTCGAGACGCCGGACGCGGTCGAGGACGCCTGGCAGGCGATCACCGCCCTGCGCGGCAGCACCGAGCACCCGTTCGCCGCGTACTTCCCGGTGGGGCGCTTCCTGATGGAGGAGTACCTGGACGGGCCGGAGTACAGCGTCGAGTCGCTCAGCTTCGACGGCCGGCACATCCTGCTCGCGGTCACCGAGAAGAGCACCGTCGCCGGCTTCGTCGAGGCCGGGCACGCCCTGCCGGCCCGCCTGCCGGCCGCCGACGAGCAGGCCGTACGAGACTGTGTCACCGCCTTCCTCGACGCCGTGGAGCTGCGCCACGGTCCCGCGCACACCGAGGTGAAGCTGACCTCCCGCGGTCCCCGTGTGATCGAGTCGCACGGGCGGCCCGGCGGCGACCGGATCATGGAGCTGGTCGAGGCGGCGTACGGCGTCGACATCGAGGCGTACACCGTCGGCTGGGCCGCCGGGGCACTGCCCGCGATCGAGGCGCCCCCGAAGGCCCGCGCCGCCGCCGCGACCTGTTTCCTCACCGCTCAGCCGGGCCGGGTCACCGGCATCGAGGGCGTCGAGGAGGCACGGGCGCACGAGGGCGTCGTCGGGCTGGACGTCACCGTCGACGTGGGCGGCACCGTACGCCCGCTGCAGGCGAGTTGGGACCGGGTCGGCCAGGTCCTGGTCACCGGCCCCGACACCGCGGCGGCCCTGGCACTCGCCCAGCAGCTCGCCGGAAAGATCACCGTGACCACCGAGCCGAACCCAGACTGACAATCGGAAGAAGTAGCACCATGTCAGAACACATCCTGATCTTCGGTAACGGATATGACATCCCCGGCCGCATCCGCGCCCGTGGAAAGAGACTGGGCCGCGCCTACACCACGAGCGTGCTGTGCCGGCTCGAACACCTGGCCAAGGTGGAGGAGGCCGAGGGGCACGCCCGGATCGTCGCCGTCCGCGCCGACGCGCCCGTCGAGGAGTGGATCGAGCTGGCCCGCGCGGTCCACGCCACGCAGTCGGTGACGCGCATCGCGGCCTTCGGCGACCAGTGCCAGGAGGCGGCGGCCGACGCGGCCCGGGCGCTGGGCATCGCCACGCACGCGCCGGAGACCGTGCGGCTGGTCTTCGACAAGTTCGCCATGCGGCGGCGGCTGGCCGAGGCCGGCGTGGAGTCGATCCCCGCCGCCGAGGTGCCCGACGTGGACGCGCTGCGCGCCTTCGCCGCCGAGCACGGCTACCCGTGTGTGGTCAAACCCCGCCGGGGCACGGCCAGTACGGGAGTGTCGATGATCCGCTCGGCCGAGGAGGCACCGGCCGCGTTCGCGCGGGCCCTGGGCAAGGAGGGGGCCGCCGGCGGCGCCGATGACGCGGAGGCGGCTTCCGAGGTCGTCGTGGAGGCCTTCCTCCCCGGAGCCCAGTACAGCGTGGAGGCCTTCTCGGAAGGCGGTGAGCACGTGGCCGTCGCCTTCACCCGCAAGTACTCGGACCCGGCCAGCCTGGTGGAGCTCGGTCATGTGATGCCCGCGCCGCTCGACGCCGGGCAGGAGGAGGAGATCCGCGCGCACCTGGCCCGGGCACTCGACGCGCTGGGTGTGGAGTTCGGGCCCACCCACACCGAGGTGGTGCTCACCGGACAGGGGCCCCGGATCATCGAGACCCACCTGCGGGTCGGTGGCGACGAGATCTGGAACATGGTCACCGACGCCACCGGTGTGGACCTGGTCGAGTACCAGCTGCGCCAGTGCACGGGCGAGCGGGTGCTCCCCGAACTGCGCGCCGCGCTGGCCGGCGCCCGGCGCGGGCGGCGCGGCGAGGCGATCTGGTTCGCCGGGGCGCCCGCCGCGGGCGTCCTCGTCGAGGTCACCGGTGCGGACGGGCCGCACCCCGAAGGTGTACGGGTCGAGGTGCTGGGCCGGGCCGGGGACCGGCTGCACGGCCTGCGCAGTTCCGACTCACGGCTGGCCCAGGCCCGGGCCGGCGCCGACACCCCGGACAAGGCGCTCGCACTGGCCCAGGAGGCCATCGGACGACTGGAGTTCGTCACCCGGGTCACTGCCGAGGAGCCCGATCTGCTGTGAGCGCACCGGTGGAGTCCAGGCGTCAGTCGGCACCGCGCGGCACGTGCCGGCCACGTGCCGTCCCGTCGGACGCGGAAGCGGACGAACCGGCGCGCGCGGACGGGGGTGCCACACCCGCCGAACCGGCGCGCGGGGACGGGAGCGACATACGCGCCCTGCTGGAGAACCTCGACGGGCAGATCGTCGCGATGGTGCTGCGCCGGGCCGCACTCGCCCGGCACTACCACGCACTGCGGCGCACGGCGGGGCTGCCGCAGTCGGAGCTGGCGTGGGAGAACCAGGTGCTGCGCCAGTACACCGAACCGCTCGGAACCAAGGGCACCGACATCGGGCGGGCTGTGCTGGCCCTGTCCCGGGCCGCCCCGCGGCGGCCCGGGACGAATGAAACGAACGGAGGCTCACCACGGAAAGAGAATCCATCCGTCCGGACAACCGAAAGCGCCCGCGGAGACCCGCCGCAATAAGCGGCCGAAGTCTCCTGACGGGCGCCCGCACCGCAGTGTGACGCGGCGGTCAGAACCCCATGAATTCAGGGTGTTCGGTCAGTTTGAGGAAATGGTCGGCCGGATTGTCGATCAGCTTTCTCCGGTCCAGGTCGATCAGGCCGGCGACGCTGGACAGTTCGGCCGCCAGTACGCCGTCGGACCGGATGATCTGCTGCTCGACGTGGAAAATCTTGCCGTCGCCCCACACCCACTTACAGGTCACGTCGACCTCGTCTCCGCCGCGCAGTTCATTGCGGAACCGCATGGTGTTCTCCAGCACGGCGGGGCCAATTCGGGTGGACAGCAACTTGTCCTGAGAAATGCCCGCGGCGCGTAGGCTCTCCCATCGTGCGTGCTCGCAATACTGCAGGTAGATGGCCTGGTTGAGGTGTCCTTGTGCGTCGAGCTCGTACCCTCGCACGACGATTCGCACCTGAAACGGCTCTGCCATACTCGACGGCCCTCCTTTGGGTATTTCTCCACTTCATACCCCATGTGCGATCTCCGTGCAACCATGCGTCGGTCGCCTGGGACGGCGTTGAATGTCGAAGGAATGGAGTATTCCGTTCATGAAAAGCGAGTCTCTTCGGTAAGAGTTTCCCATGTGAGCCGGCTCACATCATTATTTCGGTTGACTCGGAGGGGTGCGGCGGTGTTAGCGTCGATGTCGAACCCGGCCGGGACAAGAATTGAATTCATGAATTCAATTTCCCGGCCCTCCAGAATAGCCGTCAAGATGCCTAATGGAAAGCGAATCCGATGGCGGACTTAATCGGCATCCTGACAAGGATGTCCCGTAAACGTCCCGACGAGTCGGCGATCTCCCACAACGGGCACGAACTGAGCTACGCGGAGCTGCTGCTCCAAGTCCGTGCGACAGCGGCGCGGCTCGGCCCGTCGCCGGGGGCCGTCGGCGTCCTGACCGACCGGTCGCCGGCCACCGTCGTCGCCATGCTGGGCGTACTCGCCGCCGGCGGCACCTACTGCCCCGTCGATCCGGCCTTCCCCGCCGCCCGTCAGCGGGCACTGATGGAGTCCGCCGGCTGCACGACCGTGATAGCGGCGCGGCCCGGGGCCTCGGTGCCCGAGGGCACGCGGGGCGTCCTGCGCGTCCTGGCCGCCGATCCGGGCCCGCGGGCCGACGACGGTCCGGCCGCCTACCTCGAACCGGCCGACCGCGAACCGGCCGACCGCGAACCGGCCGACCGCGAACCGGCCGACCCCGAACCGGTCGATCCCGAACCGGTCGATCCCGAACGGCCGGCGTACATCCTCTTCACCTCCGGCTCCACCGGTGCGCCCAAGCCGGTCCTCACCCCGCGGCGCGCCATCGACGCCTCGGTCGGCTCACTGCGCGGCCTCTTCGGCCTCGTGCCCACCGACCGCGTCCTGCAGTTCGCGTCCCTCAACTGGGACACCTGCTTCGAGGAGATCCTCCCCACCCTCACCGCCGGCGCGACCCTGGTCTTCCACGACGAGGCCTACACCGGCTCGCTGCCCCGGCTGCTCAAGGCCGTCGCCGCCGAGCGCGTCACCATGCTCGACCTGCCCACCGCCTTCTGGCACGAACTCGTCCGGCACCTCGCGGAGGACGGGGCGGCACTGCCCGACTCCGTGCGGACCGTCGTCATCGGCGGCGAGGCCGTCAGCCCGGCCCGCCTCGCGGACTGGCGCGCCCTCGGCACCGGACACATCCGGCTGATCAACACCTACGGCTGCACCGAGACCACCCTGATCACCCATGCCGCCGACCTGCACGGCCCCCACGCCCCGGGCGACGGCGCCTGGTGGGGAGAGGGCGGCCGGGTGCCCATCGGCGCCCCGCTGCCGCATGTGCGCGACGACATCGGCGACGACGGCGAACTCCGGATCTCCGGACCCGCGTTGGCCCTCGGCTACCGCAACCTGCCGGAGGTCACCGCCGAGCGCTTCGTCACCCTCGGGGGCCCGGGCGAACCCGAGCGCTGGTTCCGCACGGGCGACCGGGTCGGCCGGCGGCCCGATGGCCTCCTCGTCCACGAGGGGCGGCTCGACGCGGAGATCAAGGTGCGCGGAATCCGCGTGGACCCCGCGGAGGTAGAGGCGCACCTGACCGCCTACCCCTCGGTCGGCACCGCCGCCGTCGTGGGTGCGCACAGCGCGGGCCGGACCATCATGGCCGCCTATCTCGTGGCCGAGTACGACGACGCGGCCGACACCCTCGCCCGTGACGTCCTGGCGTATCTGCGCGAGACGGTGCCGGACCATCTCATACCGCACCGGGTCACCGTCGTTCCCGAGCTCCTCTACACCGCCAGCGGCAAGGTCGACCGCGCCGCGACCCACCACCGCCACGCTTCCGCGGCCGCGCCGCCGCGGTCCCGGGGCTGAGCGACGTACCGCACCGGCCGGCGGCACGGCGGCCAGCGGTGCCCGCGCACGACGCAGGCGTCGACGAGGGCCACGAGCACCGGCCCGGACCACGTCCGGCAGCACGGCACCGGCCCCGCCCCCGACATCAACGGCACTGACGCAGCACCGGCACGCACTGGCACTGATGCAGCACCTGCACTGACGCAGCACCGGCACGCACCGGCACCGACGCGGCGACGGCACTGATGCAGCACCGGCACGCACCGGCACTGAAGCAGCCACGGCACTGATGCAGCACCGGCACTGACGCAGCGACGGCACCGATACAGCGACGGCACACCCGCATCAACGGCACCCCTGCACCAACGGCACCCACGCCACCAACGGCATACAGAAGAGGACAGTCGATGAGCTCTGACGACATAGTCGGGATCTTCCAACGCGTGCTGGAGACGGACGGCATCTCCGCGGACTCCGACTTCTTCCTGCTGGGCGGGGACTCCCTGCTCGGGACGCGCGTCCTGAGCGCCGTCGCCCGGACGCACGGCGTGGAGCTGTCGTTCGAGGACCTCCTCGACGCACCCACCCCGGGCGCGCTGGCCAAGAAGATCGCGGGCGCGGCCCGATGAGGGTCCTCGTCGTCGGCGCGGGCCTGGCCGGCCTCACCGCCGCCAACGATCTCGCCGCACAGGGCGAGGACGTCCAGGTGCTGGAGGCGCGCGACCGCGTCGGCGGCCGGATGCACGGCATCGAGGTGGCGGAGGGCAGCTGGGCCGACGCGGGCGCCGCCTACCTGGGCGAGCGCCACACCGAACTGCTGGCGCTGATGGCCGAGACGGACCTGAAGGCCGTGTCGACCACCATGGACGGTGCCAGCCGGTTCGCCCTGGGCCAGGACGCGCGCACTCCGGACGCGCAGAGCGTGCCGGGCCGCTTCCCGCCGCTGAGCGGGGTCGCGCTGGGCGAGCTGTTCGACCTGCTGGACGAGGTGACGCGCACGATACGCGTCGACGCGCCCTGGCTGACCCCGGACGCGGAGCGACTGGACGCGACCACGGCCGCCGAGTGGGCCGAGGAGAACCTCCGCCACCCCGACGCCCGGCTGTTCTTCCCGCTGTTCCTCGGCGAGATGATGGCGGCCGCCCCCGCGGACGTCTCCGTCCTGCACATGGCGTTCTACCTGCGCTCCGGAGGCGGCCTGCGCTACCTCAACGCCTTCGCCGGCGGCGCCCAGGAGTCCCGGATCGACGGTGGCGCGCACCGGCTGTGCGAGGCGCTGGCCGCCCGGCTCGGCGACCGCGTCCGGCTCGCCGAACCGGTGCTGGCCGTGGAGCAGGACGACGACGGCGTCACGGTACGGACCGAGGGTGGCGCGTACCGCGGCGACACCGTGATCATCGCCGTACCGCCGGTCCTCGCCGACCGGATCGACTTCCGCCCGGGCCTGCCCGCGCCGCGCTCCAGCGACCGCACGGCACCCGGCTGCGCGGTGAAGGTCCACCTCGTCCACCCCTCGCCGCTGTGGCGGGACATGGGTCTGTCCGGGTGGTCGGTCAGTTCGGACGGACCGCTGCTGTCCACCGTCGACGACTCGCCCCCCGGCGGTGTGGGCGTCCTCACCGGCTTCGTCACCGGCGAGGAGGCCAGGCGGTACGCGGCGCTGCCGCCGGCCGAGCAGCGCGCCGCGGCCGTCGCCCAGGCCGCCCGCCTCTTCCCCGGGCTGCCCGAGCCCATCGGCTTCCACGTCACCAACTGGCTGGACGAGCCCTACAGCCGCGGCTGCTACGCGGCCCTGTTCGGTCCCGGCGACTGGATCGCCCAGGGGCCCGGCCTGACCCGCCCGCACGGCCGCGTCCACTGGGCCGGCACGGAGACCAGCACCGAGTTCTTCGGGCTGATGGAGGGCGCCATCCGCTCCGGCCACCGGGCTGCCGCCGAGGCCGCCGACGATCACCTCACCGCAGGGAGCGCACTGTGACCGACCTCAGCCCCGTCGCCCCGCTGTCCGTACGACAGCAGTTCATGACCGACCCCACCCTGGGCGCCGGCAACTTCCTCCAGAAGGCGCTGGAGGCCAACCCCCACAACACCGTGCCGTACGCGTACAGCCACTCCACGGACCACCGGGGCCAGGTCGTCCTGCGCGGCCACAGCCTCACCGACCTCGCCGCCCTGCGGGACCGGTACGCCCGCTGGTACTGGGCCAACGGCGTCAAGCAGGGCGAGCCCGTGGCGGTGTTCGTCGCCGAGGGCCTCGAACCGCTGCTCCACTATCTGGCGCTGACCGCCCTCGGCGCGATCCCGGCGATGATCAACAACGCCATGCCGGAGCGCACCGCCGTCCGCTACATCGACCACGTCGGCGCGCTCGGCCTGGTGGCCGACGACCCGACCCGGCTGGTCGCGGCCTACCGTGCCGACGGCAACCGGCGCCGGCCGCGGTTCATCGTGCCGAACGCCGAGATCCGCGCGTACGACCCGGAGCACGGCGCGCTGCCGGACGCGTACCCGTACCAGCACGACGCCGACGAGGTGGTCGCGCTCATCCACTCCTCCGGCACGACCGGCACGCCGAAGTCGACGATGCTCGCCCACCGGCAGTTCTGGGAGGGCAAGCAGCCGCGCATGGAGCGGTTCCCGGCCCAGCCCGAGGACCGGCTGATGTCCCTCATGCCGCACACCCACGCGGGCGGGCTCAGCTACTTCCTGACCGCCACCCTCCTCGGGCTGCCCACCGTCGTCATGGGCGACTGGCGCAGGGCGGCAGTCGAACCGGTCATGGAGGCCTTCCAGCCGACCATGGTCGCCTCCTTCCCGCGCACCTTCGTCGAGCTGGCGACGGGCGAGCTGCCGGTCAGGGGCGCCGCCAAGGTGCACAGCTGGTTCAACACCGGCGACGGCGCCCACTACGGCCACATCAGGCGGCTGGTGCAGCTCGGCGAGCGCCCCGCGGGCCTGATCAAGCCCTGGCTGCTGCCCCGCGACCGCAGCAGCGAAGAGCCCCTGCCCGGCTCGCAGTTCATCGACGGACTCGGCTCGTCCGAGATGGGCATGGCCCTCTTCGGGCAGGTCACCACGCCGGAGTCGGCGCGCAACGACCGCTGCGTCGGCAAGCCCACCGAGGTCGTCACCGCGGCCGCGGTCCTGGACGCGGAGGGCGCGGAGGTGCCCGTCGGCACGGTCGGTCTGCTGGCCGTCAAGACACCCTCGCGCACCCCTGGTTACTGGAACGACCCCGCCCTGACCCGCAGCTTCGAGCTCGACGGCTACTGGCTGACCGGTGACGTCGCCCGCAAGGACGAGGACGGCAACTTCTACCACCTCGACCGGACCGTGGACGTCATCGACACCGAGGACGGCCCCGTCTACAGCCTCCCCATCGAGGAGGTGCTGCTCGCCGACTGCGCCGACGTGGTCCAGGACTGCGCCGTCGTCGGAGTGCCCGCGGCGGACGGCCGGGGACACCTGCCGATCGCCGTGGTACGCCTCCAGCCCGGGGTGGCGGAGCCCTCCGCCGGCGAACTGCGCGAGCGGACCGGCAAGGCACTCGGCGCGGCCGGGCTGACGCAGCTCGCCGCGGTGATCGTCGCGCGCGACCTCGCCGACTACCCCACCGGGGTCACCGGCAAGTCCCTCAAGCGGGAGCTGCGGACCCGCTGGGCGACCCTGCTCACCGACCCCGGCCGCGCCTCGGGCGAGGGCTGAGGTCCCGGACCGTCGCAGACCCGGTCCCGATCTGTCCGAAGTCGTCACATCGAGCGAAGGATGAACTCCCGCATGCTGGAGAGCGACGGCACAACCCTGTGTGTGATCGGTGCCGGGCCGCGAGGTCTGTCCGTCGTGGAGCGCGTCTGCGCCAACGCGACGGTCACCGGACAGCGGGCGGTGCTGCACCTCGTCGATCCGTACCTGCGTCTGGGCAGTCGTGTCTGGCGGGTGAACCAGCCCCCGATGCTGCTGATGAACACGGTCGCCTCACAGGTGACGATGTTCACCGACGAGAGCGTGACCTGCGAGGGTCCCGTCTCGCGGGGCCCGAGCCTGTACGAGTGGGCGAAACTGCTCGAGCGGCTGGAGCCGTTCGTTCCCTACCCGCCGCACGTGTACGAGGAGGCCGGACGGCTCGGCCCGGACTCCTACCCGTCCCGGGCCCTGTACGGGCGCTATCTGGGCTGGGTGTTCGACCGGCTGGTGCGCACCGTCCCCGAGCACATAGCGATCGAACCGCACGGCGCGCAGGCCGTCGCGGTCCGCGACGAACCCGGCGGAACGCAGACCGTCACGCTGGACAACGGCACCCGGCTCTCCGGCCTGGACGCCGTCGTCCTGGCCCTGGGCCACGTCGACATGCCGCTGACCGGGCAGGAGCGGGAACTGGACGCCTTCGCCGCGGAGCACGGCCTCGGATACATCCCGCCCGGCAATCCGGCGGAGGCCGCACTGGAGCGGATCGCCCCGGGGGAACGGGTCGCCCTACGGGGCATGGGGCTGAACTTCTTCGACCACATGGCCCTGCTCACCACCGGGCGCGGCGGCTCCTTCGCCCGCGAGCACGGGACGCTGCGCTACCAGCCGTCCGGCGACGAACCCGTGCTGATCGCCGGCTCCCGGCGGGGAGTGCCTTACCACGCCCGTGGCGAGAACCAGAAGGGAGCCACCGGGCGGCACCACCCGCTGTTCCTGACCGAGCAGGTCATCGGGCGGCTGCGGGCGCGGCGCGGTGCGGGCGAGCCGGTCGAGTTCGGCCGGGATGTGTGGCCGCTGGTCGACCTGGAGGTCCGGGCCGTCTACTACCACGCGCTGATCGCACAGGAGCGTGGCCGGTACGACGCGGACGTCTTCCTCGGCGAGTACCGCGCGGCCGTCGGCCCGGACGCGGGCGGCGGCGCGGCCGGCCCGCGGGGCGAGGGGCCGCTGCTCCGGCGCTTCGGCGTGTCCGACGCCCTGCGCTGGCAGTGGGACCGCGTCTCGCGTCCGTACGGAGACCGGGAGTTCACGGACCCGGCGGACTTCCACGACTGGCTGCTCGGCCATCTGCGTCAGGACGTCCGGGAGGCGCACCGCGGCAACGTCTGGGGTCCCCTGAAGGCCGCCCTCGACGTGATGCGCGACCTGCGCAACGAGGTGCGGCTCGTGGTCGACCACTCGGGCATCACCGGCGCGTCCTACCGCGACCAACTGGAGTCCTGGTACACGCCGCTCAACGCCTACGTCTCCATCGGTCCGCCGCTCGGACGCATCGAGGAGATGGCCGCGCTCATCGAGGCCGGCGTCCTGCACGTCGTCGGCCCCGGCATGACGGTGAGCCCGTCGCCCGAGGGCAAGGCGTTCGTCGTGAGCTCCCCCCGGGTCCCCGGCTCCGAGCGGGAGGTGTCGACGCTCGTCGAGGCACGCCTGCCGCAGGTCGACGTGCGCACCACGCGGGATCCGCTGCTGCGGGACCTCGTGGAGCAGGGGGCCGCGCGCCCCTACGCGATCGCCGGCCCCGCGCGGCTCCGCCACCGCACGGGCGGGCTGACGGTCACCCAGAAGCCGTACCGGCTGGTGGCGGCATCCGGGGCCGTGCACCCGCGCCGCTTCGCCTTCGGTATCCCGACCGAGTCGGTGCACTGGGCCACCGCGGCGGGCATCAGGCCGGGCTCGGACTCGGTCATCCTCGGCGACGCGGACGCCATCGCCCGGGCCTGCCTGGCGGCGGGCACGGGGACCCGCTTCGCCCAGCCCGTCGCCACCGTGGAAGGAGACTGACGATGGACCCGGAGTACCTGCGCGGCGAAGACGTCCTCAGCCGCGACGCCGGTGTGCTGTCCCCGGTGTGGGCCGGCAGCGGCGAGGAGCTGTCCGACGAGGCGTGGGTGGCGGCCATGCTCGACGTGGAGGTGGCGCTCGCGCGGGCCCAGGCGCGGCTCGGGGTGGTGCCCGAGTGGGCCGTCGCCCCGATCGAGGCCGCCGTGCGGTCCAGGCCCGTCGACGTCGCCCTGCTCGCCCGCCGTGCCCGGGGCTCGGCCAACCCGGTCGTCGAACTCGTGCGCACCCTCACGGACGCCGTCGCCGGCCCGGACCCGGCGGCCGCCGAGTTCGTGCACCGCGGCGGTACCAGCCAGGACGTCCTGGACTCCGCCGCCATGCTGCTCGCGGCCCGGGCCCTGACCCGGATCGACGCCGACCTGGGCCGGACGGCCGACGCGCTGGCGGAACTGGCCGCCGCACACGCCGCGACGCCCATGGCCGGCCGTACGCTCACCCAGCACGCGGTCCCGGTCACCTTCGGGCTCAAGGCGGCCGGCTGGCTCACCCTGGTACTGGACGCGAGCGACCGGGTCCGCCAGGTGCGTGCGGCACTGCCCGCCCAACTCGGCGGCGCCGCCGGGACCCTCTCCGCCTACTACGAGTACGCGCGCCTGGCCGGCGTCGACCCGGCGGGTCACGCGGCCGCGCTGACCGCCGAGTTCGCCGCGGAGCTGGGCCTGCGCGCACCCGAGGCGCCCTGGCACACCGTGCGCACTCCGCTCGCCGACCTCGGCTGGGCCGTGGTCGCCGTCACCGGCGGCCTCGGCAAGTTCGCGACCGACGTCCTGGGGATGACCCGTACCGAGGTGGACGAGGTGGCGGAGCCGGGGGCCGAGGGCAGCGGCGCGTCCTCCGCGATGCCACAGAAGCGCAACCCCGTGCTCGCCACGATGATCGTGTCCGCGGCCCGGCAGGCACCCGCCCACGCCCTGGTCCTCGGGCAGAGTCTGCTCGCCGAGGACGAACGCTCCCCGGGAGGCTGGCAGTCGGAGTGGCAGCCGCTGCGCGAGGCGCTGCGGCTGGCCACGGGCGCCGCCCGCACCGCGGCCCGACTCGCGGAGGGGCTCGCGGTCTTCCCCGCCCGCATGCTCCGCAATCTGGACCTGACCGGCGGCGCCGTCGTCTCGGAGCGCCTGAACGCGGTGCTGGCGCCGCTGCTCGGCAAGGCGGCCGCGAAACGGCTGCTGGCCGACGTCGCGCGCGAGGCCGTCACCACCGGCCGCCCGTTCGCGGACGTCCTGGCGGCTTCGCCCCACCTGGCTGCCGAACTCCCCGACGGCACCAAGCTCGCCCATTTGCTCGACCCCGCCAACTACCTAGGGGCGGCCGAGGAGGTCGTGGAGCGCGTGCTCCACCGCCACCGCAACCGGCCCACGTCGAACGCTGAGGATTGAGATGGAAGCCCTGAGGGAAACGGTGCCGGGCGTACTGGAGGCCCAGCAGCCGTACGAATACGAGCGCACCATCCTCGTGGAGCCCGACTGGCGGCGCCTGCCGGGCTGGCGCGACATCACCCCGGAGCAGTGGCGCGACGCCCAGTGGCAGCGTGCCCACTGTGTGAAGAACCCCCGGCAACTGCGCGCTGTGATGGGCCCGTTGCTCCAGGACCGCTTCTACGAGGACCTGGAGGAGGACCGCCGGCGCTTCGCCACGATGTCCATGCTGCTGACACCGCACATGCTCAACACCATGGCGCCGCACGCGCCGACCGAACCGGTGGTGTTCACCGAGACCTTCCTCGCCGACCCGGTCCGCCGCTACATGCTGCCGGTGGCGAGCGACCGCGACCCGGAGTGGCCCAGTCATCCCTACGCCGAGCGGGACTCGCTGCACGAGACCGAGATGTGGGTGGTGGAGGGCCTGACCCACCGCTATCCGACCAAGGTCCTCGCCGAACTGGTCTCCACCTGCCCCCAGTACTGCGGCCACTGCACCCGCATGGACCTGGTGGGCGGTTCCACCCCGCAGGTGGACAAGCTCAAACTCACGCTGACACCGGCCGACCGCCAGGACCAGATCGTCGACTACCTCAAGCGCACGCCGGGGGTGCGCGACGTCGTCGTCTCGGGCGGGGACGTGGCCAACGTCCCCTGGCCGCGCCTGGAGTCGTTCCTGATGCGCCTGCTGGACCTGGAGAGCGTCCGGGACATCCGGCTGGCCACGAAGGCCCTGGCCGGACTGCCCCAGCACTGGCTGCAGCGGCAGGTGGTCGAGGGCCTGGAGCGGGTGGCCCGTACGGCCGCCCGACGGTCGGTCAACCTCGCCGTGCACACCCACGTCAACCATGTCCAGTCGGTCACCCCGCTGGTGGCAGAGGCGGCCCGGACGGCCCTGGACGTCGGCGTCCGGGACATCCGCAACCAGGGCGTGCTGATGCGCGGCGTCAACACCACGCCCAAGGCGCTGCTCGATCTGAGCATGGCCCTGCAGGGCGAGGCGAACATCCTCCCCTACTACTTCTACATGTGCGACATGATCCCCAACGCCGAGCACTGGCGGGTCGCGGTCTGGGAGGCCCAGGAGCTGCAGCATCGGATCATGGGCTACCTGCCGGGCTACGCCACTCCGCGGATCGTCTGCGACGTGCCGTACGTCGGCAAGCGCTGGGTCAACCAACTCGCCGACTACGACCGTGAGCTGGGTATCTCCCACTGGACCAAGAACTACCGCACCGGGATCGAACTCGACGACCCGGACGCGCTCACCCGCCGTTACCCGTTCTACGACCCGATCTTCACTCTGAACGAGTCGGGGCGGCTCTGGTGGCGCGAGAACGGACACAGGAAAGAAGGCTGACGATGACCATCCAGGAGAGCATCCGCGACCTGAACCGCCGTGCGGTGGTGCGCAGCGCGGAGATCGTCGCGGAGGTCCGGAGCGACGAGTGGGACGTCCCGACGCCCTGCGCGGGCTGGACGCTGCGCCGGCTGCTGGCCCATATGACCGCGCAGCACCTGGGGTTCGCCGCGGCCGCCGGGGGTGAGACCTCCGATGCGTCGGTGTGGGAGGAGAAGCCGTTGCCGGACCCGGGGCGCGCCTACGCCGACGCCGTCGGAACGGTCCTCGACGCGTTCGCCGCCGACGGCGTCCTGGAACGTGAGTTCTGGCTGCCGGAGATCCACCCGAAGATGCGCTTCCCCGCCGCCCGCGCCATCAGCTTCCACTTCCTGGACTACGTGGTGCACGGCTGGGACGTGGCCGCGTCCCTGGGGATCCCGGCGGCGTACGACGCGGACCTCCTCGACGCCGCGGCCGAGGTGGCCCGCACGGAGGTGCCCGAGGGACCCGGACGGGAGCGCCCGGGTGCGGCGTTCCGGCCGCCGCTCACCCTGACGGGGCGGGAGAGCGCCGAGGACCGCCTGCTCGCGGTCCTCGGCCGTGACCCGGCGTGGTCGCCGAAGTGACCTGCTCAGTCCGGCTGCCGGACCGGTCGGCCCAGCGTGTGGCTCTGGCCCCGGAACTCCGCGATGACCGTCCCGTCCGGCCGGCGCACGGTGACGTCGTACACACCGCTGCGGCCGAACCGGCTCCGCTCGACCGCCTCGGCGGTCAGTTCGTCGCCGGGCTCGGCCGGGCGCAGGAAGGTGACCTGGGCGCCCTGCGCCACGGTCGCCGGGCCGTGGGTGTTGCAGGCGAAGGCGAAGGCCGCGTCGGCCAGCAGGAACAGAAAGCCCCCGTGGGCCGTTCCGTGGCCGTTGACCATGGTCTCGGCGACCCGCATCCGCACGGTCGCCCGGCCCGGACCGGCGTCCTGCAGGGCGATGCCCAGCAGCTGACACGTCCGGTCCGTGGCGTACAGCTCCTCGGCCCGCTGCCGCGCGGCGAGTTCCGCGTCGTCCGTCCGGACCGTCCGCGTGCCGGTGGTCTCCGTCCCCGTCATCGAATTCCCCTTATCTGCTGGCGTCGAGGAGCAGCATGACATCGTCCGGACCATGGCTGCAGGAATTGAGAGAAATCCCGCCGTCCGAGCGCAGGGCACTGCTCGAGTCGCTCGTAGTGCTGGAGTTCAAGCGCGAACTCATGATGGACGAGACGGACGTACTGCCCCATGACCAGAGCTATTTCGAGCTCGGTCTGAACTCGCTGGGCGCCACGGACATCAGGCAGCGTCTGGAAAAGGAGATCGGCCGTCCGGTCGACTCCGCCCATCTCTTCAACCATCCGACGGTGGGGCACCTGGTCGACTTTCTGGTCGCCGAGGTCATCCCCGAGTTCTTCGCGGCCACCGCCGCCCCACCGGCCGCCCCGGCGACCGACGAGCAGGCGGGCCCGTCCACGAAGGACCTGGTAGACGACATGCTCAAGGAGCTGTACCTGTGACCGACACCCGCACCGACACCCTGGTCAAAGAGCTGCTCCTGGAGAAGTACGAGCCCATAGCCGTCGTCGGCATGGGCATCCGTTTACCGGGTGGCAACGAAAGCCTCGACCAATTCTCCGAGTTCCTCCGCGACGGGCGCGCGGGAACGGGACCCGTACCACCCGACCGGTGGGATCTGGCCGCCCTTCAGGCCGCCGAGGAATCGGCTGGAAAACGTCCACTGGCGGCCGGTGGTGGATTCGTCTCCGGATTCGACGAATTCGACCCGAAGTTCTTCAACATTTCTCCCAAGGAAGCCGAGTTCATCGATCCGCAGCACCGCTGGGCCCTGGAGTCGGCATGGCGTGCGCTGGAGTCCGCGCACATCGACCCCGACACCCTGCGCGGCGGCAACGGCGGGGTGTACCTCGGAGTCGGCCAGATGGACTTCGCGATCGAGATCGAGGCGCTGGACCTCGCGGAACTGGATGCGCACGTCGCCGCCGGCACGGCGCACAGCGCCGCGGCCGGACGCCTGTCGTACTTCCTGGGGTGGCGCGGCCCCTGCATGAGCGTCGACACGGCCTGCTCGTCGTCGCTGGTGGCCCTGCACCTGGCGGTGCAGGGGCTGCGCCGCCGTGAGTGCGACTTCGCCCTGGCGGGCGGGGTGAACGTCAACCACCACCCGCGCAATCACGTCGTGTACTCGCGCGCCAACATGCTCTCGCCGGACGGCAGGTGCAAGACCTTCGACGACTCCGCCGACGGCTACGCCCGCAGCGAGGGCTGCGGCATGCTCGTCCTCAAGCGCCTGACGGACGCCCGCCGCGACGGCGACAGGGTCCTGGCGCTGGTGCGCGGCTCCGCGGTCCGGCAGGACGGCGAGAGCGGCGGTCTGACCGTCCCGAACGGCACGGCGCAGGTCGCGCTGATGAGGGCCGCGCTGGAGAGCGCGGCGCTCGGACCGGGCGACATCCAGTACGTCGAGGCCCACGGCACCGGCACATCCCTCGGCGACCCCATCGAACTGGGCTCGATCAACAGCGTGTTCGCCGACTCGCGTGAAGAGGGCTCCCCGCTCGTCGTCGGCTCGGTGAAGACGAACATCGGCCACATGGAGGCCGCGGCGGGCGTCGGCGGTGTCGCCAAGGTGGTGTGCCAGCTGCTGGCCGGGGCGATCTACCCGCACATCAACTTCGAGACGCCCTCCCGCCACATCCCGTGGGACCGCTACCGGGTGACCGTGCCGACCGGGGGACCGCACCCCTGGGAGGCGGCGGGTCCCCGGCGGGCTCTGGTCAACTCCTTCGGCTTCGCGGGCACCATCGCCTCGGTCGTCCTGGAACAGGCGCCGCCCGCGCCCGAGCGCCCCGCCGCACCGGCCGACGGCCGCGACGTCTTCACCCTCTCCGCCAAGGACCGTCCCGCGCTGCGGGCGCAGGCCGAGAGCCACCGCGCGTTCCTCGCCGCCCACCCGGACCTCGCCGTGCCGGACCTCTGCTACAGCACCAACGTCGGCCGTACCCACCTCGGCGCCCGGCTCGCGGCCCCGGTCTCCTCCCGCGACGACCTGGACGGGCTGCTCGCCCGATACCTGGAACGCGGCGACGAAGACCCCGCGGCCACCACCGCGGACAGCGGATTCCGCGACGCGCAGGTGGCGTTCCTGTTCACCGGCCAGGGCTCGCAGTACGTCGGCATGGGACGCGCCCTGTACGACCGCTACCCGGTCTTCCGCGGCCACCTCGACGAGTGCGACCGCCTCTTCGCCGACCGGCTCGGCCGCTCGGTCAAGGAGATCATGTTCGGTGAGGCGCCGGACAGCGCCGAGGCGATCGACCAGACCCTCTACACCCAGCCCGCGCTGTTCAGCCTGGAGTACGCGACCGCCAGGCTCTGGATGTCCTGGGGCGTACGGCCCTCGGTCCTCCTCGGCCACAGCGTCGGCGAGATCACCGCGGCGGCGCTCGCGGGCCTGTTCACGCTTCCTGACGCGGTCCGGCTGGTCGCCGTACGGGCCCGGCTGATGCAGTCCGTCAGGACCCCCGGCGGCATGACCGCCGTACTCGCCCCGGCCGAGGAGGTGGCGCCCCTGCTGGAGGGCCACGCCGACGTGAGCTTCGGCGCGGTCAACTCCCCGCGGCAGTGCGTCGTCTCGGGTGGCCGGGACTCCCTCGCCGCGATCACCGCGAAGCTGGCCGAGCGGGGCGTGCGCACCAAGGCGCTGCCGGTCTCGCACGCCTTCCACTCCCCGCTCATGACCGAGGTCTTCGACGCCTTCCGGGAGGCGATCGCCGACATCGCCTTCCACGAGCCGCGGCTGAGCTTCGTGTCCAACCTCACCGGGCAGATCGCCACCCTCGACCAGGTCGGCACACCGGACTACTGGGTACGGCACATCGCCGAACCCGTCGACTTCGCCGCCGGTATGACCTGTGTGCAGGCCCGCGGGCGGCACGTCTTCATCGAGGTCGGACCCTCCTCCGCGCTCACCGGCATGGGCCGGCAGACCGGCGACCCGGCCACGCACCTGTGGCTGAACAGCGCCGCCCGGTCCGACACCGATGCCGGCACGATCCGCACCGCCCTGGCCCGGGCCTACGAGGCGGGTCTCGACGTCTCCTGGACCGGCTACCACCAGGAGTGCGGCGGCCGCCTCGTACCGCTGCCGGGCTACGTGTTCGCCAAGAAGCGCTACCGCCTTCCCGGAGCGCGCCCCCGCGCCGCCCTGACCACCCCGGGCACCGGCCCGGCGCACCACCCGCTGCTGGGCCGGGAGGTGTCCACCGCCGCCCAGCGCGCCACCGGGGAGCGGGAGTTCGCCACGCACCTGGACCCGGGCGCCCCCGCGTACCTGGCCGACCACATCGTCATGGAGCAGGCCGTCTTCCCGGGAGCGGGCTACGTCGAGATCGTCCTCGCCCTGCAGGACGCGGTCCACGGTGAGACCACCCGGCCGGTACGGGACGTACGCATTCTGGAACCGCTGTTCCTCAAGGAGGGCGAGCCGGTCGAGGTCCGCACCCGGCTGCGCACCGAACCCGGCCGGGACCCCGCCGACGGCCCGGCCGGGGTCGAGATCGTCAGCCGCGTCGACGGCCGGGACGGCGTCATCGAACGCGTCCACGCCACCGCGACCCTGGACCCCGCGCCCGACGGCCGGCCCGGCGCCGGACCGGACACCGTGATCCGGCGGCTGCGTGCCACGGCCGAGCGGCCCGGCACCCGCCAGATACGGCACCGGGCCGAGGACCTGTACGAGCACTACGCCGACCTCGGCCTGCCCTACGGGCCCGAGTTCCGGCGCGTCCTCGGGGTCGACCGCTACCCGGACGGCTTCGCGGTCGGCGAGCTCCGCGGCCTGGACACCCCGGCCCCCGAGCAGCTGCGGGCCTCGCTGCTGGACTGCGCCATGCAGACCCTCGGCGCGGCCGTGGACCTCGACGGCACCTATCTGCCCGTCGGCTTCGACCGCGTCGAACTTTTCAAGCGGCCCAAGGCGGACCTGCGCATCCTCATCCAGGTGACGCTCGACGAGACGGCGGGCGAACTCACCGCCGACATCGCGGCCCTGGAGGGCATCCGCCCGGTCTTCGCCGTCGAGGGGGTGCGGCTCAAGCGCGTCGCCGGCGCACCCGCCGACCCGGCCGAGCGGATGCTCCTGCGGCCCCGCTGGCTCAAGCGCTCGCTGCCCCCGGCCGGTACCGTCGCGCGGGGCCGCGAGGTCCTGGCCGTCCACCACGACCCGGCCGCGCTCGCCGCAGCGACACAGCGGCTGGCCGAGTCGGGCGTGACCCTGCTGCACGCCCCGGACTCGGCCACCGCGGTCCGGCTGCTCGACGAGCACCCCGCGGTCACCGACCTGTGCTGGTTCTGGACCCCGGAGCCCGGCGCCCACGGCGAGGAGCGGCTGCGCACCGAGACCGAGCGCAACTACCGCGACCTGCTCACCCTGACCGACGCCGCCGGACGTCTGGGCACCGGCCGGGACCTGCGCGTGCTGCTGGTGACCGAGCGGGCGCAGTGGCTGCCGGGCGACCGCACCGCCTCCCCGGAGCCGGACCCCCTGGCCGCCGCGTCGCTGTGGGGCTTCGGGGCCGTACTCCTCAACGAGTACCCGGCGCTGCGCGCCACCCTGCTCGACCTGGCGGGCCCGGACCCGCAGCCGCTGGTCGACGAGGTGCTGGCCGGTGACGGCACGGGCGGTGACTTCCAGATCGCGTACCGGGGCGGCATCCGCCACGTCAAGCGCCTGCTGCCCGGCACCCCGGTCACCGCCGTGGACACGGACGGCAACTTCGAACTGTCCGTCACCGAGTACGGGCAGTTCTCCGCGGTCCGCCCGGTGCCGGTCGAGGACCGCGAGCCGGCCGGGAACGAGGTCACCGTCCAGGTCCACGCCGCGGGCCTGAACTTCAAGGACGTCCTCAACGCCCTCGGGATGCTGCGCCAGTACGCCCTCGACAACGGGCTGCCGCACGAGCCGCTGCCGCTCGGCTTCGAGGCCGCCGGCACGGTCGTCGCGGCCGGGCCCGACGCCGAGTTCCGGCCCGGCGACGAGGTCGTGCTCAGCCGGATCGGCTGCATGCGGCGCCGGGTCACGGTGCCGTCCACCGTCGTGGTGCGCAAGCCCGCGAGCCTCACCTTCACCGAGGCGGCCGGGCTGCCCGCCGCGTACGTCACCGCCTACCACGCCCTGCACCACCTCGCGAAGATCAAGGCCGGGGACCGGGTGCTGATCCACGCCGCCGCGGGCGGTGTCGGACAGGCGGCCGTGCAGCTCGCACAGCTCGCGGGCGCCGAGGTGTACGCCACCGCGAGCCCCCGCAAGTGGCCGCTGCTGCGCTCCCAGGGCGTGCGCCACATCATGAACTCGCGCACCCTCGACTTCGCCGACGAGGTACTCGAGGCCACCGGCGGCGAGGGCGTCGACATCGTCCTCAACAGCCTCAACAAGGACTACATCCCGGCCGGGCTGCGCACCCTCGGGCACGGCGGCAGGTTCGTCGAACTCGGCAAGATCGGCATCTGGTCCGCCGAGGAGATGCGGGCCGAACGCCCCGACGTCGACCACCACAACTTCGACCTCAGCGAGCTGCCGCCGCACGAACTCGACCAGCTCAACCAGGACATCCTGCGCACGGTGGCCGACCATGTCGAGGCCGGCCGGCTCGGCGCCCTGCCGACCGTCGGGTACGCGCTCGACGAGATCGAGGAGGCGTTCGGGGCGCTCAGCCGGGGGGCCAACCTCGGCAAGATCGTCATCGCCTTCCGCGACGAGCACGAGCGGCCGGCCGAACCGGTCCGTATCAGCCCCGGGGAGACCTATCTGATCACCGGCGGCCTCGGCGCGCTCGGCCTGGCCACCGCCCGCAAGCTGGTGCAGCAGGGCGCCCGCCGACTGGCCCTCGTCAGCCGACGACAGCTGACGCTGCCCGAGCTGATCGAGCTCTCCGCCGAACTCGGCGACGAGACCGAGGTCAGCGTCCATCACGGCGACATCGCCGACCCCGCCGACGTCGAGCGGATCATCGGCGCCCTCAGCGACGGGCCCGCCCCGCTGGGCGGCATCGTGCACGCGGCGGGCGTCCTCGCCGACGCACCGCTGGCGGGCCAGACCTGGGACAGCATGGAGAGCGTCCTGCGGGCCAAGGTGTACGGGACCTGGCTGCTGCACCGGGCCGCCGCCGCCGTGCCCTCGGTGCGCTTCTTCGTCGGCTACTCCTCGATCGCCGCCGTCCTGGGCGCCGCCGGGCAGGCCAACTACGCGGCGGGCAACGCCTACATGGACGTCCTCATGCAGCGGCGGGCCGCCGCCGGACTGCCGGGCCTGAGCGTCAACTGGGGACCGTGGGCGGAGATCGGCATGGCTGCCTCGCTCACCGCCCAGCAGATCAAGGGGATCGAGGACCGGGGACTGAAGTTCGTGAAGCCCGGTGCCGCGCTGCGTGCCCTGTTCACGGCGCTCGCCCGGCCGCACGCCCAGACGGTCGTCGGCGCGTTCGACTGGGACGCGTACACCGCCTCCCAGCCGTTCGCCAACGCGCTGTTCAAGGACCTGCTGTCGGGCGACCGGGGGACGCGTACGCCCGAGGTCGACCTGGACGCCGTACTGTCCCGGCCGAAACCGGAGCGCGAGGCCGCCCTGCGGGAGCTGCTGCGCGCCAAGGTCGCGGAGGTGCTGCGGTACGACAGCCCACAGGACGTCGACCCCGACACCCCGTTCGTGAGCCTCGGCCTGGACTCCCTCGCCTCGGTCGAGTTGAAGAACGCCCTGGAGGCGGTGTTCCGCATCCCGTTGCCCGCCTCCACCCTCTTCGACCACCCGGCCGTACGGCCCCTGGCCGCCTTCATCGACGGCTCGCTCGTCCCGGACACGCCGGAGCCGGCGGACGAACCGGCGCCGAGCGGTGCCGGCGACGTGGAGGACCTGTCCGAGGCGGAGGCGGACGAGGAACTGGCCGCGCTGCGCGAGAGCCTGCTGTAGGACGGTGCGAGGGAACGTGACGAGCTACATCGATTATCTGGAATCGCTGTCCAGGAAGCAGCTCATGGTGATGCTCGCCCGGCAGCGCCAGGAGCAGTCCCAGGGGATCGCCGTCGTCGGCATGGGCTGCCGGCTCCCCGGCGGCCTGGACGACGCCGGGTCCCTGCGGACCGCCCTGCGCGAGGGCCGGGTGCTGGCGACCGAGGCCGCCGGTGTGCCGTCCGACAGCCTCGGCCGGCCGCGCTGGAACCTCGGCGCACCCGACCTGGCGCCGCTGGCCGACCGGCTGCGCCAGGGCGCGTACCTGAGCGACGTGGACCTGTTCGACGCCGCCTACTTCGGCATTCCGGAGCAGGAGGCGCTGCACATGGACCCGCAGCAGCGGTTGCTGCTGGAGGTCACCGTGCAGGCCCTGGCGGACGCGGGCCTGTCCCGGGAGCGGCTGCGCCGCTCGAGCGTCGGCGTCTTCGCCGGCGCCGGGCCGGTGGAGTACCCGTACGCCTGGCTGCGCGGCGGGCTCCCGGACGGCGGGCTGTCCCCGCACATGAGCACCGGCAGTTCCCCCAGCGCCTTCTCCGGCCGGATCGCCCTGGCGCTGGGGGTGGCCGGTCCGGCGATCACCGTCGACACGGCCTCCTCGTCGATGCTGACGGCGGTGCACCTGGCCGTGCAGGCCCTGCGACGGCGGGAGTGCGACGTCGCGCTGGTGGGCATCGCCAACCTGCTGCTGTCGCCGTTCAGCACCGGCATCCTCGACCGGGCCGGCATGCTGTCGCCGAGCGGCCGCAGCCGGCCCTTCACCCGCCGGGCCGACGGGCATGTGCGCGCAGAGGGATGCGGCGTCGTCGTCCTCGAACGGTACGCCGACGCCGTCTCCGCGGGCCGCCTGCCGTACGCGCTGGTGCGGGGCAGCGCGGTGCACGCGCAGGGCGACCGGCCGAGCATGTCCGTCGCCTCGGCCCGCGGCCAGAAGGCGGTGATCGAACGCGCGCTGCGCGACGCCGGGGTGTCACCCGCCGACGTGCAGTACGTCGAGGCCCAGGCGAACGGCTCCCGGCTGGGCGGTCAGATCGAGGCCGAGTCGATCGCCGAGGCCTACGAGCGGTTCTCCCCGGACGCGCCGCCGCTGCACATCGGGTCGGTCAAGGCGAACATCGGCTATCTGGAAACCGCCTCCGGCGGCCCGGGGCTGATGAAGACGGCGCTCGCCCTCGCGCACGCCGAACTGCCGCCGCAGCCCGGCGCGGACGACCTGGACCCGGACATCCCCTGGCAGCGCACCGGGCTGAGGCTCGCCGCCGCACCCCTTCCCTGGCCCGCGCAGGACGTCCGGCGCGCCGGGGTGAGCGGCTTCGGCTTCTGCGGGACCAACGCGCACGTCGTCCTGGAGAGTGCTCCCGAGAGCGGCGCCGGGGAACCGGATCTCCCCGGGCCGTGGCTGCTGCTGCTGTCCGGGCACAACGAACCGGCCCTCGCGGGCACGGCCCGGCGGCTGCTCCACCGCCTGCGCGAGAGCACGGACTGGAGCCCGGCCGCGGTCAGCCGCACGCTCGCCGAGACACGGGACCATCTGGCGGTGCGGTACGCGTCGGTGGTGCACGACCGGGCCGGTCTGCTGCGGGACCTGGCCCGGGTGGCGGACGGGGACCGGACCGCCGTCCTGGCGCCCCCGGACGGGGCGGAGCGCACCCTGCTGCTGTCCCGGCTGGCGCGGCGTCACCTGGCGGGGGACCCGCCCGACCTTGCGGCGCTGTGGCCCGAGGACGGTCCGCGCCCCCCGCTGCTGAGGCTGCCGGGTCCCGCGCTGACCGGCCGGCGCTTCTGGCCCGACCACCACGACTGGACCTGACCGTCTACGGATTGGACGCCCGAATGCACTATCCGAATCTCCGGACCGCCGTCGACACCGTGGCGTTCCACGCGGCGCGCCGGCCCCAGCAGGTGGCCCTGGTGTGCGAGGGCCGGGAGGTCACCTACGAGCGGCTGCACCGTGACAGCAACCGCTCGGCCCGCGCCCTGGCCGCCGCGGGGATCGGCCGGGGCTCGCGCGTCGCCTACCTCGGCAAGGAGTCCGAGCACTACTACGAGATCTTCTTCGCCTGCGCCAAGACGGGCGCCGTTCTCGTCCCGGTCAACTGGCGTCTCACCCCGGGCGAGGTCGACCACATCCTGGGCGACTCCGAAGCCGAACTGATCTTCGCGGAGCGGGAGTACACCGACGCGGCCGAGCGGTCCCGTGCGCGGCTGCCGTCCCGGCCCACGGTGGTGGGCGTGGACGGATGCCAGGGCAGCGGCCTCGGCTTCCAGGAGTGGCGGGCGGAGTTCCCGCAGGACGACCTCGCGGTCGAGGCGGCCCCCGACGACCCGGTGGTCCAGCTCTACACCAGCGGCACGACGGGCCTGCCGAAAGGTGTCGTCCTCGCCCACCGCAGCTTCTTCGCCATCGGTGACCTGCTGGCCGAACACGGCCTCGACTGGATCGACTGGCATCCGGAGGACGTCAGCCTCATCAGCATCCCCGGCTTCCACGTCGCCGGCATCTGGTGGGCCATGCAGGGCTTCAACGCCGGCGTGAAGAGCGTGGCCATGCGGATGTTCTCGGCCCACGACGCCGTACGGCTGGTCCGCGAGCTCGGTGTCACCACGACCCTTGCCGTGCCCGCGATGCTGCAGATGATGCTGGCCGAACCCGGCGTCGGCCCGCAGGACTTCGTCTCCCTGCGCAAGGTCACCTACGGCGGCTCCCCGATCTCCGAGACGCTCCTGCTGCGGTGCATCGAGACCCTGCGCTGCGATCTGGCGCAGCTGTACGGGCTCACCGAGAGCGGCAACACCGCGCTGTGTCTGCCGCCCGCGGACCATGTGCCGGGCAGCCCCCGGCTGCGCGCGGCGGGCCGCCCCTATCCCGGTGTCGAGGTGGCGGTGACCGGCGACGACGGCACCGTGCTGGCGGCCGGCGAGGTCGGGGAGATCCGGCTGCGCACGCCCGCGGTGATGCTGGAGTACTGGGGCCTGAAGGAGGCGACCGCCGAGAGCCTCGTCGACGGCTGGCTGCGCACCGGCGACGCCGGCTACCTCGACCAGGACGGTTACGTCCACATCTGCGACCGCATCAAGGACACCGTCATCGTGGCCGGTGAGAACGTCTACCCGGCCGAGGTGGAGAACGCCCTGTGCGGCCACCCGGCGGTGGCCGAGGCGGCGGTGATCGGCGTACCGGACGAACGCTGGGGCGAGGCCGTGCGCGCCTTCGTCGTCCTGGGCCCCGGAACAACGGTGAAGCCGAGGGAACTGAAACTCTTCCTCCGGGATCACATCGCCGACTTCAAATCCCCGAGCGGATACGAATTCATCGAGCGAGTGCCCCGGAATCCCAGCGGAAAAATCCTCCGACGGGAATTGCGCGAGCGTTTCTGGGCGGGCCGGGAACGTCGGGTCAACTGATCCGGCACGGGGCAGGGAATCACAGGCAGCGAATCACGGTCACGGAATCACAGGCAGGGAATCACGGGCAGGTAATCACCGGCAGAGAACAAGGCGTGCTCTTCATGGGTCCGGGCGGGGTGAACCCCGCCCGGACCCTTGGTGACGGCAGGTTTCACCGCTGACGGCAGCATCCCTGGTGCCGCCACTCGGCCTCGTGCCAGTAGTGGTCCGCGTCGCGCAGGGTGGAGGCCGCCGCGGTCCGTACCCGGTGCGGGTGCGCGACACTCTCGGTGGCCGCCGCGGGCCTGCGGAACGGTTCCAGCAGCTCCGGCACGGTGTGCATCCTGCCCCCGGACATCACCTGCCGTACGGCCGCGGCGGCGGCGATGTCGTGCAGCGGATCGCCCGCCACGAACACCAGGTCGGCGAGCAGACCGGGGGCGACGGCGCCCAGCCGGTCGGCCAGGCCCAGACAGCGGGCCGCGTTCCCGGTCGCGGTGGTGAGCGCCTCCCAGGGCGCGAACCCGTACTTGACCAGGGCCCGGAGGTTCTGGTGGATGCTGATGCCGATGTCGTCCAGCGCCGCGTCGGTGCCCGCCACGACCAGCCCGCCGGCTCGGTGCACCCGCAGCAGCATGTCGCAGTCGCCCACCGTCCAGGCATGGTTGAGCTCGGCGTCCGGGCCCGATCCGGCACTGTCGGCCTTCTGCCGCAGTCGCTCGTACTCCCAGTCCGGGAACAGGATCCGGGTGCGTTCGTCCTCGACCAACGACCGGTCGTCGGCGAACAGTTCCGTCGCGAACAGCGTGGTCGTGGAGATCCACATGCCGCTCGCGGCGAGCAGGTCCACGGAGTCCTGGAAGGTCCGGCCGGCGGCGAAGCTCAGCGTGCGCGAGTAGCCGAGCCGGTTGCCGCCGCCGGTGTGCTCCATCCCGTCCAGGCCCGTGCGGGCCGCCGGGTAGAGGTAGTGCGAGGTGACCGGCACACCGGCCGCGTGGCCGCGCTCCACCACCTCGCGTTCCAGGTCGAGCGGCAGCCGGATGTACGACTTCAGCAGGTCGTAGCGGAGCGCGAAGGCCCGCCGCAGGTCGCGGTCGAGCTGGGCGCGCGAGAAGACCGGACGCATCACCCGGTGCTGGCCGCGGGTCCCCTCGAACCCCTCTCCGGAACCGAAATACCGTGGCCCCACCCGGGCGCCCGCCGCCAGCGCCTCCCGGTTCTCCACCATCTGGTAGGCGGGATCACCCGGGGTCCGGCTGGTGGTCACGCCGTACGCCAGCCAGGCCCGCCCCTGCCGGTCGCCCCACTGGGGGCCGCGCCAGTGCCAGTGGTTGTGGGTGTCGATCAGTCCGGGCAGGACGGTCAGCGCGGACGCGTCGACGGTCCGGCCACCACGGACGGCGCCGCGGCGTGCCACCTCGGTGATCCGTCCGTCCTCGACGGCGATGTCCACGTCGTGACGGAGGTCGCCGCCGGTGCCGTCCCACAGGGCCCCGGCCCGTACGACGGTCCGTCCCGCGGGTGCGGGGCGGCGGCTCCAGGTCAGCCGGGTGGGGAGGGTGCGGGTGCCGGAGCCGTCGAGGCCGAGGGCGCGCAGCCGCCCGTCGGACAGGTAGAGCAAGGTGGTGCCGCGGGCGTCGATCGACAGGGAGTCCGTGGTCTCGTCGGTGAGCTGCTCGGGCTCGCCCGTGATCCGCCCGTCGGCGTCCACCGGTACCCGCCAGGCGAGGCTCTCCATGCCCACGATCAGATGCCGGCCGTCCGGCGTCCACAGCGGGCCGTCGCCGCTGCGGGTGGACAGGGAACGCCCCGGCGCCGGGGCCTGGTAGCGCACCTCGTGGGTGTCCAGGTCGACGGTGAGGATCTGGTTGTGTCCGTTGCTGCTGCGGCGGGAGTACGGCGCGACCGCGGCCAGCGCGATCAGCCTGCCGTCCGGCGACCAGGCGGGGGGACCGGGCTGGTAGAGCTCGCCCACCACCTTGGTCACCGAGCCGTCGGCGACGGTCAGCACCCAGGTGGCGCCGCCCTCGTCCTGGTACGCGATCCGGGTTCCGTCGGGGGACCAGCGCGGTGAGAGCTGGGCGTTCGGCAGGTCGGTGAGCCGCTCGCGGGTACCGGCGGCGAGGTCGTGGCGCCAGAGGTTCGCGGTACCGGCGCGGTCGCTCACGTAGACCAGGGAACGGCCGTCGGGAGACCAGTCGGGGGAGGCGTTCCAGTAACCGTCGCCCACGATCCGTCGCGGCCGCTCGCCGCCGCGCAGCAGCCACAGGGCGTTGAGTGCCCGGAAGGCGATGCCGTGCCCGTCGGGCGACAGCACCGGGTCGGCGACGCCGAGGACGTCCTGCGGGCGGGTGGAGGTGATGTCCGGGCCGCGGCGCCGGTACGGGGCCGGCCGCGTGAGGCTCACTTCGGCGCCGAACGGAATGTCGGTCCGCGTGCCGTCCAGGGTGCGGCGGCGGATGTGTCCGTCGGCGGTGTAGAGGAGTTCGTCGGCGGTGAGCCAGCAGGCTGCCAGCGGGAACACGTCCTCCCCGTCGGTCAGGGCCCGGTCGTCCAGCATGAGGTCGGCGCGCGGCCCGGTCACCCGCACATGGGTCACGTGCCGTCCGTCGGGGCTGAACGACGGCGCGTACAGGGCCGCGTCCGCCGGCCCGGTCACCAGGGTCTCGACCGCCCCCGAGAGGATGTCGACGGCCTCGACCGCCCCGCCGTCGGCGATGTAGGCCACCCGCTTTCCGTCGGGCGACCAGGTGGGCATGGAGACGTTGCGGTCGCCCTGCGTCAGCGGGCGCAGACCGCCGGTCCGGGTGTCCAGCAGCCAGATGCGCCCGGCGTTGCCGCGGTCGGAGGCGAAGGCCACCAGCCGGCCGTCCGGCGAGAACTTCGGCTCCTGGTCGTACCCCGCCCCGTCGGTCAGCCGCCGCAGCCCCGATCCGTCGGGGCCGATCCGCCACAGGTCGTACGCCCCTTCGCGGAACGACTGGAACACCAGGCTCTGCCCGTCGGGCGCCCAGTGCGGCTGGGTGGCGTCCAGCCCGTCCTCGGTGAGCCGGCGGGCCGTGCCGCCGGCCACGGGGAGCAGCCAGATCGCGTTGAGCGCGTCGAGGGCGATGGTGCGACCGTCGGGTGACAGAGAGACGGCGAGATTGGCGCCTTCGCGGGCGACGATGTGAGGTGCGGGCGCACCGGCGGCGGCGTCTGCGTTTCCGGTGACCGGTATGAGTACACCGAGTCCCGCGACACCTCCGCTTCTCAGTAACGTGCGCCGTGAAATCCGTCCGGTTCTCTCCTGGTGCGAGGAATTCGGATCGGAGCTGTTCGATGTCACGGAGTTCCCCCTGTCGTGATTCGGCGCCAGAACCTTATACCGGGGGCGTTGCGACCGAAGGGGGATTATCACGAATCCGTGGACGGGCTCGACACGACTGGAAAACCGAATGGCGGCATTGCCCGGGTATCGGGTCGGCTCACCCCTCGTAGACGGTCAGGACCGCGCCGTCGACCTCGATGCGGCGGCCCGCCCGCATGCCGTTGCCGCGCAACGCGTGCAGGCATTCCTCGAAGAGGGCGAGTTCACCGGTGTCCAGGATGGCGGCGGCCAGGTCCAGGAGTTCGGTGACCGAGGCGTCGGTGAGCACCTCGGGCAGTTCCCCGGACAGCAGGACGACGGACTCGCCGTCGGGTCCCCGGACCACGGCCGTCGCCGGTCCGCCGTGCACGAACAACACATTTCCCCCTGAGAGCCCGTGGTCGTGCGGCTCTCGCGTCCCGGGCAGGACGAGAGACTAGTCCTGGATCTTCACGGTTTCGTGCGGAGTTGGTTTCTTTTTCCGACTTGGCGAAAGACCGTCCGAGAGCGTTCGAGGAGCCGTCCGGGGGCGGTCACTTCTCCTTGGCGGGGCCGGAGGAACGGTCCAGCAGCGACTCGACCAGGGCGGTGACATGGCGGCGGTCGTCCGCCGACAGCTTCTGGACGCTCGCGATGAGCAGCGCGACCTCGGGGTCGGCGGCGCCGCCGTTCGCGCCGGCGTCCGGCGAGGTGTCGTACACATGGATCCCGCACGCCTCGGCGGCGGCCCGGCGCACGCTCTCCAGCGGGAGCTCCAGCCCCTTGGCCAGGCCCTCCAGGGTCGTCGCCTGGGGCATGCGGACCACCCGCTCGGTGGTGGCCAGATGGTGGACCGTGGAGCGGGGGACACCACCGCGCCGCGCCACGTCACCGTAGGACCAGCCCTTGCGGTCGAGGTGCTCACGGATCAACTGCTGCAGTGCGTTGGCCACTGAGTCACTTCCTGCTCGCCGCCTGCGGAGTCCGCCATGTCGCGCCGATTCTACGGTCGCCGCCGCGATCGGCCGAGAGGGTGATTTCCCGAACGGGTTGCGCGAGGGGTCTCCGAGGCCCTAG
Organism: Streptomyces sp. NPDC007157; assembly: GCF_040634235.1. Taxonomy (NCBI): domain Bacteria; kingdom Bacillati; phylum Actinomycetota; class Actinomycetes; order Kitasatosporales; family Streptomycetaceae; genus Streptomyces; species Streptomyces sp. NPDC007157. Next base: position 186,321 of record NZ_JBEYFE010000020.1, read on the forward strand.
TGTCCAATCTCGTTGGACAGCACGTCCGACCAGATTGGACAGAGTCCGGGGGGAACCTGACTCGGTCCGATCGGAAATGTCTATCCCTGAGGGGGAAGCGATCATGATGGACGCCCATGAGCTCGAGGCCGAGTCCGCGGAGCTGCTGCCGGGTCGTGAGGCCCTGGGCCGGCTGAAGTTCGGCTTCGGCAAGACGGTCAACGTCACCAAGCACGTCGCGAACATCAGCGCCCACAACGAGTCCGCCGCGCTGAACGACCACTCGTCGTGGTCGGTGGCCGACTCCGGCGCCGCCCAGACCATCAGCGTCACCCAGTAGCACCGCGCCGGCGCACGGCGTCGGTGCCGACCTCGACCTCATCGCACACGAAACGAAAGGACATCCGTCATGAGCATGGACATGAACGAGCTGGAGAACGAGTCCGCCGAGCTGCTGCCGGGCCGTGAGGCCCTCGGCCGCCTGAAGTTCAGCTTCGGCAAGACCGTCAACGTCACCAAGCACATCGCCAACATCGACGCGTCCAACCAGTCCGCCGCCCTGAACGACCACTCCTCGTGGTCGTCCGCCACCTCGCAGGCCGCGCAGACGATCAGCGTCACCCAGTAGTCCCCACGAGCGCCACCGCCGTCGCCCCGGCGGTGGCGCTCGCGGCCGGCGCCGGACCGGCGCCAAGGGGGGGAACTGCATGCGGGATCCGGGGGGAGACCACACATGACGGTGCTCGGAGACGGGACCGCCGCACTGTACGACACGGGCCCGGTGCCCGGACCCGGCGGCTGGCCGGTCACCTACGAGCAGGTCGCGACGGGCAACCTGCCGGTGGTCGACCCGCCGTCGCCGATCCCGAGGCTGAGCGCGGGACTGCGGCTGCACGGCGAGTACCAGGGGTCGGGATTCACCGAGCCCAAGTACATCGCCCGTCGGGGGGACGGGCAGGTCGTGCAGCTGTCCAGGCTGCTGTACCTGGTGGCGTCGTCGGTCGACGGCGTCCGCGATGCCGAGGCCATCGCCCACCGGGTCAGCGCCCGCTTCGGCCGCGAGGTCAGCGGGGAGAACATCCGCTACCTCGTCGAGAAGAAGCTCGAACCGCTGGGAGTGACGGTCCCGGACGGCCAGGAGGACGACGAGGTCGACGCCCCGCGCTCCGACCTGCTGCTCGCCCTCAAGGGCCACCGGGTGATCTTCGACGAGCGGCGTACGGCGAAGATCGCCCGTTCGCTGGCCTGGCTGCACCGACCGGTGGTGGTGGCCCTGGTGCTGGCCGCGGTCGTCGGCATGGACGTCTGGCTGTTCGGGTTCTTCGGGGCGATAGAACCCGTCCTGGAGGTGCTCGACCAGCCCGTCCTGATCCTCGTCGTCTTCGTGCTCACCGTGGCCTCCCTCGTCTTCCACGAGTTCGGCCACGCCTCCGCGTGCAGATACGGCGGAGCCCGCCCCGGCTGTATCGGGTGCGGGCTCTTCCTCATCTGGCCCTCGATGTACACCGACGTCACCGACGTCTACCGGATCGGCCGGGCCGGCCGGCTCCGCACCGACCTCGGCGGCGTCTACTTCAACATCGTCTTCATGCTGGCCATGGCCGGTGCCTACTTCGCCACCGGGGCGCAGTTCTTCCTGGCCACGGTCTACCTCGGGCACTTCGAGATCCTGGAACAGCTGATGCCGGCCGTACGGCTGGACGGCTACTACATCCTCGGCGACCTGGCCGGGGTCCCGGACCTGTACGGCAAGATCAAGCCGATCCTGCTGGCCCTGGTGCCGGGGCCGCGGGGGGACAAGGCCCGCGAGGAGGTCGCCGGGCTGAAGAAGTCGGCGCGCGCCATCGTCGCCACCTGGGTGCTGACGATGGTCCCGCTGATCATCGGCGAACTCGGGTACGCGCTGTGGAACCTGCCGCGGATCCTCACCACCATGACCCGCTCCCTGACCGAGCAACTCGTCGGCACCGGATCGGCGTTCGTGGACGGGAAGATCGTCGAGGGGCTGGTCGGGACCATCGGCAGCGTGATGCTGCTGTGCCCGATGGCCGGTGTCGTCTATCTGTCCGTGAAGATCGGCGGGCGGCTCATCCGGGCCGCGAAACGCACCACGGCGGGCCGGCCGAGGCTCAGGATCGCGGTCTGCGCCCTCGCCCTCGCCGCGCTCACCGGTCTCAGCTACGCCTGGGTCTCCGGGGTGACGCCGAAGCCGCTGCCCAAGCAGCCGCCGATCGCGCCGATCCTGCAGCCGGGGGTGCCGACCGAGGCACCGCCGGCCCGGCAGGCCACGACCCCGGACCGCCCGACGGGATCCGGCAGCCCGTCGGACCCGGCGGCCGGTGCGCCGGCCGCCTCGGCCGGGGCGAGCGCCGGGCCCTCGCCGACGGAGTCCTCGCGCGAGGCGTCCGCCTCGGCGTCGCCGTCCGCCTCGGTACCGGGCGGTGCCGGCGACGGTGCCTCCAGGTCGCCGGTGCCGTCCAGCGGGGGAACGGTCGCCGATCCGGTGCCCTCGCCCTCCGACGGGCCCGGCACGACGGAGCCCGAGCCGTCGCCCACACCGTCGGAGAGCGTTCCGGTGTCCCCGACGCCCAGCCCGTCCCCGCCGCCGGCCAGCGACTCGCCCAGCCCGGCCCCGGCCACGTCCTGACGAGCGGCCCCGGGCCGTCGTACGGCCACCGCGCGGGCCGGTCCGCGGGCCACCAGCACGCGGCCGGCCGGCGCGCGGCCACCGAACCACCTACCGCAGAAGCACAGGAGCACGGGAGCATCCATGAGCAGTCACCGAAAACCACGCACCACCTCAGGCCCGCTCACCCGGCGGGCCGTCCGGATCGGCCTGTTCGCCGCCGGGGTCGCCGGCGCGGCCACCGCGCTGCCCGCACAGGCGGCCACCGCCGTGCCGCACGCCGCGGTCGCCTCCGACCATGTCTTCAGCCACGCCGACCGCGGCCACCACACCCAGGTCCGGGACTCGTTCACGGTCCGTCAGTTCGGCAAGGTCAACGCCGCCGCCGTACGCAACCAGGCCAACGCCGTCTCGGCCGGCTGCTCGGCGGACGACCACTGCCGTTCGGTCGCGCTGTCCTTCCAGATCGTCACGGTCGCCGGGGAGCACACGCGGCTGAACGCGGTGAACCTCAGCGACGCCGCCAACAAGGAGTGCACGGGCTGCCAGACCCTGGCCGGTGCCTACCAGTTCGTGGTCGCCACGCCCAACCCGCTGCTGCTCGACGCCACCGCGCGGGGCAAGCTCGCCGACATCCACCGCCGGCTCGACGAGCTGAGCCGCTCCACGCTGCCCGCCGACGAGCTGCGCACGCGGGCCGACGGGCTCGCCGCCGAGGTCACCACCGTCCTGCACGACGCGGTCGCGAACGCCCCGAAGGGCGACCCGCACGCCGACGTCACCCTGCACCGCCACCTGGACGGCTGGCCGGGCCGCTGACCCCCTGCCCCGCCGCTCCGCGCACCGGCCGCCCGGCCCACCACCGCCTCCGGCGGGCCGGGCGGCCGGCCGCGCGCGCCGCCGGAGGCCCGGGCGTGTCCATTGACAGGGGGCAGGTGCGGACGGAGACTCGGGAGAACCGGGTGAAGGAAGTTTCACCAGACGAACAGTCGCACCAGGTGAACGCCGCAGTCCCCGCAGCGGGCGACGACGCCCCGTCCACGGAAGGAACGACCGATGCGCACCACCGTCGGCATCATCGGAGCCGGACCCGCCGGGCTCCTGCTCGCCCGGCTGCTGCACAACGCCGGCATCGACTCGGTCGTCCTGGAGAGCCGCGACCGCTCCTACGTGGAACACCGCCAGCGCGCCGGGATCCTGGAGCAGGGCACGGTGGACGTGCTGCGCGCGGCCGGCGCCGGGGAGCGGATGGACCGCGAGGGCCTGCGCCACGACGGCATCGAGCTGCGGTTCGCCGGACAGCGCCACCGCGTGGACTTCCCCGGGCTCACCGGCGGGCGGTCCGTGACGGTCTACGCCCAGACCGAGGTCTGCAAGGACCTCATCGCCCTCCAGCTCAAGGAGGGCGGCCCATTGCTCTTCGAGGCGGAGGCGCTGGCGGTGGAGGGCGCCGAGAGCGAGCGGCCGCGGGTGCGGTTCCGGCACGAGGGGCGGGAGGACGTGCTGGAGTGCGCGTACGTCGTGGGCTGCGACGGCTTCTGGGGGGTGGCCCGCGGCGCGTTCCCCGAGTCCCTCTCCCGGGTCTTCGAGCGCACCTACCCCTACGCCTGGCTGGGCATCCTCGCCGACGTCGCCCCCTCCCACGACGAGCTGGTCTACGCCCGCCACGACCGCGGCTTCGCCCTCCTGTCGATGCGCTCCCCGTCCGTCTCCCGCCTCTACCTCCAGGTCCCGGCCGACACGGACGCCGAGGACTGGACCGACGAGGCGATCTGGGACGAGCTGGAACGGCGTCTGGAGACCGACGACGACTGGCGCCTCGCGCGCGGGCCGATCACCCAGAAGTCGGTCACACCCATGCGGTCGTACGTCCACGAGCCCATGCGGCACGGCCGGGTCCTCCTCGCCGGGGACGCCGCCCACATCGTGCCGCCGACCGGTGCCAAGGGGCTGAACCTCGCCGTCGGTGACGTCGTCACCCTCGCCCGCGCCCTCGCCCACGAGCGGGAGACGGGTTCGCCCGAGCTCCTGGAGACCTACTCGGCGACCTGCCTGCGCCGGGTCTGGCAGGCCGAGCGGTTCTCGTACGACATGACGACCCTGCTGCACCGCGGCCCCGGGGACACCCCCTTCGACGCCCGGCTCCAGCTGGCCCGGCTCGGCCGGATCGCCGCCAACCGGGCGGCCGAGACCGACCTGGCGGAGGCGTACACGGGCTTCCCGCTGGACGCCTGAGGCATCTCCGGCCGGTTCCGGCCATGTAGCGACTCGGTCATGGAATGAAGCCCTCCATGGCCGGGAATGAGGGGTCCGCGTAGCGTGTTGCGCAGCACGGCGAGGGAAAGATCCTCCCCAGGCACTAGGGTCATCCTTTTGCCAATCCATTACTCTTGACGCCAAGGCCACCCACCGTGGCCATGGAGGAGCGAAATGAGGAGCAGTAACCCGGTCTTCTCGCGACGGGGGTTCAGCCGCGACAACGGCTACGCGGGCTTCAACACCGCGCCGCAGGCCGGGTACGCACAGGGCAACCCCTACGCGCAGAACCCGTACGCGAACAACCCCTACGCCCAGCAGGACCTCCAGCAGGGCGCCCCGCCGCAGGCCCCGGCCACCACCGGCCGGCTGACCATGGACGACGTGGTCCTGCGCTCGGCGACGACGCTCGGCACGGTCGCCGTCGGCGCGGCCCTCGCCTGGGCCCTGCTGCCGGTCTCCAGCACCAGCTACGGCCTGGCCTTCGGCTCCGCGATCGTGGCGATGGTCCTGGCCCTGATCCAGAGCTTCAAGCGCACCCCGGTGCCCGCGCTGATCCTGGGATACGCCGCCTTCGAGGGCGTCTTCCTCGGCGTGATCAGCGAGATGTACAACAGCCGGTGGAGCGGCGCCCCGTTCCAGGCGGTGCTCGGCACCATGGCGGTCACGGCCGCGACCCTGCTGGTCTACAAGGCCGGCTGGATCCGGGTCACCGCCCGCTACGCCCGCGTCGGCATGGCCATCGCCATCGCCTTCGTGCTGGTGATGGCGGTCAACCTGCTGTTGGTCGCGTTCGGCGTCGCCGAGAACGGCGGGCTGCGCAGCTTCGGTCCGCTCGGTGCGATCGTCGGCATCATCGCGATCCTGCTCGGCGCGTTCTTCCTGACCCTCGACTTCAAGCAGATCGAGGACGGCATCGCGTACGGCGCCCCGAAGAACGAGGCCTGGCTGGCCGCGTTCGGCCTCACCCTGACGCTGGTGTGGATCTACGTCGAGATGCTGCGCCTGGTGGCGATCTTCAGCAGCAACGACTAGCGCCCGTAAGGGAGCAAGTGAACCGAGAAGGGCCCCGGGGCACCCCCGGGGCCCTTCCTCGTCTGTGCGCGCCTAGAGAAGTTTGCGCGCGGCCCTCCTCAGGTCGTACTCGTGGATCAACGCCTTCGCGTGGCCGTACGCGAGGTTGTGCTCGTGGCGGAGCCAGCTGACCTTCTCCTCGAAGCGGAAGAGGGACGGGCCTTCGGCGACGGTACGCAGCCAGTCGGACACTTCACGACCGGTGCAGTGGGGGATGCGGGCGAGCATGTTGCGATGGGTCTCCTCGGAGAAGACTTGGGACATCGGCGCCTCCGGTGCGCAAAGGGGGTTGTAGCCGGTCCTTCACGTCACCGTGCCTGAGTGTTGGCGTGTTGGCAACAGTCGGGACAGGACAGCCGACGTCAGGCGTTACGCTCACGGCGTGGTTGATACGACGCCTCTTACCCGTGCCGTGGAGCATTTCGCCGACAAGTTGAGGGCGGCGCCGCAGAGTCGGCTGCAGAGGGGGGCGGCCGCGGAGGCGCTGGCGCTGGCCAGGCAGTTGGCCGACTGGGCGCAGGATGTCGAGGAGCCGGGCGGCGAGGCCCGGGAGATGCCGGACGCGGGGATGTTCGCGGTCGCCGACCAAATCACGGTGGCCGGGAACGACTTGGCGGTGGTCCTGGAGAGCGACGCGGAGGTGGAGGACGCGGTGCGCCTGGTGGAGGAGGCCCAGAAACGGGCGGGGGTCTGAGGGCCGGAGGGTGCGTTGCCGGGTGCGGGTGCGTGGGGGTCGCTCGCGCAGTTCCCCGCGCCCCTGAAGGTGCGCGGGGGGGCCCGCCCCGCGGGTATGTGGGGCCGGGGGGCGGGCGGCCCCCCCCCCCCCGCCCGCTACGCAGAGAACAC